>NZ_JAMYRC010000002.1:0-326944 GCF_040321205.1 Mesorhizobium sp. M0496 | reverse complement strand
GCCCGAAGATGCTAGGTGCAAAGCGCATGCCCCGTTCCTTTTCTGAGTCTCGACAACCAGAGAGAAGACGGACAAACCCCGTTTTACGGGGCATGCACATGCGGCATTTCGATTCACTCAAAACTTTCCCCGGACAGCCCTGCACCTGAGGGGGAGATGTCCGGCAGGACAGAGGGGGCGCCGTAAGGCGCCGACCTGGGACCGCCTTCAACCCTGGTGCGCGACCGCCAGCTCCTTCACGTGCTTTTCGTGCATCTTCAGCGTCGGCAGCGTCTTCTTGGCGAATTCCTTCATCGCCGGGTCGTCGCCCGATTTTGCATAGGCGCTGAACAGCGCGACGGCTTCCTTGTGGGCGTTGGTCTGCATCTCGATGTATTTCGCCTGGAACTGACCGCTGCTGGTGCTCTTGAGCTCATCGAGCATCTTCTGCTCCTTGGGCTGCAATGCCGGACCGGAAGGTGCGGTGGCCGAGGTTGTCTGGCCCTGGCTGAGAGCCGCCTTGAAATCCTCGCCGGCCTTGGTGTGATCGGTTACCATCTGCTTGGCGAACGCCTTGACATCGGCGTCGGTCGCCTGTTGCTCGGCGAGCTTGCTGGACTGGATCTCGAACTCATTGGCGCTTGGCACCATTTTGATGAAGGTCGAAGTGTCGACCTTGGTCGTGGCGACAAGCGGCGCGACCGTCGTCGATTGGGCAAAGGCGGGCGCGCCGCCCAGCAATGCCGCCGCGGTAAGGACAAGAAGGGGCTTCATGGCATGTCTCCGGGTTTGAACTATCCCTCGGACAATCCAACGCGGTAAAAGCGACGAAGTTGCGCGGACCTTTTTTCTCCCCAAACGATGGCACCTCAATGGCAGCAAGCCTCGCCATATTGCAGCTGCTCGTGCCAGTTCGGCCGGCCTTCCGGCGTGAAATCCATCAGGTTCCACAGGATCTCGCAGGTGCCGATGGCGCGCGGGTCCTGGCCCGGCTCCGGCGGCGCGAAGCCGAGCTCGGACGACCAGAAATGCCGGATACCATCCGCATCGCGATGAAACACCGACAGCAGCGGGATCTGCGCGCCGTCGGCATCCTCGGCATTGTAGTCGCGCTTGAAGCTGTTGGAAGCCGAAGACACCAGCCGCATGTTGCGCCAGCCCCGGTCGCGGCCGAGCGTGACCAGGTTTTCGAGCGCGGTCTTGCCCACCACGACGAAATTGAAGCCGGCGGCCTGGAGATGGCCGACCGCGCCGTCGACCTGGTCGAGCAGCGCCGTACAGGACGGGCATGGCTGGTCCTGTCGCGCAAGCTTCGCCGTGCCGCCGCTCGCGGCTACATCGCGCTTCTCCTGCGGGTGACGCGGAAACATCATGTTGTAGAGGATCAGGCTGTCCTTGCCGGGCGCGAACAGCTCCGACAGTTTCACCTTGGCGGACTTGCCTTCGGCATCCAGCCCGTCGAACTCATAGTCCTGGCGGATCAGCCCGCCCGGCGGCAGTGCCCGCCGTGCCTCGGCCACGTCCTCCATGGCGCGGCGCAGCACGATTTCCTTCTGCAGCAGCTTTTCGCGCGCGGTGCGGTATCTGGCGGATTCGTTGGGGAAGGTGATCATGATCGTCTCCTTGGTCGTCGCGCCGGCGTCCCGGCGCGGTTGCTCTACGACCCAAGGACGTCTGGCGACGATCGGTTCCGACATTTTTGCACGGAGCGCGGCGACGAAGCAGCATGCCTTCCCGGAGTGGCGACGAACCCTATTGGGCTGCCGGCACCGGGCAGTCCGTATCGGCATCCGTGCAATTGAGGTAGCCTTGCAGGTCCTTCAGCCTGTTGTTGGTGAGAAACGCCTGGCACGAGGCGACGACCATCGGATACATGCTGCCCGCTTCATCGCGCGGGCCACCCTGGAAATTGCATTCGGCGTCACGGAAAGCGACCCAGGCGCGCTGCGCATCGACCAGCAGCTTCTTCGACGCCGCCTCGCCCTTCAGCCGGCCCTCGATCTGCCTGTAGGCATCGTTGAGCTTCGCGTCGGCCGCGTTGAACGCTTTGCCCGCACACTCGTTCATGGTCGCCTGGTCCTGCGCATTGGCGCAGTCATCGGCCCTTGCCGTGCCGGCATAGAGCGGAATGGCAAGGATCAGGGTGGTGAGGCCGGTTCTGGAAAGCAACAGCCGCATCATGTTTCTCCGGTTTCAGTTGATCCCGCGCCCATGGGACTGCAAGATCGAAGCTTAACGCCCGATCTGTTGGCGGCAAGACCCAGTCTGTCGCCTTGGTGGACATTTCCTTTACTTGCCGGATTCTCATGCTTGCCGGATTCTCGTACCTACAGGATTCTCAGGGCGGCTCGGCAAAACACGCCGCAGGATGACAGCCGCCTCACCCCTTGACGCCACCGGCGGTGAGGCCGGAGACGATCTTGCGCTGGAAGATCAGGACCAGCACCACCAGCGGCACGGTAACGATCACCGATGCGGCCATGATGTTGCCCCAGGGGATCTCGAACTGCGAGTTGCCGGAGAGCAGCGCGATCGCCACCGGCACCGTCCGCTGTGCGTTGTTGGAGGTGAAGGTCAAGGCAAACAGGAACTCGTTCCACGCGCCGATGAAGGCCAGCAGCCCGGTGGTCGCCAGCGCCGGCCACATCAGCGGCAGGAACACCTGCGTGATGATGATCCACGGCGTCGCGCCGTCGAGGATCGCCGCCTCCTCGACCTCGACCGGCAGGTCGCGGACGAAGGTGGTGAGCACCCAGACCGTGAAGGGCAAGGTGAAGATCATATAGGAGAAGATCAGCGCAAACAGCGAATTGTAGAGGCCGAACATGCGGACCAGTTCGAACAGCCCGGCCAGCAGCGCCACCTGCGGGAACATCGACACCGACAGGATGGTGAACAGCAGGGCCGAGCGGCCGCGAAAGCGGATGCGTGCCAGCGCATAGGCTGATGTGACGCCGAGCAACAGCGACAGCGCGACGACCGCGCCCGAGACGAACAGCGAGTTTATGAGGTTGCGCACGAAGCTGCCCTCGGTCAGCACATTCCGGTAGTTGGCAAGACTGACCGTCGTCGGCCAGAGATCGGCGCGGAACAGATCGGTTCCCGATTTCAGGCTGGTGACGATGGCGTAGTAGAACGGGAACACCGCGACGAAGACGATTCCGCCGACCAGCAGATAAAAGGCCGTGCGCTTCAGGATCCACATGTCAGCGGCCTCCGTCCAGGCTGATCCGGCCAACCCGGATGGTGACGATGGTGAGCAAAGCGAGGATCAGGAAGAGCAAGGTCGAGGCGGCGGAGCCATAGGCGAACTTGTCGAACTCGAACAGGTTCTCGCGGGCGAACACCGACATCGACTTGGTGTGCACATTGTTGGGCGTCAGCACATAGATCAGGTCGAAGATGCGCAGCGCGTCGAGCGCGCGGAAGATCACCGCCACCATCACCGCCGGGCGGATGAGCGGCAAGGTCACCCGCCAGAAGATCTGCCAGGGGTTGGCACCGTCGAGCCTGGCGACCTCGATGATCTCTCTCGGCAGCATCTGCAGCGCGGCCAGGATGAGCAGCGTCATGAATGGTGTCGCCTTCCAGATATCGACGATGAGGATCGCCGCCATCGCTGTGTCGGCGTTGGCCGTCCAGGCGATCTTGCCGCTGATCAGGCCGAGGTTGAGCAGCACCACATTGATGATGCCGAACTGGTCGTTTAGCATCCACTGCCACATCTTCGCCGAGACGATCGTCGGGATGGCCCAGGGGATCAGGATCGCCGCCCTGACGATGCCGCGGCCCGGGAATTTGGCATTGAGAACCAGCGCAACGATCGTGCCGAGGATCGTCTCGCAGGTCACGGAGACCACCGCGAAGCGCATCGTGTTCCAGACGGCACGCCACCAGACCGGATCGACGAGCAGACCATCGTAGAGGACCCGCCCGCTCGGCATGCTGAACGCCGAGAAATAATTGGCAAAGCCGACCCATTGGCGCGCGTCGAGGTCGGCCAGCGAGGCGTCGGTGAAGCTGAAATAGATTGTGCGGGCAAGCGGCCAGCCGGCCGCCGCGGCGAGCACCAGAAGCATTGGCGCCAGGAAAAGCCACGCCGAGCGAACGCGCTGTGCCTTCAGCGGCGAGTGCGCAGCCCTGGCTGTTTCAGGTACCATTCTTGTCATCTCGCACCCGCTCGTTGCGGTTCCGCCGGGCGGATGCCCCAGCACCGTCGCGTCACCAGCCTCCGCCCTTCATCTTGGTCAGCATCGCTTCGAGGTCGGCCAGATTGTCGGCGGCAGTGCCGTCGCGCGAGAGCGTGTTGTGAACGGCGTTCCAGAACTGGCTCGACGCCTCGTTGTATTTGATCCTGGTCGCGGCCGAGGGGCGCGGCACCGCGTTGAGAAAGATCTGCTTCCAGCGCGGAACAATCGGCTGTTGCCTGGCGATGTCGGCATCGTCATACAGCGCCTGGATTGTCGGCAGGTTGGACGTCTTCAGCGTGCGGTATTTCTGCATCGCGGGCGAGGCGATGAACTTGACCAGCTCGATCGCGGCATCAGGATGCTTCGAATATTTGGAGACGGCGAGGTTCCAGCCGCCCAGGGTCGCGACCGGTCGGGCGCCTTCGCCCGTGCCGGCCGGCAGCGGCGCCACGTCGAATTTGCCCTTGATCGGCGAGCCTTCGCCGTTGCCGAGCGCGTAGGCATAGGGCCAGTTGCGCATGAACACCGCGTTGCCGGTCTGCCACACGCCGCGCGATTCCTCTTCCTGGTAGGCAAGCACGCCGGGCGGTGCGATGGTCCCGACCCAGCCCTTGACCATATCGAGCACCGCCGCCGCTTTCGGGTTGTTGATGGAGATGGAGCCGTCCGGCTCGATGATCTGGCCGCCGCCATTCGACATCACCCATTCGAGCGCGTTGCAGGTCAGCCCCTCATAGGCATTGCCCTGGAAGACGAAGCCCCAGATATCCCGATTGCCCGCCGCACGCTCCTTGTCCATGACCAGCTTGGCGGTGTCTGCCAGTTCCTTCCAGGTCGCCGGCACCTTGGCGCCGTATTTGTCGAGGAGATCCTTGCGGTAGTAGAGCGCCGGCGCATCGGTGAAGATCGGCAAGGCGACAAGCTTGCCATTGACCGTCTGCGACCGGATGATCGAGGGGAAATGGGCGCCGACGACATCCTTGGTCGTGGCAGTCAGATCGACGAGCTGGCTGGCGAGCTGCGGCGCCCAGATCACGTCCGTCTGATAGACGTCGATGTCGCTGTTTCCAGCAGCGAGCCAAAGCCGGTATTGGCCGAACTGGTCGGTCCCGGACGTCGGCATGACGACGATGCCGACTTTGTTGCCGCTGTCTTTCTCGTAACGGTCGAGGATCTCGCGCAGCACCTTGATGCCATCGCCAGTATCGCCCGACACGATTGACAGCTCGACGGCCCGCGCCGGCGTGCCAACCAGCATGGCGGCGACGCCGAGCGTCAGGAATGCGTGAAAAAGCTTCATGATGGTGGATGTCCCTCCGCAGCCGGCGACGGAAAATCCTCCCACGCGCCGGCAGCTTGTCAGACCCCACCTTGCAATGAATGCGGAGCGGCGCTTTGGGTTCCCAAATCACGCGGCTGGAACGGTTTCAGCCATGCGGCGGAACCAGCGTCTCGTCGAGGATCTTGCGCAGCCGTTCAAAGCCGGCGGACGCGGTTCAGGCATCGCGCTCAGGCGTCGGGCTGCAGGCGGCGGCGCTGGCGGTCGACACCAAGGCCGGTTGCCTCGAGCAAGCCCTTGCGCTTGGCATCGAAATAGTAGCCGGTCTGGTAGAGCCAGTCGGCCTTCTTGGCGTTGCCGCCGGCCACCAGCCAAGCGCCGCGCAGATATTTGACCGCGTATTTCAGATTGGTCTCGGCGTCGAACAGGCCCTTGGCCGGTCCGTCATAGCCCATGCCGCGCGCCGTCGCGTGCTTGATCTGCATCAGCCCCCAATGGCCATTGTTGTAGGCTTTCGGGTTGAAGGTGCTCTCACGGTTGACGACATGGCGCACCAAATCCACCGGCACCTGATAGAGGGCGGCATATTTCTCGATCAGCCGCTCGACATCGCCACGCACGCCCGTCGAGCGTTCTTCCGTCGGCCCGATGGGACCCTGCACCAAAGTGGCCGGGTTCTGCGGCACGACATAGGCGACCTGCTGGACGCCGGGCATCCGGTCGCCCTTGGCGGTCGCCGGCATCACGAGCCCCGCGGTCGTATAGGCCTCGGCCGGCTTGACCGGCTCACCCGCATTTGCCGGCGCAGGCGCCTGCCAGGCATTGGCGGTCATTACGGCAGGCACGGCTGGTGCCGTCGGCGTCGAACCGGCAAAGGCGGCGGTCACCGCCGCCGGTTGTGCGGCGGGGTCGAGCGGCAGCTCGGACGTCTGAACGGGTGCGATACCGGAGGATTCAGGCAGCACCGAAACCGTCTCCGGCAACGGCACGGTGAAGCCGGCATCAGTGCCGGCGACGGTTGCGGTTTCAGTAAGAGCAGGTGCGGACTTCATCTGCGAGGTCGACGTGCAGCCGCTGATGCCGGCGGCGGCCAGGATCACGCCGATCGCGATAAGGTTGAGTTTTGCTGGCAAGCCGCGCTCGGGTCCGATTTGTCGGGTTGTTAAGAAATCCCTTACACCAGCGATTCATGAGCGGCAATCGGGGCCATCAGGTGGTTTTCGGGTGGCGAGACTTGCCCTCTGATGCCATATTGTTCTGGATATGTACTGGGACGAATCCCGGTTTTCGCCACTTTGCGGAAAGGAACGCAGCATGGACACCACGTCTTCGATCACGGCCGGCCACGCAGTGTTAGAAACAGTGATCGGTTTCATGGGCATTGCCTGGAGCGAAAAGGGCCTGATCCGGCTCTGCCTGCCCGAACGCAGCCGCGAAGCGGTGGAGCGGCGCCTGCTGCGCCATGGCGGCGTTTCCGCCTCCACGGCCCAGCCGCCCTGGGTGGTCGAGCTGATCGCAGCGATCAAGGCCTACGCGGCGGGCGAGGACGTCGATTTCTCCGGCGTACCGGTCGATCTCGATGGGGTCGACGATTTCCGCCTCGCGATTTACGACGCAGCGCGAAGGCTCAGCTTCGGCGAAACCACCACCTATGGCGAGTTGGCCAAAACCGCCGGCCATGCCGGGCTCGCCCGCGGAACCGGGGCCGCCCTCGGCGCCAATCCGGTGCCGCTGGTCATCCCTTGTCATCGCATCCTTGCCGCCGGCGGCAAGATCGGGGGCTTCTCGGCGCCGGGCGGTTCGGTCACCAAGGAGAAGATGCTGGCCATGGAAGGCGTGCGTGTCGGCCCGCCGCCACCGGCGCAGGTTTCGTTCGGGTTCTGACGCGGACAAGTGTCTAGTTGTTGTGGAAGAACCGCCGGCGGAAATGCCGGTCATTGTCCGGGCGCTTGCAGTTGTAGACCGGGCAGGACCTGGTGTCGGCACTCGGCACGTAGGCGCGCGTCCTCACCTCGCCCATCGTGCAGAATTGCTGGCTCTGCACATAGCGGTCGTAAAGCGGCAATCCCGGCACCCGCGTCGACTGGTAGCGCAGGATGACGGCGCCCTGCCGGGCGATCGTCGCCTGAACCTTGCCGCAGCCCATGCTGGTCGGGTCGTAGCGCGAGATCGCCTGCGCTTCGGCGGCCACCAGCGTCAGGCAGGCGGCAAGCAGAATGGTTTTCATGGTCCTCTCCCCTGATCCGCCGCTCGAGGACAGCGCGATCTGCCGCAACGTTTTCAGCAGATTGGGGCAGCCGTTGGGCAGCACCTCAATCACGGCTTTCTCACGCAGTCTTGTATTTTATGCGAAACCAGCCTATATGCCTCCCATTGATATTTCGGCCGATCGATCCGGGCCTCGCGATCTTCGCGTTTGCTGACGTCTATCTCCAAAATCTCGATGCACACCGGCTGGACCTCGGTCCGGTCAAACTAAAGCAAATGTTGAAGGACTATCTAAAATGGCAACAGGAACGGTCAAGTGGTTCAACGCCACCAAGGGCTTCGGTTTCATTCAGCCTGACGCGGGCGGCGCGGACGTTTTCGTCCACATCTCCGCTGTCGAGCGTGCTGGACTGTCGACCCTGGTCGAAGGCCAGAAGATCAACTTCGAGATCGAGCAGGACCGCCGCACTGGCAAGTCGTCCGCTGGATCTCTGAGCAAGGCAGCCTGATTTTGCGATAGCGCGCGCCGGGCGAGAGCCCGGGGCGCGCGGCAAGTCACGGATGTACTGACAGTCGCGCGAGAAGCGCGCTGGAGTGGAAGACCCGACAAGCTGGATCAGCAGATAGCTGCCAGCCCGGACCGGACGCTCCCGATCAGGCTACCAAGCATGGGAAGGCGGGATTTATCCCGCCTTTTTTGCTGTCTGGGGTTTAAACGCCACGGCCAGAACCTATAGTCCCACTTGTGGTACTTTTGACCCATTTAGTGGTACTATTCGCCATGACCAAGCTCGAGCAAATCGAAAAATCCGTCGCCGAACTGAGCGCCGAGGAACTGAAGGCGTTTGCCACTTGGTTCGAGGCGCTTCGGGCGGACATGTGGGACCGGCAGATCGAAGCCGACGCGAAGGCGGGCCGATTGGACAAGCTCGCCGAACAGGCACTGGCGGATCATCGCGCTGGCCGGACGCGCCCTCTGTGAATCACGTCGCCTCCCCATCGTTCTGGGAGGCTTATGAAAAACTGCCATTGCCCATCAGGGCAAAGGCTGACAGGCGTTTTGCCAGACTGCGTTCTGATCCCTTTCATCCATCACCGCATTTCAAACAGGTCGGACGCTATTGGTCGGCGCGAGTTGACGACAATTACCGGCTGTTGCCATCCGCACCAATGATGACGTGATCTGGTTCTGGATCGGCGTCCATGCCGATTACGACCGTCTCCTGAAATAGCCAATCATCTCACTCAGGCAGCCATTCACGCCTCGGCCGAAGGCCGCAAGTCCGACCGGGCGTCGCGCCTGTTGGCGCGCCCCGTCCGGAGCAGCCGCGAAGCCCCGACGGCGTGAGGACAAAACTAAGGCAGCCACTCGATCGGCACGTGCCCCGGATCAGCCTCCACTCGGCCAAGCCAGGCGGCCACCGCCGGATAGGCGTCGAGCTGGAAGCCGCCCTGCTCCGCCGTATGCGTATAGGCATAGAGCGCGATGTCGGCGACGCTGAGCGCGCCGCCGGCGAAGAAGGCATTGTTTTCCAAATGCCTGTTCATCACGCCGAGCGCCTTGTTGCCGCGCTCCAGCGTCACCGCAAGCCGCTCCGGCGTCGCATCCGCGGCTCTTTCAGGGAAAGTCAGCAGCGCCTTGCGCACGGCGATGTAAGGCTCGTGGCTGTACTGTTCGAAGAACAGCCATTGATAGGCGAGCCCCCGCTCGTATCTGCCCGCCGGCAGGAATCGCGTGCCTTCGGCGAGATAGAGCAGGATGGCGTTAGACTCGGCCAGCCGCCGGCCATCGTCGAGCTCGAGCAATGGCACCATGGCGTTCGGGTTCTTGGCGACAAAATCGGCTTTGCGCGTATCGCCGGTGTGCGAACTCACCTCGACATTGGTGAAGGCAAGGCCAAGCTTGGCCATCAGCAGGCGCGGCTTGTAGCAATTGCCGCTGTCGATCATGCCGTAAAGTATCATGGCTGTTCCCCGGAGCGCTGTCTCTGCTGCCGCGATTATCGCAGCGGCGGCGTCCTCAACCAATGATTTGTTTTGGTACGACGATCGGCGCCGCTGATGTGTGAATACCGGCGCCCTAGCCGAACAGCGAAACGACATTGCCACCGGTACCCAGCAGTGTATCGATGACCAACGGCTTTTCCTCAAATATGGTGCCGGCGAGCGCGGGACGGGCGAGGAGAAAACCCTGCAGCAGGTCAACGCCGCCTTCGAGCGCGACGCGCAGATGGGTGGGCTGCTCGATGCCTTCGACCAGCACCTTGGCGCCGCGATCATGCAGGCTGGAAACCAGCGGGCGGAAGAACCGTTCGGCGGCGGCGTGGCGGCAGAACTCGGCGAACCAGGCGCCGTCGATCTTGACGATATCGGGCCTGAGCAGGCTCACCCGCTCCTCGGTCGAGTGCCCGGTGCCGAAATCGTCGATGGCGATGCGGATGCCATCATGCCGCATTTCGCGCACCAGCCGGGCGAGAAGCGCGTCATCGGCCGCCTGCTCGGTGATTTCGCAGACCAGCATGCCCGGTGCCAGGCCGAAATCGCCGAGGCGTCTGGTCATCAGCCGGATCTCGGCCAGCGCCCGCCCGGGATGGTCGTTGATCAGCGGATTGTAGTTGAAGAACAGGTCGAGTCCGTCGACGCCGATGTTGCGAAAATTCATGAGGTGCAGCGCCCGGCACATGGTCTCGACAAACAGCCGGTCCGGGGCGGCAATGCTGTCGAAGAAAACCCGTGGCGCACCGGGGCGGCCGGCACGGTGCGGCTCGATCAGGGCTTCGACCGCGACAGCATGAAGGAACCGGCCGCGCGGCGCGAAAATCGGCTGATAGGCGCTGCGCAGCCGGAACTCGCCATGGATGCCGTATGCGATACCGATTTCATCGACCTGGATCGCATCGCCGACATTGCGCCGCCGCTCAAGCCTCATGGCGCCACCCGGCGCCCGAAGGCCTTCACCGGCTGCGCCGAGGGGGTTGCCACGGCAGGGGCAGCCGTGTCTGCGGCAGCGGCGACGGGTGCCTGCCTGGTCTTGTCGAAGACGCGAAAACTGGTTGGCGCCAGTTCGGGCCGCGCCAGCACGAAACCCTGGACCATCGACGCTCCCGATTTCTCGGCAAGCTCCAATTGCCAGCTCTCCTCGATGCCTTCGAACACCGTGCGGATGCCTTGCTCCTCGAAGCTTTTCACCATGGTGGTCAAAAGCGCGAAGCCGGCGCCTGATTCCATCAGCTGCGTGATCCAGTAGGCATCGAACTTGACGATATCCGGCTTCAGTTCCTTGATACGGTTGATGTCGGAATCGTCGGCGCCATAATCATCGACCGCGATGCGAAAGCCGTTGGCCCTCAGTGCCGCGACGAAATTGTGCAGGGTTTCCTGCGATGCCGATCGCTGCTCGGTCACTTCGCAGACGATCCGGCGCGGATCGATGCCGGCCTCATGCAGCACCAGCCGCATTTCGCGCAAGGCACCGTCGGCAACGGTGCGTTCGGTGAACACCGACGGGTCGAAATTGACGAAGATCGACGCCTCCTGCGGCAGGCAGGCGCCGGCGTTCAGAAGATGCAGCGTCCTGGTCAGCGCCTCGATATGCAGACGGTCGGCGGCTGGGCAGGTCGAGAAGAAATTCATCGGCGATTGCGGCTCGCCGTCACGGAACGGCCGGATCAGTCCCTCGAACGCGACCACTGACAGCTTGCCTTCGTTGAAGGCGAAGATCGGCTGGAAGGCGCTCTGCAGCGTATAGATGCCCCAGACACCGGTGGAGGTGCCGTCGTCCTGACGGATGATGTGGGCAAGCCCGATGCTGCGCGACACGGTTCCTCGCTCCGCGACCTTGCGGAATTGGTCTGCGATCCTGCCACTCAAGCCTCTACCGCTCGTTAATGAATTTATTGTTGCCGATCACGGGGTCCCGATCACAGCTCCTTGACGGCTGGATCAGCCGACAATGCTTGCACTGCGCGAAATCATGCGACATGAGAAGCGCCGCGGCCGCTTCTGGTCGCACCGATCTTCCATGGAGACGTTCAAGGTCATGGCCTTTCTTGCCGACACCCTTTCCCGCGTAAAGCCTTCCGCCACCATCGCGGTGACACAGAAAGCGCGTGAGCTGAAAAATGCCGGCCGTGACATTATCGGCCTCGGCGCCGGCGAGCCGGATTTCGACACACCCGACAACATCAAGAACGCGGCGATCGAGGCGATCCGCCGTGGCGAGACCAAGTATCCGCCGGTTTCGGGTATCGTGCCGTTGCGCGAGGCGATCGCGAAAAAGTTCAAGCGTGAGAACAATCTCGACTACAAGCCTGAGCAGACCATCGTCGGCACCGGCGGCAAGCAGATCCTGTTCAACGCCTTCATGGCGACGCTGAATCCGGGCGACGAGGTCGTCATTCCGCGCCCCTACTGGGTCAGCTATCCCGAGATGGTGGCGATCTGCGGCGGCACCTCCGTGTTTGCCGAGACCTCCATCGACAACGGCTTCAAGCTGACCGCTGCTGTGCTGGAAAAGGCGATCACGCCGAAGACCAAATGGCTGCTGATGAACTCGCCGTCGAACCCGTCGGGCGCCGCCTACACCGAGGCCGAACTCAGGGCGCTGGCCGATGTGCTGTTGAAGCATCCGCATGTCTGGACGCTGACCGATGACATGTACGAGCACCTGACCTATGGCGATTTCGTCTTCAAGACCATCGCCGAGGTCGAGCCGAAGCTCTACGAGCGCACGCTGACCATGAACGGCGTGTCGAAAGCCTATGCCATGACCGGCTGGCGCATCGGCTATGCGGCCGGTCCCGTCCAACTGATCAAGGCAATGGACATGATCCAGGGCCAGCAGACATCAGGTGCCTGCACCATCGCGCAATGGGCCTCCGTCGAGGCGCTCAACGGCCCGCAGGACTTCATCGCCAGGAACAAGGCGATCTTTCAAGGGCGGCGCGACCTCGTCGTCTCGATGCTCAACCAGGCGCGCGGCATCACGTGTCCGTCGCCGGAAGGCGCTTTCTATGTCTATCCCTCCTGCGCCCAGCTGATCGGCAAGAAGACCAAAGCCGGTAAGCTGATCGACACCGACGAGACCTTCTGCTCGGAACTGCTCGAGACCGAGGGTGTCGCCGTGGTGTTCGGCTCGGCCTTTGGCCTCGGGCCCAACTTCCGCATCTCCTACGCCACCTCGGAGACGCTGCTGGAAGAAGCCTGCACGCGTATCCAGCGCTTTACGGCATCGCTGACCTGATTACAGAGTTGACCGTGAAAATGGCAACGCTCTAATCAGACCTTACGGCAGAGTGGTTGCGGGTTGGCAGGAGGAAGTTAAGGCGAACAGGATACTGTGCGAGGCGGCATTCTAGCTGGCGGGAGGCGTATTGATGCTGGAATTCCTAGAGATTTTAAGTCGTGGATTTGGCGGATCCCTTCGCCCAGAGAACCGCCTCTGGCGAATCACCGAATATGCGTTGATTGCAATATTTTTGACAAGTATCGCCAGTTTTGTTGCTTATTTTACTCTATTATAGGCACAAAAGTCAGAGTTGTCCGCCCGACCTTGCAACGATAAATATTCCACATTTCGCTACGAACTAGGCTCAAGCCGGGTTTTCTTGTTTGCAATGCGTCTCAGCCCTCTTGCTTCGCCTCTTTGGCCGAGCGCGCCTCGGACGGCGACCAGCAGCGATGGTGAGAAACGCGGCAATCGCCGCCGTCAGCATCGCGGCGTGGAACCCGCCGGCATAGGCACTCAGCCGCCATATTGCGCCGACGTCACCGCTTCCAGCCAGTCGACATGGACACCGTCGATCGCCTCCTGCATGGCGATATGCGTCATCGTCGATTTCGACGCCGCGCCGTGCCAGTGCTTTTCGCCAGGCGCAAAGGAAATAACGTCTCCGGCCCTGATCTCCTGGACCGGTTTGCCCCATGTCTGGGCAAGCCCGGCGCCCACGGTAATGTAAAGCGTCTGGCCAAGCGGATGCGTGTGCCAGTGGGTGCGCGCGCCCGGCTCGAAGCTGACCAGCGTGGCCCGCAGCTGCGCCGGCGCCTCTTTCTCGATGATCGGCGTCTGCAGCACCCGGCCGGTGAAGTATTTTTCTGGCGCTATGATGGTCGGCACGCTGCCGCAGGCAATGATCTTCATGGTCGGTGGTCCTTGAAACGGAGGGCGATAGGCCGCCCATTCCAGTTTCGGCCGATATCAGCCAACGTGCAACAGCTTCCGGCTGCCAACTCCAGCGTCCGGTCGGCGCGTGTCCGCGGCAGAGCGCCGGATTTCTATTTTTCTTGCCCTGCCTGCAAACAAGTGGGACGATGGCTTTGGGCAGGTGGCGCTTGAAAAGAACCCCGCCCGCGACGGTCGAACAGGCCGGCCGCCGCTCAGGACCGATTGACCAAGCCTGAACCATGCATGCCAGTCGGTCCTACGGGAAACGCCTGAGTGGAGGTCAGTCATGGGTACTCGCGCCGGAGAACGACGCACGGGACCGAAATGCATTGCCATAGTCGGTCCCTTTGCAAGCGGTAAGACGACACTTCTCGAAGCCATCTTGGCCCGTACGGGCTCAATTCCCCGACAAAATCCCGTTTCATCAGGCAATACCGTTTCAGATCATTCGCCCGAGGCGCGCGCCCATGCCATGAGCGTCGAGGCGACAATCGCCACCACCGAATTCATGGGCGAGCAGATCACTTTCGTCGATTGTCCCGGCTCCATCGAATTCTCCTTCGAGGCCGAACCGGTACTGGCCGCCTGCGACCTCGCCGTGGTCGTTGCCGAGGCCGATGAAAAGAAGATCCCTGCCCTGCAGCTGATCATGCGCAAGCTCGACGATCTCGGCGTGCCGCGCATCCTGTTTCTCAACAAAGTCGACAAGGCAATCGCCGGCGTGCGCGACACGCTGAAGATGCTGCAGCCGGCAAGTTCGGTGCCGTTGCTACTGCGCCAGATTCCGCTGCGCAAGGACGGCGTCGTTATCGGTTCGATCGATCTGGCGCTGGAACGTGCCTACATCTATCGCGAATATGCCGAGAGCGAGGTGGCTCAGATACCGGGCGACGACAAGGCGCGCGAGCTTGAGGCGCGCTTCTCCATGCTGGAGACGCTGGCCGACCATGACGACCAGTTGATGGAACAGTTGCTCGAAGAGATCGAGCCGCCCAAGGACGCCGTCTTCGACGACCTTGCCGCCGATCTGCGCGACGGCGCGGTGACGCCGGTGCTGATCGGCACCGCCGAGAAAGGCAATGGCGTGCTGCGCCTCTTGAAGGCGATCCGTCACGACGCGCCCGACATCGAGGCGACCCGCAAGCGGCTCGGCGCAGCCGACGGCGCGGCCACCGTGGTCCAGGTAATCAAGACCATCCACACGCCGCATGGCGGCAAACTGTCGGTGTCGCGTATCCTCTCCGGCCAGGTCGTCGACGGCTCCGAACTCTGGCTGCCCGGCGGCGATACGGCCAAGGTCTCCGGCATCTACCGGATGCTTGGCAAGGACCAGGTTAAGCTCACCATCGCCAAGGCCGGCGACACGGTGGCGCTGGGCAAGCTGGAAGAGGTCAAGACCGGCCAGACGCTGAGTTCGGCCAAGGGCGGCATCAAGCCGCTGCTTGAGTTCGAGCCGCCGCAGCCGGTCTTCGCCTTCGCGTTGCGCCCCAAGGAGCGCAAGGACGAAGTGAAGATGTCGGCCGCCATCCAGCGGCTGGCCGAGGAAGACCCTTCGCTCAGTCTGCGCCACAACCAGGACTCGGCCGAGACCGTGCTGTCGGGCCATGGCGAGATGCATTTGCGCGTCGTGCGCGAACGGCTGGAGGGCAAGAACCAGATACCGGTCGAAGGCCATGCGCCCGCGGTGCCCTATCGCGAGACGATCCGCAAACCGGCGCAGCAGCGCGGCCGTCACAAGAAGCAGTCCGGCGGCCATGGCCAGTTCGGTGATGTGGTGATCGAGATCAAGCCGCTGCCGCGCGGCTCCGGCTTCCAGTTCACCGATACCATCACCGGCGGCGTCGTGCCGAAGACCTACATCCAGTCGGTCGAAACCGGCGTGCGCGACTATCTGAAGTCCGGGCCGCTCGGCTTTCCCGTGGTCGATGTCGCCGTCAACCTGTCGGACGGCTCGTATCACGCGGTCGATTCCTCCGACATGGCCTTCCAGATGGCGGCCAGGCTGGCGATGAAAGAAGGCATGGCCGCCTGCTCGCCGGTGCTGCTGGAACCGGTGATGAAGGTCGAGATCGTCACGCCGTCCGACGCCACCTCGAAGATCATCGCGCTCATCCCGCAGCGGCGCGGCCAGATCCTCGGCTATGACGCGCGGCCTGACTGGCCGGGATGGGATGTCGTCGAGGCGACCATGCCGCAAGCCGAGATCGGCGACCTGATCATCGAACTGCGCTCCGCGACGGCGGGCGTTGCCAGCTACCGCGCCGTCTTCGACCACATGGCCGAACTCACCGGCCGCCTGGCCGACGACGCGATGAACACCAACGGCAAGGCTGCCTGACCCGTAGCACCATCACACGCCCCTCGAACCCGGTTCGAGGGGCAGAAAAGAAAACGACGCCCGGCGGGGACCGGGCGTCGTTTTGTTTGCGGACCGTTTCCTTGGGAGGTAAAACGGCAGGTCCGCCGCATTTGGTTCCGCCGAACTTCGGCGGAGAAACGGTTCGGACGCGGTAGCCGCCTGAGCCCGGGCCGTACGAGTGATGCCCCCATCTCCCGTCCGAACCACACCGCGTCCTATGATCTACTTAGCAGGTCGCGGGCGTCGGCGATATGTTACCCGAGGTTACATGTCACTGTTACGTGGCAATTCTGATGGATTTTTTGGCCGCCCCAGCAGGGCACAGGCAACAAAAAAGCCGGATCAACGAAGATCCGGCTGAGTTTGATTGGAAGTGCCTGTTAAGGCTAACCTCCAGAGGGGAACACTCGAGGGCGCTAATGGGAGGAGAACGCGCCCAGGAGATGATCTATATATGTGCTCATCATGCCCAAGAAACAAGCATCTATTTTGCAACACACGCATGCAAAAAGGCGCAGGCTGTGGTCTAACCCATTCCAGGACCCAATAGGACCAGCAAAATCGTCAAAATGGAGCGCTGAACTGGGCGATTGCCACTACAGAATCGCCAATCGTCGCTGGTTTTCGGCTCGAAATGCCAAAACTGCGCAATGACGTGGAAGCGGGCAGCAGGCGTTCATTTCTAAGGCAATAAGGCAGGAAGCAGCCAATGCGGACATTTTCGGCGATCGCCGGCAGTGCGGCCTTCTTCATCGCAGCCCCCGGCGTGGTTGCCGGCCTGGTGCCCTGGCTGTTGACCGATCGCTGGAGCTTGCCGTGGTCGAGCCTGCCGGGCTTTGTCCCTGTTGGCGGGCTCCTGATCGTCGCCGCGATCGCCGCACTCCTGCATGCCTTCGGCCGCTTTGCCCTCGAAGGCCTGGGCACGCCCGCTCCGGTCGCGCCGACCGAGAGACTGGTGATCGGCGGCATCTACCGCCATGTCCGCAACCCGATGTATGTCGCCGTGCTGTCGATCATTCTTGGCCAGGCGCTGCTATTCTCCAGCTGGACGCTGGTCGCCTACGCCGTCATCGGAGCGATCGCCATGGGCTCCTTCGTGCGGTTCTACGAGGAGCCGACATTGGCCCATCGCTACGGCGCCGAATACGAGACCTACCGTCGCAACGTCCCGGGCTGGCTGCCTCGCCTGACGCCCTGGCGGGGCTGAAGCAGCGCCGCCGCAGGGATATGTTGAGGTTCAGTCAGGCCGCATCACCTGAATATCGATATGCCCCTTAAAACGACCAGCTACGGGCCTTGGCAATGATGAAGTCCCGAAAGACGTGCAGCTTGGCCTGGTTCTTCATCGCGTCGGGATAGGCGAAATAGGTGTCGAAGGACGGCACTTCGGTTTCCGGCAGCAACTGCACCAGGTCGGAATCCTTGCTGATCACGTAATCGGGCAACATGGCGATGCCGGCACCGCCCTGCACCGCGCGCTTGATCGACAATATGTCGTTGATCTGCAGCGTCGGCACCCTTTTTCCGCCTTCGAAATCGCCGACCGTTTCCAGCCAGTTCAGCTCCGACAGATGCGCGGGCACGGGCACGCCGAAGGTGACGATGCGATGGGCCTTCAGCTCGGCGACCGAAGCCGGCTTGCCGTGCTTGGCGACATAGGAAGGCGCCGCGTAGAGGTGGAAATGCACGGTGAACAGGCGGCGCTGGATCAGGTCCGGCTGCTGGGGCTGGCGTAGACGGATGGCGCAATCGGCCTGGCGCATGGTGAGGTCGAGTTCCTCGTTGGCGAGGATCAGTTGCAGGCTGATTTCGGGGTAAAGCTCGATGAACTCCTGCACCCGCTCGGTCAGCCAGCCGGCGCCCAGACCCACCGTCGTCGTCACCCTGAGCACGCCGGAGGGGCGGTCCTTGGTCTCGGTCAGCCGTGACTTGATGGTCTCCAGCTTCATCAGCACGTCATGCGCCGTGCGGAACAGCATTTCGCCCTGTTCGGTCAGCACCAGCCCGCGGGCATGGCGGTTGAACAGCGGCACGCCGACATCATGCTCGAGCGCGCTGACCTGCCGCGAGATCGCCGATTGCGACAGATGCAGTGTCTCGGCCGCATGGGTAAACGACCCCGCTTCCGCCGCAGCGTGAAAGACGCGAAGCTTGTCCCAGTCCAACGCCATGATTCCCCTCGTTCTGTTTGGCGTCTGAATGAAAAATCAGGCTTTTACACGGCGTTTCTAAGCCGCTTTCTGAACTCTCTACTCGGCCGCTTGGCGGTGCACTTCGATACCGGCCAGATATTTCTCCGCCTCGAGTGCGGCCATGCAGCCTAGCCCCGCCGCCGTCACCGCCTGGCGATAGATGTCGTCGGTGACATCGCCGGCCGCGAACACGCCGGGCACGTCGGTGCGGGTCGAATCCGGCGCCGTCCACAGATAGCCGTTCGGCTTCTGCTTCAGCTTGCCCGCAAACAGTTCGACCGCCGGTGCGTGACCGATCGCCACGAACACGCCGTCGACCTTGAGGTGCGTTTCCTGGCCGGTCACCGCATGCTTGAGCTTCAGCCCTTCGACCGAAGGCGGCAGTGGCGTCTTGCCGGGACGGCCGGTGATCTCGTCGACGATCGTGTCCCAGATGACGCGGACATTGTCCTTCTTCAGGAGCCGCTCGCGCAGGATGCGTTCGGCGCGGAAATCGCTGCGCCGATGGATGACCGTCACGCTCTTGGCGAGGTTCGACAGATAGAGCGCCTCCTCCACCGCCGAATTGCCGCCGCCAATCACCGCGACATCCTTGCCGCGATAGAAGAAACCATCGCAGGTGGCGCAGGCCGAGACGCCAAAACCCATGAAGGTCTGTTCGGTCGGGATGCCCAGCCACTTGGCCTGCGCGCCGGTGGCGATGATCAGCGCGTCGGCGGTGTAGGTGGTGCCGGAATCGCCCTTGGCGCGGAACGGCCGTACGTTGAGATCGACCTCGGTGATGATGTCGTTGATGATGTCGGTGCCGACATGCTCGGCCTGCTTCAGCATCTGCTCCATCAGCCACGGACCCTGGATAGGGTCGGCGAAGCCGGGATAGTTCTCGACATCGGTGGTGATCATCAGCTGGCCGCCTTGCTGCAGGCCAGCGACCAGCATCGGCTTCAGCATGGCGCGGGCGGCGTAGACCGCCGCCGTATAGCCGGCCGGGCCGGATCCGATGATGAGAACGGGCGCGTGCTTGGTGGTCATCTAAAGCCTCTGTGGAGGGCTGCCGGCAATTACGGCATGGAAAACTCGTCGCTATCGCGCGTAATGTAAGTGTTGCCCACGACGCCAGCAAGGCAAGTTGGCGTTCGTCCCCGGAAAGCTTTGTCGCACCCTACCCCCGCTTGATCCCGAAAAATTCCGGGCGAGGGATGGAATGGACAGCGAAGTCGTTTAATTACAAAATCACGCAAGATTCTTGCGCGTTGCCGCTGACTTCTCGAGAGCCCTCATGCCGCTCAAGGCCGACCTCGACGCCATCGACTGGAAGATCCTGCGCGAACTGCAGGGCGACGGCCGCATGACCAATGTCGAACTGTCGAACCGCGTCGGCATTTCGGCGCCGCCATGTCTGCGCCGCGTCAAGCGGCTGGAGGAAGCCGGAATCATCCGTGGCTACCGCGCCTTGCTCAACGCGCCGGCGCTCGGTCTCGATGTCGTCGCCTTCTGCCTGATCGGCCTTCATCACCAGGCCGACGCCGAGCTGCGCATCTTTGCCGAGCGCACCCGAGGTTGGCCGATCGTGCGCGACGCCTGGATGGTGTCGGGCGAATCCGATTTCCTGCTGCATTGCGTGGCGAGCGACCTCGGCGCCTTCCAGACCTTCGTCATCGAGGAACTGACCTCTGCCCCCAATGTCGACACGGTGCGCACCGCGCTCACCATCCGCCGGGTCAAGGACGAAGGGCTGGTCTCGTTCGCACAGGCTTGAGCCGGTCGAACGGCGATGCGAATTCTCGGCTTCGCCACACCAGGGCCGCTTTGGCGTTCGATAGCCTCTCGTGTAGAAAGCCGGATCGTTTTGCCGTGCCCGCTCTGGTGGGTTTCCTGGAGCAATTCCGGGAAAAATGTGTAACGGTTTCCGTCCGGGATTGCTAAAAAAGAGATGGCGCAACCAGCGCAAATTCCGAGAACAGGGTGCCGCGGGGTGAGATCATGACTCGATTTGCTAGCCCCGTTTCGGCGCTCATCATCTGCATGAACGAAGCCGACATGATCGGTCAGTGCCTGGAAAGCGTCGACTTCTGCGCCGAGATCGTCGTCGTCGATTCAGGTTCGACGGACAGCACCCTGGATGTCGTTCAGGAGTTCGTCGCCAAGGGCTACCCAATAAGGCTGTTTCACAACGATTGGCCCGGTTTTCCGCGCCAGCGGCAATTCGCGCTCGATCAGGCCACGCAACCATGGTGCCTTTCGATTGAAGCCGACGAGGCCATCGACGATCTGCTCAGGCGGTCGATCATGGACGTGACGCAGCCTCGCAATAATGCCTTCGACGGGTGGTACGTAAGACGCCGCGACAAGCTGAAGGGCTATGGCTATGCGCACCGCTGGGTGCTGCACAACAGGCTGCTGCGCCTTTTCCGCCGTGACAAGGCCACCATGGACCTCAACTTGCGGGTCCATGAATCATTCGAGGTGCCGGGCAAAACCGGCACGATTGAAAATGGCGTGGTGCTGCACCGCCGCGAAATGACTATCGCCGAGGACCTTGCCAGGGCCAACACCTATTCCAGCCTCAAGGTTGCCACGCTGGTCGAACGGGGCAAGAAGCCCGGCCTGATAAAACTGGTGCTGTCGCCGCTCGGCAACTTCCTGAAGTTCTACCTGGCTAAGCGCTACTTCCTGTGCGGCCGGCACGGCTTCGTCTATTCGATGATGGTGATGGTGTATTCGTTCGCCACCGAGGCCAAGCTTTATGAGGCTTGGCGAGACAACGATCCGGTGTGAGCCATCACGGCTCGCCCGACACGGCGCCAAGTGCCGCTATCGCGGCGAGCAGGCGGCCGAAATCCTCGCGGTCGCGCCAGGGCCTGACCGTAAAGCCCGGTTGAACAGCCGCCTGCCCGTCGACCAGCCAGCCCTGCGAGAGGCCGGCGCGCTGTCCCGCCTCCATGTCGGCCTTCTTGTCGCCGACGATCAGCGAACGCTGCAGATCGAGCTCGAGCCGTTTGGCCGCCTCCAGCAGCATGCCCGGATTGGGCTTGCGCATCGGATGATCGGCGATCGCAAGCGGGCGGGAGCCCGCTTCGTGATAGGCGCAGGCGAGGACCATATCCACCGATGCGTTGTCGGCGCGCAGCAGGTCGAGCACGCGGCCATTGACGGCGGCGAAATCGCCCCAGCCGTAATAGCCGCGCGCGATGCCCGACTGGTTGGTGACGATGATGACGGGAATGCCGGCGCGGTTGGCGGCGGCGATCACCTCGGCGATATCCTCGCGCAGCATCATTTCGGCCGGATCATCGGGATAGCCGGTATCGACATTGATGGTGCCGTCGCGGTCGAGGAACAGCGCCGGCGTGCCAGCCGGAAACACCGTCCGGCCGATCCGCTCGACCCATAGGCCGGGCTCCGCCAGCGGATAGCGGCGGCCAGACGTCGTGGGGTCAGCCATCGCTGAGGCGCGCTTCGACCACCTCGCACAGATGATGATAGAGGCACAGATGCCCCTGCTGGATGATCGGCGTCGAGGTCGACGGCACGTTGAGCAAGATGTCCGTCAGCGGCTTCAGCTTGCCGCCGGTGTCGCCGGTCAGGCTGATCACCGTCATGTCCATCATCCGCGCCTGTTCGGCCGCGGCGAGGATGCTCGGCGAATTGCCGCTGGTCGAGATCGCCAAAAGCACGCCGCCGGCCGAGCCATGCGCCTCGACCTGGCGTGAAAACACGGTATCGAAACCATAGTCATTGCCCCAGGCAGTCAGCACAGCTGCGTTGGCCGGCAGCGCGATGACATTGTAGGCCTTGCGCTCCTTCAGGAAGCGGCCGACCAGTTCACCGGCGATGTGGATGGCGTCGCTCGCCGAGCCGCCATTGCCGGCAATCAGCAAGGCCTTCTCCGACGAAAGCGCCGTCACCACGGCGCTCACCGCCCGCTCCATCTCGCCGGTCAGGTCGCGCTCGACCATGGCGGAAATCGCTGCCGCCGAGCGGACCAGGTAATCGTTCAAGTCGGACATGAAAACCTCAGTTTGTCGCGCCGCCGGCACGCAATTTGCCAATGGTGCCGGTGGTGCTCTTGCCGGCGACGAGATCGACCAGCACGACGCGTCCGCCAGCCTTCTGCACCACATCGGCGCCAACCACGGTGTCGACCGTGTAATCGGCACCCTTGACCAGTATGTCGGGCAGCAAGGCCTCGATCAGCGCCAGCGGCGTATCTTCCTCGAACACCACAACCGCATCGACCGAGGCAAGGGCTGCGAGCACGCATGCGCGGTCGTGCTGGTCGTTGACCGGTCGCCCGGCGCCCTTCAGCCGCCGCACCGAGGCGTCGCTGTTGAGGCCAAGCACCAGCCGGTCGCACTGGCTGCGCGCCGCGTGCAAGAGACTGACATGGCCGGCATGCAGGATGTCGAAACAGCCATTGGTGAAGCCGACGCTGAGGCCCTCCTCCTTCCACGCCGCCACCATGCGCGCGGCCGATGTGGCATCGAGGATGGCGTCCTTGTGGGCGGTCGGCCCATGTGAGCGGAACAGCGCGCCGGTGAGTTCCTCGGCCGTCAGCCGGGCAGTGCCGCGTTTTCCGACCACGACGCCGCCGGCGGCATTGGCGATCGAAGCAGCCATGACGGTATCGGCGCCTACGGCCAACGCCAGCGCGAAGCTCGCGATCACCGTGTCGCCGGCGCCCGAAACGTCGAACACTTCGCGCGCCTGGGTGGCGATGTGGCGCGCCTCGGTCGGGCCGACCACGCTCATGCCCTTTTCGCTGCGCGTCGCGACGACGAAGTCGAAGCCGTGCGCCGAAATCAGCTGGCGCGCTGCAGCCACAATCTCGTCATCGGCGAACACCGCATGGCCGACGGCCTCGCCAAGCTCCTTGCGGTTGGGGGTGATGGCGGTCGCCCCGGCATAGCGCGCATAGTCGCGGCCCTTCGGGTCGACCAGCACCGGCTTTCCTGCCTCGCGGCAGATGGCGATCAGGTCGGCGGCGACACCGTCGAGCAGGATGCCCTTGCCGTAGTCGGACAGGATGACGATGTCGGCGCGCGTCAGCGCGGCGCGGAAATGCCTGATCAGACCGGCGCGCTCCGCAGCACCGAGCGGCTTGATCTCCTCTTCATCGAAGCGCAGCACCTGCTGGTTGAGCGCGCTGAAACGGCTCTTCGACGAGGTCATGCGGCCGCGCTCTTGCGCGAGGCCCGCCGTGTCGGCGCCAAGTTCCCGCAGCATGCGCACCAGGCTGTCGCCTGCCACATCGGTGCCGATCACCGAGACGGGAACAGCGGTAGCACCGAGCGAAACGATGTTGGCCACGACATTGCCGGCGCCGCCCATCGTCGAGGTCTCGCCGCGCCCGTGCAGCACTGGGATCGGCGCTTCCGGCGAGATCCGCTCGATGACGCCGTTGACGAAACGATCGAGGATGAAGTCGCCGACCACCAGCACGGTAGCCTGGCCGAACCGCGCAATGGCGCGGTGCAGGGGTTCGGGGGAAGGCGGATTGTGCTTGATCATGTCATCTGCGGCGCGCGGGAAAAGTCGATCTCAGATAGGTTACCTTGCTCGATTTACGAGGCCGGTCGTTCATGGCGAAGCCGATATACCGCAAATCCGTGCAGCGCAACGGCAAGGCATGGCCGCGACGGCCCGGTCAGCTCTTCTGCAAGGCGACATGGACGCCCAGCCCCACCAGCACCGCGCCGCCAGCCCGCTGCATCAGCCGCTGGGCACGGCTCGAACGCCGCAAGCGGCCAATCACGGCACCCGCCAGGAACACGCAGACGACATCGGCCGAAGAAAACATCAGATTGACGATCGTGCCCAGCACGACGAACTGCAGCCAGACCGGAAATGCCGCCGAGGCATCGATGAACTGTGGCAGGAACGCCATGAAGAAGATCGCCGTCTTGGGGTTGAGCACCTCGACGGTGATGCTCTCGAAAAAGGCACGTCGTGCCGATTTGCGCTCGATCGCCGGCAGCGCCACATCGCCCTCCACGCGCTTGCGAAACAGCGAGACGCCGAGCCAGATCAGATAGAGCGCGCCGACCAGCTTGACCGCCATGTAGAGCGTCGGCACGGCGTGAAACAGCACCGACAGCCCGGCGGCGGCGGCGAAAACATGCACATAGCCGCCCAGATGGATGCCAAGTGCCGCCGTCAGCCCGGACCAGCGGCCGCGCGCCATCGTCTGCGCGGCGGCATAGAGCATGGCCGGGCCCGGAATATAGGCGAAGATCGCCGTGGTGGCGAAGAACGCCAGGAGCAGTTCGGTCGACGGCATTATTGGTCCCTCACGATCATGCCTCTGTCCTGTCGGTTCAGTCCGCTCGCGGGATGGCTTTGGACCGACCCGTGCGGACAGCCGCGATAAAAGCGGACATGATTTTCTTATGGAATGATGGGCTGAATGCGCCGATGCGCGCACCCGGTTCGAAATAGGCTGACGTTTCTAGGATATCGTGGTTGTACTCATCGACGATGACCCAAAGAGGGATAGGGTCGAGGCCTGCGCGGCGGCGTTCAATTTCCGGGATGCTGGCGGCAATGCGATCGCGGCCCGGCTGCGTGGAAGTGATTGCAAGGATGAAGAGATTCGTACCGCCGGCTTTCCCAGGAAGGACGGCCACGAAGGCGACAGGCCGTGTCTTGCGGCCTTCGGTCTCGCCGTCTCCGTGTTGGCGATACCACAGATATGGATATCTCCAGACGTCGGCGGCGATGGGTCTAATCACCATCCAACTCCACCATGTATTCTTCAAGCATCTCGACATGTTCGGGTGGGGCGTCTTTGGTCGCGTAGACGCGGCGGCTATCGTTGACGAAGCGAGCTTCGTAGGTCTCTATGCTCATCAGGACGTATCTCGGCTTGTTGTGACGAGTGATGGAGACAGGCTGCTGGCTGGCTGCCGCGAGCACGTCTCCAAGATTCTGTTTCAGATCGGTCGATGGATAGCGCTTCATAGGCCACTCCGTTTTACACATAATAGACAAAATAGACAAAACAGACAAGCATAAGAAATGGCGATCGGGCGACCACTGCCTGCTTTATCGACAGCCCACCCTGCCTCCCTTATAAGGGCCGGAATCGGCAAGTGAAACGCGTATCAGGGCCAGCAACATGATCATCGTCACGGGCGGCGCCGGCATGATCGGCTCCAACATCGTCGCCGCACTGAATGCCGAAGGCCATGACGACATCCTTGTCGTCGACGACCTCACCGACGGCCACAAAACAGCCAATCTCGCCGACTTGCAGATCGCCGACTATCTCGACAAGGACGATTTCCTGCCCCGCATGGAGGCAGGTTCGCTCGGCCGCATCGAGGCCGTCTTCCACCAGGGCGCCTGCTCCACCACCACCGAGTGGAACGGCAAATTCATGATGGAGGTGAATTACGCCTTCTCGAAACGGCTGCTGCATGCAAGCCAGGTGCTGCGCGTGCCTTTCCTCTACGCCTCCTCGGCTTCCGTCTATGGCGGCGGCTCGGAGTTTCGCGAGGACCCGGCGCTCGAGCGGCCGCTCAACGTCTACGCCTATTCCAAGAAGCTGTTCGACGACTATGTCAGGCGAACGGTGTTCGATACCGACCACTCCCAGGTCGCAGGTTTGCGCTATTTCAACGTTTACGGCCCGCGCGAGGCGCACAAGGGAGCCATGGCTTCGGTCGCCTTCCATCTGTTCAACCAGGTCGAACGCGGCGAGAACCCGAAACTGTTCGGCGCCTATGACGGCTTCGGGCCTGGCGAACAAAGCCGCGATTTCATCCATGTCGGCGATGTCGCCGACGTCAATATGTGGCTGTGGAAGCGCGGCTCAAGCGGCATCTTCAATTGCGGCACCGGCCGCGCCCAGCCCTTCCGCGCCATCGCCGAAACGGTGATCGATACGCTGGGCAAGGGTGACATCGAGTTCATCGAATTCCCCGACCACCTCAAGGGCAGCTACCAGAGCTTTACGCAAGCTGATATGTCCCATTTGCGCACGGTCGGCTATAATGGCCAATTCCGGACAGTGGAAACCGGTGTCAGAGACTATGTCGAATGGCTGAAAGCCCAACGATCCTCGTGATCGGCCCACGCTGGGTGGGCGACATGGTGATGGCGCAGTGCCTGTTTTCGGCGCTGAAGGAGCTGCATCCCAACGCTGCCATCGATGTGCTGGCGCCGGCCTGGGCCGCGCCGCTGGTCAAGCGCATGCCCGAAATCCGCCAGCAGATCGACTTTCCGCTCAAACCCGGCGCTCTGGAATTCACCCATCGCCGCCGCTTCGGCCGCTTGCTGCGCGGCCGCTACGACGTGGCCTACATCCTGCCAGGAAGCTGGAAATCGGCGCTGATCCCGTTCTTTGCCGGCATTCCGCGCCGTGTCGGTCATCTGCGCGAAATGCGCTATGGCCTGTTGACCGACATCGTAGCGCTGCCCGACAGCATCAAACGACGCACCGCGCAGGCTTATTTCGGCCTCGCCCAGGGCGGCAGCTTCCGGGCGCCACGGCTGACCGTGGACACGAAAAACCAGGTTGATCTGCTCGACCGTTTCGGCCTGGCGCCGCAAAAATTCGCGGCACTGATGCCCGGCGCCGAATTCGGCCCGGCCAAGCGCTGGCCGAGCGAAAGCTATGCCGGTCTTGCCCGCGATTTCATGGACAAAGGCTTGAAGGTCGCGCTGTTCGGCTCGAAGAACGACCGCGACGTGACGGCGGAGATCGCAGCACTTGCCCCTGGCATCGTCGACCTCGCCGGGCAGACGCGGCTGGAGGACGCCATTGATCTGATCGCTGCCGCAAGGCTCGCGGTGTCCAACGACAGCGGGCTGATGCATGTCGCCGCTGCCGTCGGCACGCCGATCGTGGCCGTCTATGGCTCGACCTCGCCTGAGAACACGCCGCCGCTGGCCGAACATCGGGAGCTGGTCTGGCTTGGCCTGTCGTGCTCGCCATGCCACCAGAAAATCTGCCCGCTCGGCCACCTCAACTGCCTGAAGACGCTTGAAGTCGGCCAGGTCGCGGCGGCGGCGGGCCGCCTGCTGGAAATCCCGGCCGCGGCATGAAGGTGCTGATCGTCAAGACATCGTCGATGGGCGATGTCATCCACACCTTTCCGGCCGTCGAGGATGCCAGCCGCAACCGACCGGACGTGACCTTCGACTGGTGCGTCGAAGAGGCGTTCGCCGGCATCGTGGCGTTGCACCCGGCGATCGACAGAATTCACACGGTCGCCATCCGGCGCTGGCGCAAGACGCTGTTCGACGGCGCCACCTGGCGCGAAGCGGCCGGCTTGCGCCGCACCTTGCGCGATTGCCGCTACGACCTGGTCATCGATGCGCAAGGCCTGCTGAAATCGGCCCTGGTGGCAAGACAGGCGGGCTCGCCGATTGCCGGTTTCGACCGCTCCAGTGCGCGCGAACCTTCAGCGACGCTGCTCTACGACGTCACCTATGCCGTGCCACGCGACCTGCACGCCATCGAACGGACGCGACGGCTGTTCGGCCTGGCGCTCGGCTATCAGCCCGATCTTTCGACGCTGGCCTCCGGCATTGTGCCGCCGGCCGGCACTCTGGCCGGCATCGCCGGGAAAACCGCCTTCCTGCTGCACGGCACCAGCCGCGAAGACAAGAAATGGCCCATCCAGGATTGGATCGAAACCTGCCGCCTCGTTGTGGATCGCGGCATGACGCCGGTCACCACCTGGTCGAACGACCGCGAAAAAGCCGTGGCCGAAGCGATCGCCAGCGCTGTTCCGTCAACTGTCGTGGTGCCCAAATCACCGCTGGGCGAGATCGCCGCCATCTTGGGCCGCTCGACGCTCGTCATCGGCGCCGACACCGGGCTGACCCACCTCGCCAGCGCCTTCGGCCTGCCGACAGTTGCGGTGTTCCTGGCGACCGAGCCAGGCCTCACCGGCCCACGCGGACCCTATGCATCGACGCTTTTGGCGGTACGTGGAGGGCGTGTTGCGCCGACTGATGTGATGACGGAGGCTGACAGGCTGCTGGCCCTTAGGTCACAAGCGCCGGCATAGAACCTTTCAGAATTCGTTCTGGGGCATACTTAAAGTACGCACCGGAAGCGCAGAAAACCGCGCTAGTCGGCCGCCAGAGTAGAATTATCAAAGGTCCTAGATGAACTGCACCTGGACGATCTCGTAACCCCTTGCGCCACCAGGCGCGTTGACCTCGATGGCGTCGCCGACTTCCTTGCCGATCAGCGCGCGGGCGATCGGCGAGGAGATCGAGATGCGGCCGGACTTCACGTCCGCTTCCTGGTCGCCGACGATCCGGTAGGTCTTCTTTTCCTCGGTGTCCTCGTCGACCAGCACCACGGTGGCGCCGAACTTGACCTTGTCGCCGCTGAGCTTGCTCACGTCGATCACCTCGGCGCGCGCGATATAATCTTCAAGCTCGTTTACACGGCCCTCATTGAGGCTCTGCGCCTCTTTGGCAGCATGATATTCGGCATTCTCGGACAGGTCGCCATGCGAGCGCGCTTCGGAGATCGCCTCGATGATGCGCGGCCGCTCTTCCTGCTGGCGCCAGCGCAGTTCTTCCTTCAATGACGCGAACCCCTCGCCTGTCATCGGGACCTTGTTCATGATGCCTGCCTTTCCTGCTGCCACCCCCGCGTTTCGGGGGAAGCCTTGTCGATGGGTACAAAAAGAAAACGGTCCGACAGCCTCGGGCTAACGGAACCGTGTCACCGCAATTTCCCCGAATATAGCAATCTTCGCGGGTTTTTCACGCCCAAAAATCGGTTTTGCAAAAATCATCCCCGCTTTCATCAGTCGGGGGCGGCCAATGAGAGTGAGGGGTAACAAAAAAGCGGCCGCGATCGCTCACGGCCGCTTCGAATAGCCCTGGGCCCTGTTCAACTCCGCATGAAATGGTCGATCTGCTCAGCCAGCATGCCGTATTCGCGCGAGCCCTTGCCGGTCCGCTTCTCGATCTCCATCAACTGCTGCTGCGCGCCAGCGAGATCGCCGATCTGCAGATGCGCTTCACCGAGATATTCGCGCACCAGCGTGTAGTTGGGATCGATGCGCAGCGCTTCTTCGTAATAGCCGAGGCCGACGGTGACGCGGCCGGAATGGCGGTGCGAATAGCCGAGATAGTTGAGGATGCGCGGATCCTGCTTGTTGGCGGCGAGGCTGAGCACGGCGATCGCCTCGTTATAACGCCCGGCCATCGCCAGGTCGTGCCCGGCATAGTAGATGCTGTCGTCGTCCAGCATGCCTTCCTGGGGCGCGACGCACTTCTTCTTCTGCTTGTCCCAGACCATGCCCTTCTTGCATTGGGTAGTCGTATTAGTGTCGCCACCGCTGCCGGCGGCGAACACCGGAACGGCAAGGAACTGCAGTGCGACAAGGGCAGTCGCCGCCTGGATCAGCATTCTTTTATGCATCGAAGCCTCCTTGAGGGGTGAGAATGCCACACTAACGCCGGGCGGCTTACGTTTCATCCCGTAAAAATGCGTGCCGGAGAACATCAGGTGACGGATGCCGCAAATCCGCTATCATCGGCCAGGATTTCGGCACTTGGGAGACTGCTCGTGCAGCGGCGGCTTGAAAAGGACTGGGAGCTTTCGATCGGACCCGACACCGTGCGCCTGTTCATCCTCAAGGCCAAGGCGCTGAGCGCCGCCGTCAACGAAGACTATGCCGACGGCGCGGAGCACGAGGTCGAACTCGATGGCGAGTCCCATGCCAGCCATCACCATGACGGCCTTGCCGAGGAAAGCTCCGAGAATCTCACCGAGGAAGAGCTGCGCGAGCTGATCAACGACCTGAATGTCGATGAAGCAGCCGAACTGATCGCGCTGGCCTGGGTCGGTCGTGGCGACTACGACGCCACCGAATGGGCGGACGCGCTTGCCACGGCGCGCGAACGCGCCAACAAGCGCACCGCAAAATACCTGCTTGGCATGCCGCTGCTTGCCGACTGGCTGGAAGAAGGCCTGGAAGCGATCGGCGCGTAACGACGTGGTTACCGTTCGTGATGCGGCCAAGGCAACCTCCCGCCGTCAGCGCCGTTGAGGGCCATGGGGTCGATTGTCATTTCCCGAACAGGCAGGATTGCGTTGATCATGGCCGTCACGGCTCTGCTGGTGATGCCGGCCGACGCCCGACATCGCCATCGTCGTCACAAGCCGCTGACGCCGCGGGTGGAGCAGCCGCTGACACCGCGGGCCGACCAGCCTCTGACACCGCGGGGTGGACAGCGCCTGAAATCGCGGGGCAAACGGCAGCACACACCGAAGCAGACACAGCAGAAAACGCAGGAACAGCTGCCCTCGCCTGCCGGTATTCCGGTGCCCAGGCCCGGTATTCCGGTGCCCGGGCCCGGTATTCCGGTACCCGGGCCACGCCCGGCGGACGCTCCGAAGGCCGACGCTGCAAAGACGGACGAGCAGAAGACGGAAGGTCCAGAGACAACCGGAGCACCCGACCGGTTCAATGAAGAAAAATCTCATCAGAAAAAGCAGGCACGCCCCGAGCCGTCGACCTCGGAACCGTCAGCCGATACGCAAAGCGAGCCTGAGCCGCCGGCAGTTGCGCCGACGCCGACACCGAAACCTGACATCGAAGAAGAGCCCGAGGTTGAGCCTCCGATCGTCGTCCCGCAGCCGCCGCAAAAGCCCGCCGATGCAGGCGACAACAAGATGCTGCCCGATCCACGCTCGGCTGACCGGCCCGACGGGAAAATGCCCGCCGAGGAAGTCGCCTGCCGCGAACGGCTGAAGACGCTTGGCGTCGAATTCGAGGAGCACAAGGCGGAAAGCAATCCCGAAATCGGCTGCTCGATCCCTTACCCGATCGTGCTCAAGACACTCGGCAAGTCGATCGCCATCGCGCCGGGCACCGAGCTCAATTGCCCGATGGCCGAGGTGGCCGCGCGTTTTGCGGCAAATGTCATCCAGCCGGCCGCGAAAGCCGATTTCGGCGCCGATCTGAAATCGATCAGCCAGGCATCGGCCTTTGTCTGCCGGCCACGCAATGGCACACGAAAACTGTCGGAACATGCCTTCGGCAACGCGCTCGATATCGCCGGCTTCACGCTATCGGACGGCAAGAAGATCGAGGTCGGCCCGGCGCCGCCGGAGCAGGACGCCAAATTCCTCACCGCCGTGCGCAAGGCCGCCTGCGGGCCGTTCAAGACCGTGCTTGGACCGGGCGCCGATTCCGATCATTCCTTGCATTTTCATCTCGATCTCGAACCGCGCCGGCATGGCGGGACGTTTTGCCAGTGAGCGTGGTTGGCCGGGACCGCGTGCCGCAATTCGGCCGCAGGCATGAACGCGGGCGCTGAGTTTTCCTTTACCCTTGATCGTTAAAATGCCGGAGATCTGGGAATAGGATTCCGCCGATGGCCGGGACATTTCGCGCCGCCGCGATGGTTGTGCCCTTATCAAAACGCGCTGCGATGGTGGTCGCCGGCCTTGCCCTTGCGGCGCTTTCGGCCTGCAACACCGGCAGCGTGCTGTCGCTAGAACCGGCTGTCGACGTCGGCTCCCAGACGGCGGCCGTGCCGCAATACGCAGGCATGCAGAAGCTTGTTCCATCCAACCCCTACATGACGCAGGCCGCCTATCCGCGCATGGATGAACCGATGTCGCCGGTCGAGCAGATGCCTGCCAGCGAAACCGATTGCCGTCAGCAATTGAAGCGCCTCGACGTTGCCTTCACCGACCTGGCGCCGATCCACGAAGGCCAGTGCGGCATCGACTATCCGGTCAAGGTTTCGGCCATCGGCAACATCCAGATGAAGCCCGCCGCGACGCTGACCTGCGACATGGCCGCCACCTTTGCCGGCTGGACGAAGAACGAACTCGTTCCCTCCGCCCGCTGGCGCTATTTCTCCGGCGTCAAGACCATCCACCAGGGCTCCAGCTATTCCTGCCGCAGGATTGCCGGCGAAGGCGTGTTGTCGGAGCATGGCAAAGGCAATGCGCTCGACGTCATGAGCATCGAGCTCAACAATGGCGACGACATCGACGTGCGCAAGCCCGGCCTGTTCGCCTTCCGCACCCGCGGCTTCCTCAACAATGTGCGCGCCGACGGCTGCCAGTATTTCACCACCGTGCTTGGCCCCGGCTATAATTACGACCACCGCAACCATTTCCATTTCGACATTAAGAACCGCAAGAACGGTTATCGCGCCTGCCGCTAGGTCGATGCTGGGTGCCCTTTGCCGAAGTGCCACGACACCGCCTAAAGTGATGCCGGAACGTTTGAGCGGCATTCATGAGCCAACGAAGCCTTCGGCGACGCGTCACGATCTGGGTGGCGGCCTTCCTGGCCGCCTATCTGGCGCTCGCCTATCTCGCAGCACCCGAATTCTGGACATTCCGCGATCGCGGCTTTCGCACCCAACGCTTCGAGATGGTGACGCACACGCCGCAAGGCATTCCCGGCGACCCCATCAATGTCGGCCTTGTCGGCACGCAGAAGGAGGTGGTCCATGCCTTCGCCGTCGCCGGCTGGGACACCGCCGACGCCGTGACCCTGAAGACCGCGGTCGAGATCGGTGAAAGCGTGCTGTTCGACCATCCCTATCCAGATGCGCCGGTCAGCCGGCTGCTGTTCGACGGCCACGCCCAGGATCTCGCTTTCGAAAAGCCGGAGGGCCTCAGCGCCGACCGGCGTCATCATGTCCGCTTCTGGCAGACCGGTGCGACCGGCGATGACGGCCGGCCGCTGTGGCTGGGCTCGGCCAGCTTCGATCGCGGCGTTGGCCTCAGCCACGACACCGGCGCTGTCACCCACCATATCGGCCCCGACATCGACGCCGAACGCGATTTCCTGATGCGCGATCTGGCTACCGCCGGCACGCTGATTTCGACCGGCGACATTGCAGGCATTGGCGCAACGACCACCGGACGCAATGGCGGCGGCGACCCTTATTTCACCGATGGCGAGGCGATTGTCGGCGTGCTCAAACAGTAGATCGCGCGGGCCCTGCAAGCTGAGACGATCCGGCGGTTTCAAAAGGGAGGTTCTGATGTTCGACGCGGAAAGTGTGGTGGATAGCTACTGCAAGGCCTGGTTCGACCCGGAGCCTGAAGAGCGTCGCCGGCTGTTGCTCGCCTCATTCGAACCGGAAGGCACATACATCGATCCGACGGTGCATATCTCCGGAGCCGAGGCGCTGCTCCATCATATCGATCAGGTCGTGAAAGCCCGTCCGGGCTTCTGGCTCGAACGAACGACCTCGGTCGATGTCCATCATGACTTCCTGCGTTTTGGCTGGGTGCAGAGAGGCGAAAACGGATTTCGAGGTGCCGACAGCATGGATATGTGCCGCGTTTCCAAGCAGGGAAAGCTGTCGCTGGTCGTGGGCTTTTTCGGACCCTTCAGACCAATGCCAAATCCCTGACGGTCCCTCACCGTCGCTGATGCCGCCTGACCGAAATACCGGTCATTTCTCAAAAAACACGCCGGACTATTTTCGAAGACCGCGCGGCAATGCTATTGACCGCTCATGCTATACGTTGAAATCGCTATCGTGGTCGTACTCATCTGCGTGAACGGCCTTTTGTCGATGTCCGAGCTTGCCATCGTCTCATCACGCCCAGCCCGGCTGAAAGCGATGATCGACCGCGGCGTCAATGGCGCCGGCCGTGCGCTTGAGCTTGGCTCGAATCCCGGTAAGTTCCTGTCCTCGGTGCAGATCGGCATCACCCTGGTCGGTGTGTTGTCCGGCGCCTTCTCCGGTGCCACGCTCGGCGAGCGGCTGGCGCAGTTCCTGGCCTTGACTGGCATCCGCGAGACCGTTGCCGATCCGCTCGGCGTCGGCATCGTCGTTGCCATCATCACCTATTTCTCGCTGATCGTCGGCGAGCTGGTGCCCAAGCAGATCGCGTTGCGTGACCCTGAAAGGGTCGCCGCCAGGGTCGCTCCGGTGATGACCATCCTTGCAACCGTCTCGGCGCCGCTGGTCTTCCTGCTCGACTTCTCCGGCCGCGCCATCCTGTGGCTGCTCGGCCAGCGCGGCGAAAGCGAGGAGAAGGTCACCGACGAGGAGATCAAGATGCTGGTCGCCGAGGCCGAGCATCACGGCACCATCGAATCCGACGAGCGGCGCATGATCGCCGGCGTCATGCGGCTTGGCGACCGCGCCGTGCGCGCGGTGATGACGCCGCGCACCGAGGTCGACTGGATCAATCTGCAATCCGACGAGGCGGCCATCCGCAAGCTTTTGATGGAAACCCAGCATTCGCGCCTGCCGGCCGGCGACGGCGGCGTCGATGTCATGGTCGGTGTCGTCCAGACGCGCGACGTGCTGGCGGCAATGCTTGCCGGTCGCGTGCTCGACCCGCGCAGGCACGTGCGCGCCGCACCCATCGTCTACGATCAGGCCGACGCACTGGATGTGCTTTCCAAGCTCAAGGAATCCGACGTACCGATGGCGCTGGTGCATGACGAATACGGACATTTCGAAGGCATCGTCACCCCGGCCGACATCCTCGAAGCCATCACCGGCGTGTTCCGGGCGGACACCGATGCCGGCGATGAGGAAAACGCGGTCAAGCGCGAGGACGGCTCATGGCTGCTCGCCGGCTACATGCAGGCCGACGAGATGGCCGACATTCTCGGCATCGACCTGCCGGAAAACCGCGACTACGAGACCGTCGCCGGCTATGTGCTGGCACACATGCACCATCTGCCGGCGACCGGCGAACGCGTCGACGCGCAAGGCTGGCGCTTCGAGGTGGTCGATCTCGACGGCCGCCGCATCGACAAGCTGATAGCCACCCGGCTGCCCGGTGCTCACCGCGAGGCGGTGCGCTGACTGTCGACGCGATGTGCCGCATTCGCTCTATCGTTCCCAGAAGGGCTTGGCGATCTCTCCCTCGACCTGCCGTATCGTCAGACCGATATCGTCGATCAAATGGGGATTGTCCTTCGACATTTGCCTGAGTTGCCAGCGAAAGCGTACCCGCTCGCGCCAGGTCCGCTCGCGCAAGGTCTCGACAATGCTTCGCAGGATCGTCAGAAGCCGACGCGACGCCGGCCCCACGGGCGTTCCCGGCCGCGCTACACAATGCGGGGCCGATGCAAGGGTCTTGGTCATGGCAACCTCCATATGGTTTGAGGGCCGGAGGGCTCTCGAAAGAGGTTGAATTCTGCGCGATACGAACGGCGCCGTAATTAAGCCCTCCCAAATAGTTCTCAAAACTTCCAAACCGGCTAGAACAGTTCACCGGTTCACGGAACCGGCAAACTGCTCTAACTCTTTGTTTTGACGCAATTCCGGACGGAAAACCGTTTCACACTTTTCCTGGAATTGCTCTATAGATGCGCCCTATGCAGGGATCGCGTTTTGCCTTTGGTCCGTTCGTGCTTGATCCGAGTGCGGGAACGCTGCTTCGGAACGATGTCCCCGTTGCCGTTGGCTACCGCGGGCTAAGTCTGCTTGCGGCGCTCGTCGGACGGCCCGGCGAAATCTTGGGGAAGGCCGAGTTGATGGACGCGGCGTGGCCGGGCACGGCCGTCGAGGAAGGCAACCTCACCGTCCAGATCGCGCAGCTGCGCAAGCTGCTTGGCCCGCCCGGGGATGGCAGTGATGGGGGCGGTGAATGGATATCCACCGTTCCGCGCGTCGGCTACCGCTTCACGGGAGTCGTCGAACAGCTCGGCAGCGCGAAGCGAAAATCTCTGCCGCTGCCCGACAAACCGTCGATAGCCGTGCTGCCCTTCGTCAATTTCAGCAACGATCCCGAGCAGGATTCCTTCGCGGATGGGTTGACCGAGGACCTGATCACCGACCTGTCCAGGATCTCCGGCCTATTCGTCATCGCTCGCAACTCGACCTTTGCCTACAAAGGAAAGGCGATGGACGTGCGCGAGATCGCCGGGGATCTTGGCGTGCGTTACCTGCTTGAGGGCAGCGCAAGACGTGCCGCGGATCGCGTGCGCATCAACGCCCAGCTGGTCGATGCGGTGAGCGGCGAACATCTATGGGCGGAACGCTTCGATCGCAGCCTGGAGGATATCTTTGCCGTTCAGGACGAGGTCACGGCCAAGATCGTCGAGGCGTTGCTTGGCCGGCTGCGCGCGCCGCTGCCGCGCAATCGGCCCCAAAATCTCGAGGCCTACGACCTCTGCGTGAGGGCGCGCAAGCTGATCGATGATTCGCCGCAGACGGCGCGAGAAGCGCATCTCATGCTCACGCGCGCGGTATCGCTCGATCCGGAATATGCCGAGGCCTATCGCTGGCTTGCCATGAACCATTGGATGGGATGGGTGCATTGGGGCGAACCCATTGAACCAAACCGTAGCCTTGCTTTGGAGCTGGCGCGCAAGGCCGTGGCGATCGATCCCAACGATGCCGGCTGCCACTGGGTCCTTGCCAACCTGCTAGCCTATGAACGCCGCTTCGCCGAGGCGGATGCGGAATTCGCCAAGGCGTTCGAGCTCGACCCGAACGAGGCCGACGCCTGGGCAACATTGTCCGACATCGCGGTCCTGGCCGGGCAAGTCGAAGAGGGCCTTGAGCACATTCGCAAGGCGTTCCGGCTGAACCCGTTTCCGGCAAGCTGGTACTATCTGACGCTCGGCGCTGCGCAATACGCGGCGCGCGAGTACGAAGCCGCCATCGAGACACTGCGCAGGGACGAGACCTATCGCACAAGCTCACGCCGTTTCCTTGCGGCAAGCCTTGCGCAACTCGGACGGCTCGACGAGGCGCGCGCGGAGGTCGAAATGTTCCTCATCAGCAACCCGCATTTCACAACCCGCCACTGGGTCATGACGGAGCCGTTTCGCGACGCCGCCATGCAGGAGCATTTCGTCGATGGCTTCCGCAAGGCCGGTCTTCCGGAATGACGCGCCGGCGTGACCCGATGGGGTTCCCTGGCGGGACGACTTGCGTCCTCAAACCGCCGCCTCGATTGGCTCGGCAAGCCTGGGATTTGCCCGCGCGGCGATCAGGCAGCCGGCGACGATCAGGCATGCTCCAGTCAGCGTGGTCCAGGTCGCCTCCTCGCCGAAGAAGAACCAGCCAAGTGCTACCGCCCAGATGAAGGCCGAGTATTCCGTCGGGATCAGATATTGCGCTTCGGCGCGGGCGTAGGACCAACTCATCAGGAATTGGCCGGCTAGCGACAGTACCGTCACCCCGGCCAGCGGAAGCCAAAGATCGGCCGGCAGGGCGACGGCGAGCCACGGCGCTGCGAGGCCGAGGATGATCGCAACGAAAAGGTTCTGGAACAACATGATCTCGATTGGCTTGGCCAACTGCGCCTGTTGCCGGGCAAGGATCAGATTGTAGCCGTAGAACACCGTCGATACGAGCACCGCTGCCGTGCCGAGCATGGCATCCTGCGAATAGCTTGCCTGCCCGAACTGGCCGGCCATGATGATCGCGACGCCGGCGATACCGGCCAGCGATGCCCAGACAGCCTGCCGGCGGATTCGTTCGCCCAGCAGCAGCGCGGCGAGGAAGAGCGCAAACAAGGGCGCGACGAAGCTGAGCCCAATCGCTTCCGCGAGCGGAAGCCTGGCGAGCCCCCAAAAGAAGGATATCAGGACGATGCCGACAATTGCGGCACGCAGCGCATGCAGCCTCAGCACCGGAAGGGTTGGCTTCGAGCGCGGCCCCGCCGACCAGGCCGCACCCGCGACGACAGTCGCGACCATGCTGCGCCACAGCACCGTGTTGTAGACGCCCACGGCAATGACCAGGGTCTTCATCGCCGCATCCATCCCCGACAGCAGGAAGATCGCGAGCGCGCATACGAGCACCGGGATCATCGGGGAAACGGCGCCGGTCAGGCTGGATGTCTTCACGGCTACACTCATGTGACGGATTGCAGCCGGATATCTCAAGGCAAAGGGCGGGACCAGATGGCAGGACCGCGCATATGGAGGTCCAATCCCGATTGACGTCACGTCCGCCGCGGCGCCAAGGCACCAGCACCACTTTCCCCGTCGAGCGGCGCTCTTCCAGCAGCCGATGCGCTTCGCCGCGCCGTGCAGCACTCTTCCACCATGTGCCGGCACTCTTGCTGCGCGCCGGCGAGGCTGGATGCGATCTCGTCGTGCCGTGCGCTTCCCCCGCGGATGCCAGCCTCTATTGCGAAGCCAGTCATTCTCTTGCCGGCCAGTCGCGCAGAAGCGTAATCCCGAACTTCGGCGCGGCTACCTTGAGCCGTTCGATATCGGCGGGTGACGGCGGCCCGGCCACCTCTCCCTCACGCAGTTCGCGGCCACCTTCGGCGAGAAACTGCTCGAATCCGCTTGGCGTGCCTACCAGGATGTAGCGGACTGGCTGATTGCCAGGGTTCATGAGCTGGTGCGGTACGCCGCGTTTCAAAAACATGCTCTCGCCCGCCGACAGCGTTTTCGGCTCGCCATCCACAATCGCGGTCAACTGCCCTTCGATGACGTAGACCGTCTCGTCGTCGTTCGCATGAACATGGATCGGCGTCTTCGTCTGCCCGTCACTTCTGTTTTCGAGGAGACAAAGCAGACCTTCCGTCTGTTTGCCGGAAACCAGTTGCTTCATGACGACGCCTGCGAGCACAAATTCTTTCGATTCGAGATCTGTCATTGGTTCAACCCTGCCCGACATCATGTCTCAGCGAGCGAGCCGGTCAGGCACCAGATATGCTTCACGGCTCGATTCTCTGCGCACCTCCGAAGGTCTCACCCCGAAATGCTGGCGAAACGCGCGGTTGAACGTCGACAGATCGCCGAAGCCGGCGCTGTAGGCGATAGCGCCGATCGTCAGACCGGCATGGCGCGGGTCGGCCAACCTACGGTGAACCTCGGCGAGACGCTGGCCGCGCACGAATTTCGACAATGTCGTGCCTTCGGTCTCGAACAGCTTGTGGATGTAGCGCGGCGTAACGCCTTGACAACGTGCCAGCGTGGCGGCCGACAGATCTCCGTCCCCGAGATTTTCTGCGATATGGGCCTTGAGCATGCGCAGCCGCGCGGCCCGCAGGCTGCGCCCCTTTGCTATCTCAGCGGCGTCACGCGTCGCTCCGACCGCCAGGGCGCAGAGATCTTGAATATGCGTCGCGACAGCATGCTGTAATTCCGGTGTGCTCAGCGCGCGCTCGTCTTCAAGAATATCGAGATATCGCACCAGCAGTCGCAGCACACTCGCGTCGGGCGGCAGTGGCCGTAAGAACGCGTCCTCGACGCCAGGAGCCCGCGCCGTCAACAGCTTGCGTGGCACTGCAACGCTTGAGAACCGCGCCGGCCCCGGCAAGACCATCCTGCTGGTGTCGGCGTTGGACGAGAGGAGGCCGGCGCCGGGTTCCACGGTTGCCTCCCGGCCGAGTTGAGAGACGACACGCTGGCCAACCTCGTGGACATGCAGGATGACGTCGTCATTGCCATCGGACAGAAGTTCGCGGGTTCGATGGGCCTCGCCCCCCGCGGTCACTGTCATCCGCATGACGCTGATGCCCTGGCTGTTGTCCGAGATATTGGCGCTGCCCAGCGTGTAACCCGCCATCTCGACATGGAACTGGCCATCGGATGACCACGGAGGAGCAAGCACGCGCCGCGCCACCGGGCGGCCGAAGGTTTCGTTCCATCTCAGTAGCCGTTGTCGTGGCGGGAGATTTTTCGTCGAGAAACGGAACGAGGTGATTTCATTGGATGTCATCAGGCTCTCCACGGCCGCTCTGCCAGAATTGCGCCGCGCTCATGCCTTCAGTCCACCCCGACGCTATCTTGTCCATTGCCGGTCAAACGCCGAATGGGCCCACCGGTTCCCCCATCGGGACGGAGTTCACTTTTCCCCAAAACTCCGTTCGCTCCTGCCCAAGAGCCACCAGCCGGCATCCCCTATCGTGCTTTCACCGTGGCGCGGCTGAAAAGCGCGACGCCGAATGCCTGTTATCGGATTTATCAGGCTGTTTGCCCGAATGAGGAGAAAGGACATGGACGCAAGCATCAGTGCGGCAGTGAGGGCGGAAACCGCGGAGCAGGCGAAAGCCGTCGAGCCGTCGCCCGATCGCATCATGCGGCTGGGCTTCGGTTTTCGCGGCGCGAAGGCGCTTCTGAGCGCCGTCGAACTCGATCTCTTTTCCCATCTTGCCGTGGCGCCGCTCGATGGCGAAACGCTGCGACAGCGCCTCGGGCTGCATCAGCGAGGCGCGCGCGATTTCTTCGATGCACTCGTCGCATTGGGAATGATAGATCGATGCAGCGGTATCTACAGCAACACGCCGGAGACGGATTTCTATCTCGATCGAAGCAAGCCTTCCTACATCGGCGGGATACTTCGGCTGGCCGATACGATGGTCTATCCGGTGTGGAATTCGCTGACCGAAGCACTGAGGACGGGCGAACCGCACAGCGGGATCAAGGACGGCCAGGACCTGTTCGACTTCGCCTATTCCGACCCGCCTTCGCTGGCCCGGTTCGCGCAAGGAATGACCGGTTCCAGCCTCCCCGTCGCGACGGCACTCGCACAGTGTTTTCCGTGGACCGACTATCGAACGTTCATCGATGTCGGCGCCGCCGAGGGAGCGGCCGCGGTCGAGATCGCCAAGGCTCATCCGCACCTCACCGGCGGCGGCTTCGATCTGCCGAAAATGCAGCCCCTGTTCGAGGCCTATGTACAATCTCGCCGCGTCGAGGATCGGCTCCGATTCCATGCGGGCGATTTCTTCAGCGAACCACTGCCGTCGGCCGATGTCCTGGTGATGGGACAAATCCTCCACGACTGGGGCCTGAAAGTGAAGCAAGAACTCCTCTCCAAGGCATTTGCGGCGCTTCCGAACGGCGGCGCGCTCATCGTCTATGACCAGATGATCGACGACGAGCGGCGCGAGAACGCCGCCGGCCTGCTGATGAGCCTCAACATGCTGGTCGGGACACGCGGCGGCTTCGACTACACCCACGCCGACGCAACCGGATGGATGCGCTGCGCCGGCTTTGGCGACGTGCGCCACGCGCCCCTGACAAGCTCCCATTCGATGATCGTGGGGCGCAAGTAGCCGCGCCTCGAGCGGCCGATACCCGAAAGGAGAATGAGATGAACGATCCCAATTTCGATCCGCAGCAGCCGAACGGCCACTCCGCAACCCGCACAGACTCGCGCCCTTATGCTCTGGGCTATTCCGAGGGTGAATTCATGCGGCTGCAGAAACAGGGAGAATTCTTCAGCGATCTGACCGAGGACATGATGCGGCGGGCCGGCATCGAGGAAGGCATGCGCGTGCTCGACATCGGCTGCGGTGTCGGCGACGTGTCGCTGATCGCCGGGAGGCTGGCCGGGTCCTCTGGCAAGGTGCTCGGCATCGACCGCTCGGCGGATGCCGTCGCCATCGCGCAACGCCGCGCAGCCGAGGCCGGGCAATCCAATTGGATGCGGTTTGCGATAGCCGATATCGAAACGTTCTCGCCGGAGGGCACCTTCGACGCCGTGATCGGTCGCCTGGTGCTGATGTATTTGCCCGATCCTGCCGAGACGCTGCGGCGGCTGTGCCGGCATCTGCGCCCGGGCGGCGTCGTCGCCTTTCAGGAACTGGTCATGCCGATGGCAAGGAGCAATCCCGACGGGCCACAATTTCGCCGGTGCATCGAATGGATCATGGGCACTTTCGATCGGGCGGGGTTCGAACTCGAGATGGGTAGCAAGCTGTTCGCCACGTTTGTCGCCGCCGGACTGCCGGCGCCCCAGATGATCGCGTCAAGCCGAACTGAAGGTGGCCCGCATTCCCTCGTCTACGACTATCTCTCCGGCGTTGTGCGCAGCCTCCTGCCAATGACCGAGCAGGTCGGCGTTGCCACCCCGGCAGAGATCGCCATCGATACGCTGGCCGAGCGGCTGCGAGAGGAAGCCATCCAGCACAACGCATGCATCATGTTGCCACCCTTTGTCGGCGCCTGGACGACAGTGCCGAAATAGACCGCGCGTCGCGAGGACTGGAGCCTGGCATGACCCAATGGATCGAACCCATCGGCTATGCGGCGTCACTTGCCGTCTTCGCCTCTTTCTGCGTCACCGAGATGTTTCCGCTGCGCTGCTTCGCCATCGCCAGCAATGTGTTGTTCATGGCTTACGGATTTCTCGAGCGGCTTGCGCCCGTGCTCCTGCTGCACACGGTGCTTCTGCCCATCAATATCGTCCGATTGATCCAGCTTCGTCAGCCGGGACTGTGGCGGAAAACGACGGCGATCTTCCGAGAGACGCGACAGCGCTGACAGAGGCTGCTCAACCGAAGGAGATATGGAATGCCGGAACCAGCATTTTCGGAAAACCGCATGATATCAGGCCAACTCGGCCATATTGTCGATCCGCATGGCGTCCAGGCCATCGACATCATGGGACCTACGATCCAGTTCCTGACCGAACCTGGGGAGGAAGACAATTCCCCGTGCCTCATGCGGGGCACAATTCCGCCCGGCGTGATCGTGCCGCTTCACAGCCATCCGGATCTCGAGACCTTCATCCACGTTTCCGGTGAGTTGGAAGGGCTTTCAGGATCGGCCGTGCTCTTCGATTGGATCCGCATCAAGCCCGGCGATATTTTCCATGTGCCGGGCATGGCCATGCACGCCTTTCGAAACCTGTCCCATCAGCCGGCGGTCTCAAACATCGTCACGACTTCCAGGATGGCCAAATTTTTCAAGGAAATCGGCACGCCGGTCGTGGCTGGAGCGCCACCTGTCCCTCCCTCCGAAGCGGCTCTGCGGCACGTCATGGAAACCGCAACGAGATACGGTCACTGGAACGCCAACCCGCGAGAAAACGCCAGGGTAGGGATATGTCTGGCGCCGGAGTTTGGACAACACTGGCATGGACGACAGGCGTCGTCCGAGGTGGCCTCAAATTCATAATCCCCCCGCGTTACGCTCGTTCTCGCCGATCGCATCATCCGGTCAAGACAGGCGCGGGAGGCGCACGCCTCTGACAATTGAAAAGGGCGGCGCAAGCGCCGCCCCGGATCCTTGGGAGGATAATTCAAACCGGCGGTCAGGCCGCCTTGACTTCCTCGGCGACGGCGTCGGCCTGGCGCGCTGCCTTGAGTACCTTGGCCCACCACGCAACGTCGTTGACCAGCGCGGTCGCGGCCTGGTTCAGATGCTCGAGATCTTCCAGCTTCTTCTCGCCCTGGCGGACGGCAAGGAAATCGCCCCAGGCGATATGGACGGCGGACTTGACCGGCGCCATCTGCAATTCGACCGCATGAAGGCGGAGCTGTTCGACGGCGCGAGAGCCGCCGACGCTGCCATAGCCGACGAAGCCGGCCGGCTTCTTGTTCCACTCATTGGCCGCGTAATCGATGGCGTTCTTCAGCACCGCCGTCGGACCATGATTGTATTCGGCGGCGGTGAAGATGAAGCCATCGAATTCGGCGACCTTCTTCTGCCAGCGCTGTGCCACTTCATTCGTCGACGGCACCCAGGCAGAGGATGCGACCTCGTCGAAGAAAGGCAGCGGGAAGTCGCGCAGGTCGACGACTTCGACGTTGATGTCGGCATGTGACTTGGCGATCTTGGCGATCCATTCGGTCGGCACATCGGCGAAACGCGCGGCGCGTGTCGAACCGATGACAATGGCGATTTTGGGTTTGGACATGAAGGGCTCTCCTTGCAGTACTGGTATCGTTTGGATACCGGCGCTATATGAGATACTGTCAACTCGAGACGCAAGGAGGCACCTTTTTGTTACTGAGGCACCCGCACCGCACCGAGGACTGTCGCGCCATCTCGGAAATCCTGCAGCGCGTCGGCGACAAATGGACCGTTCTGGTCGTCGGCAAGTTGGGCGACGGACCGCTGCGCTTCAACGAGTTGCGCGCAGCCGTCGGCGGTATTTCACAGAAGATGCTGACCACCACCTTGCGCGGGCTGGAGCGCGACGGCTTCGTCACCCGCACCGTATTTCCGACCATTCCGCCGCGTGTCGACTATGAGCTGACCGAGCTCGGTCACGAGTTGCTGATTCCGGTCAGTGCGCTGGGCGAATGGGCGCGCAAGAACACTACACGCGTTAGAGCGGCACGTGAAAAATTCGACAGTGTGCATGCCTGAGACCCTTGCATGGCAAGGAATCCGGAGTTTCGCGGTGAGCGAAATTGCCCGTCGACAAATGAACTTCGCGCTTCTCTAAGCGAGGCCCCGCAATTTTGTCTTGGGTGCCTGAGGCCGACCAACGCACGCGCCACTCTGACGACGACAATCGCATACCAAAGACAACCATTTCAGGTTCTTGGCGCCATGCCCTCGCAAGGCGCCGGGCTGCAGATCGTGCATGTCGCGGCTGGCTCCCTAACGCCCACATTGCCATGCAAGCAGGTGGTGGACGGAAGGTCTTCTTTGACTGCGGCATAGGCGGTTACGCCAAGCAGGCAGGCCACCGCGACCAAGGCTGCCACAAGCCAGCTGTTCAGCATATGTTGACGCATTGTTTCTCCCCCAACGCCCGCAGAATCGGGCCAGGAGGCAACCATTGGATGTCGCGAAAACGCGTCCCCCGCATGGGCGATGTTACAGGCGGTGTTACAAATGACTAAGCTTGGAAGAACCGGCTTCCGTCAGCCTTCGGCGGGAACCGCTTTCGGCTTGCCTTCGCCGTCCAACGCCACCATGACGAAATCGGCATGAGTGACCTTTTCCATCAGATCGGAGAGGTAGCGCTGCGCCCAGGCTTCGACCTTGAGCGTCATCGAGGTGCGGCCGACGCGCTCGACATGGGTGTAGATGCACAGCGTGTCGCCGATCTTCATCGCCTTGGCGAAAGACATTTCCTTGACCGCCGCCGTCACCACCCGGCCCTTGGCGCGCTCAGCGGCGCGGATGCCGCAGGCCAGGTCCATCTGCGCCATCACCCAGCCGCCGAAGATGTCGCCGGCTGCATTGGCATCCGAAGGCATGGCCAGCGTGCGCAGCGTCAGGTCTCCGATCGGCCGTCCATCCGCGTAGTGCACCATGGGGAAAATCCTTCGAGACCGGTTGCCCTCGATCCCGTAACGTCATGGCGCCGACAGGTCAACGCGACCACAGCCCGACTGCCCCCGGCGAAGGCTCACGTGACTGCTAAAAATAACGCTCAAGGTTCGAGCGAATGCGATCGAGCACGCTGTCCCCGGAAAGGTCGGGAGAGAATTCCTTGCCCGTGATCGCCTCATAGGCCTGCGCATAGACCCGCGAAGCCTGTTCGACGATCTCGTCCGGTATTTCAGGTATGGGGTCCTTGTAAGGATCGCACCGGGCCGAGACCCACGAGCGGATGAAATCCTTGTCGAAGCTCTCCGGCCTGCTGCCGCTGGCGAGCGCCTGTTCGTAGCTCGCCGCAATCCAGTACCGGCTGCTGTCGGGCGTATGGATTTCGTCGGCGAGAATGATGGTCCCGTTCTTGTCGGTGCCGAATTCATATTTGGTATCGGCGAGGATGAGGCCGCGCTCGGCGGCGCGCTGCTGGCCGCGGGCGAACAGCCGCAAGGCATAGTCCGATACGGTATCCCACTGCGCCGGCGTGAGCAGGCCCTGTTCAAGGATCTCGGCTTTGGACAGAGGCTCGTCGTGACCACCATGCGAAGCCTTGCTGGTCGGCGTGATGATCGGCTCAATCAGTTTTTCATTGTCGCGCAGGCCGTCCGGCAGGCGCATACCATACATCTCCCGATCGCCGCGCCGGTACCTGGTCAGGATCGAGGTGCTGGTGGTTCCCGCCAGATAACCACGCACGACGATCTCGACCGGCAGGATGTCGAGCGTTGTGCCGACGACGACGTTTGGGTCGGGGTATTCGAGAACATGGTTCGGGCAGATATCGGCGGTTTCCTCGAACCAGTACCGAGCCGTCTGGGTGAGGATCTCTCCCTTGTATGGGATCGAAGTCAGGATGGTGTCGAAGGCGCTGAGGCGATCGGTGGCGATGATGATGCGCCTGCCGTTCGCCAAATCGTAGTTTTCGCGGACCTTGCCGCTGTAGTGGCCCGGCAGTTCGGGAATGAACGCGTCAGGAAGGGTCCGCATATGATTTCCTGCCTTCCGCAGATTGGCCAGAGCACGATTCCGAAAAGCTGCAGACTTTTCGGAAAAAATCATGCGCCAAAATAATGCCATCGCATAGGCCGTCGAGCCGGTGCATATCAAGCGCGATTGTCGGGAATCCCCGCAAACCCGACCAGTTCGACGGTCGCTTTTTTCACAACTGATGCCGGATGGCGCGGCGACGCGGTCAACCTGTCACGTCTAGGCTGCGGCCAGATTTCCGGAGCCAACCAGACCCATCATGCAGACCTATGATTTCATCATCGTCGGCTCCGGCTCGGCCGGCTCGGTCCTGGCCGATAAACTGTCGGCGTCGGGGCGCTTTTCGGTGCTGGTGCTGGAGGCCGGCGGCACCGACCGCCGCTTCTACGTGCAGATGCCGCTGGGCTACGGCAAGACCTTCTTCGATCCTGATGTCAACTGGAACTACAAGGCCGAGCCGGACCCGGGCCTCGCCGGCAATGCCGACCACTGGCCGCGCGGCAAGCTGCTCGGCGGTTCGAGTTCGATCAACGCCATGGTCTGGATCAGGGGCGCGCGTGAGGATTTCGATGCCTGGGCGGCCGCCGGCAATCCCGGCTGGGGCTATGACGACCTGCTGCCCGCCTTCAAGGCGCTCGAGGACAACCAGGCCGGCGCTGATGCATGGCGCGGCACGGGCGGTCCGCTGCATGTCACCGACTGTTCGAACGCCGTCCATCCGCTGACCAAGCGCTATCTCGCCGCCGGCCAGCAGGCCGGCCTGCCGTTCAATCAGGATTTCAACGGTGCCGCCCAGGAAGGCGTCGGCATCTACCAGATCTCGACCCGCGACGGCCGCCGCATGTCGGCGGCGCGCGCTTTCCTGCGCCCGGCAATGAAACGCGCCAACGTCCGCGTCGAGATGAATGCACTGGCGACCAGGGTGTTGTTCGAGGGGAAGCGCGCCGTTGGCGTTGAATATCTGCAGAACGGCGAGACGAAGACGGTGCTCGCCGGCCGCGAGGTCATCCTGTCGGGTGGTTCGGTCAACTCGCCGCAATTGCTGCAGCTGTCCGGGGTCGGCCCCTCCGCCCTTCTTGGGAGCCTGGGCATTCCCGTCGTCCACGCCAACGAGAATGTCGGCGCTCATCTGCAGGACCATGTCGGCATCAACTACACCTTCAAGGGCCGGCTGCCGACGCTTAACCAGACGCTGCGCCCCTGGTGGGGCAAGCTGCTGGTCGGCATGCAATACATCCTGACGCGTTCGGGCCCGCTGTCGCTGTCGATGAACAATGCCGGCGGCTTCTTCCGCACCGACCCGGCGGCCAGCCGCCCCAACATGCAGCTCTATTTCCAGGCCTTCTCGACCGTCATTCCAAAAAGCGGCGAACGCCCGATCCTGACGCCCGACCCGTGGCCGGGTTTCTCCATCGGCCTGTCCAACTGCCGCCCGTCGAGCCGTGGCGAGATCATGATCCGCTCCAGCAATCCGCGCGACTACCCCAAAATTGTCGCCAATGCCTACTCCACCAATGCCGATGTCGAAGAGATGCTGGCGGCGGTGAAATTCGTGCGCAAGATCGCCTCGATGCCCGCAATGGCCGAGATCATCGAGGAAGAGGTGCTGCCCGGTCCATCAATCACCTCGGACGCCGACCTAGTCCAGGATTTCAGGAAGCGCTCCGGCACCGTCTATCACCCGGTGTCGACCTGCCGCATGGGGCCTGATCCCGCGCGCGCCGTCGTCGATCCGCGTCTCAAGGTGTACGGTGTCGAAGGCTTGCGCATCATCGACGCCTCGATCTTTCCCGACAACATCACCGGCAACACCAACGCCGCCTCGATCATGACCGGTTGGAAGGGCGCCGAACTGGTTCTGGAGGACCAAGAATGAAGATCACCGACGTCAAGACCTGGGTAGTCGGCAACCCGCCACCCGGCATCGGCGGCAAGTATTTCATCTTCGTCAAGCTGACCACCGATGGCGGCGTCGTCGGCTATGGCGAGGCCTATAACGCCACCTTTTCCGCCCATGTCACGGCGAAAATGATCGAGGACATGGCCGAGCGCTACCTCGTCGGCCGCGATCCGCACGACATCGAGAACTTCTTCCGCCGTGCCTATTCCTCCGGCTTCACCCAGCGCCCCGACGTGTCCGGCATGGGCTGCTTCTCGGCGCTGGAAATGGCCTGCTGGGACATCATCGGCAAGGAAGCCAACAAGCCGGTCTACAAACTGCTCGGCGGCCAGGTGCACGAGACGCTGCGCACCTACACCTATCTCTATCCGCACACCGGCAGTGTCCATTCGGAGGACGCACCGCACGGCAGGAACGTCTACAACGACCCCGAAATGGCGGCGGCCTGTGCGCTCGAATATGTCGAGCAGGGTTTCAACGCGGTCAAGCTCGACCCGACCGGCCCCTACACCGCCTTCGACGGCCACCAGCCGCGCCTTATCGACATCGATGTCTCCACCCGCATGATCAAGGCGATCCGCGAGGCGGTCGGCACCCGCGCCGACATATTGTTCGGCACGCACGGCCAGTTCACGGCGTCGGGCGCGCTGCGCATGGCGCGCGCCATTGAGCCCTATGATCCCTTGTGGTTCGAGGAGCCGGTGCCGCCGGATATGCCCGAGGTGATGGCGCAGGTCGCCCGCGGCACGTCGATCCCGATCGCCACCGGCGAGCGGCTGACGACCAAATTCGAATTCGCCCGCGTCATCGAGAACCGCGCCGCGACCATCCTGCAGCCGGACCTCGGCCGCTCCGGCGGCATCTTCGAAACCAAGAAGATCGCCGCCATGGCCGAGGCCTACCACATCCAGATCGCACCGCATTGCTATTGCGGACCGATCGTCGGTGCCGCCAACATCCAGTTGGCGGTGACGTTGCCCAACTTCCTCATCCTCGAATCCTTGAAGCAGTGGGACGGTTTCCACGCCACGCTGCTGAAGAAGAAGATCGAGTGGCAGGACGGCAACGTCATCCCGTCGAAGGAGCCCGGCCTCGGCGTCGAGCTCAACGAAGCGGTCTGTGACGCTCATCCCTACACCGGCAAGGACCTGCATCTGCAGATGATGCAGACGCCGCTGATGCCGTGAGCGAAAGCTACGCCTTCATCGGCCTTGGCCATCTCGGCGGCAACCTTGCCGCCAGCCTGATCCGCAACGGCTTTGCCGTCATTGTCTTCGACCGTGATCCCACTGCTGTCGAGCGCCTCGTTGCGCTTGGGGCAGCGGCAGCGAATAGCCCGGCCGACGCGGCGGCACGGGCCGGCAACGCCATTACGTGCCTGCCCTCGCCGAAGGTCAGCGAAGCGGTGCTGGCCGGCCCCGGCGGCTTGCTCGAAGAGCTGCCCCGGAGCGGCACCTGGATCGAGATGTCGACCAATGGCCGCGACGAGATTCTTCGCCTCGCCGCCCTCGCCTCGGCCAAGGGCGTCGAGACACTGGAATGCCCGGTCACCGGTGGCGTGCATCTGGCGGCGGCCGGCAAGATCACCGCACTGGTCGGCGGTGATCCAGCACTCTACGAGCGTCATCGCCCGGCGATCGAAGCGATGTGCGCGAAGTCGTTCCTGATGGGACCAATCGGCTCGGCGGCGGTGATCAAGGTCATCACCAACATGCTGGCCTTCATCCATCTCGTCGCCGCCGGCGAAGCATTGATGCTGGCCAAGCAAGGTGGGCTCGACCTCGCCCAGTCCTACCACGCCATCGTTGCTTCCTCCGGCAACAGCTTCGTCCACGAGACCGAAAGCCAGCTCATTCTCAACGGCTCCTACGACATCGGCTTCACCATGGACCTGGCGCTGAAGGACCTCGGCTTCGCGCTCGCCATGGGCGAGCAGTCAGGTGTGCCGCTCGACCTCGCCACACGCGTCAGCGCGATTTTTGAGCAGGGCAAGGCTGCCTATGGCGGCGGCGCCTGGTCGACCCAGATCGTCAAATTGCTGGAAGATGCCGTTGGCACCGACCTGCGCGCACCTGGTTTCCCGGCCAAACTCGAACTCTGACGCCAGCTATATATCGAACGATTTCAGGGCGTTGTATGGATCGGCGGATCCATCTGAATCAATCTGTCAACGGCTGGATTCAGTATCTCAGCGTCAGCGCACCCGGCAGGATCTCGAAGGTCGCGGGTATGCGTCCGGGCGACTCGCCGTCTATGTCGACCAGCGCGCCATTCTCTTGCACATCGCCGAGCGGCTCGACCACCACCTTCCTGCCGCGCAGGATGGTGATGTCAGGATGGTCGCGGTGCCGGCCGCCATAGAGCAGGCGGATGTCCCAGATCAGCTTCAGCTTGCCGGCCGCGCGCAGGATGACGATGTCGAACTGCCCGTCGGTCAGTTCGGCATCCGGCGCGATCATCATGCCGCCGCCGAAGAATTTTCCATTGGCCACCGCCACCAGCGCCATGCGCGCCTCGACCGGGGCGCCTTCGTCGACGGTGATCCTGACGTCCTGGAAGCGGTAGCGGATGAACTCGACCACGGTGCGCCACAGGAACAGCGCCTTGGCCGACATCCTGCCCTTGCGCTTGTCGGCATTGACGGCACGATCGGTGGCGCCGGACAGGCCCAGGCTGGCGATGTTGATGAAGTGGCGGCTGGCCAGCGCGCCATGATCGTCGATGTAGCAGATGCGCCCGGCATCGACCTTGCGAGCCTTGGCCTCGGCGATCCGCTTCAGCACCGCATCCACCTCTTTCGGCAGGCCGAGGCCGCGCGCGAAATCGATGCCGGTGCCGCACGGCAAGAGGCCGAGTTCGGTCGTCCGGCCGGTCTCCTGGAATGCCTGCAGCAGGCCATCGGCCACTTCGCTGGCGGTGCCGTCACCACCGGCCGCGATCACCAGATTGAAACCTTCAGCCGCAAGATCGAGCGCCAGCCTTTCGGCATCACCTTCGGCCTGCGTCTCGCGCAGCTCGAATTCGCCGAAATGCTTTTTCAGCGACGCGGCGACATCAGGCCAATGCCGTTTCAGCCGGCCGCCACCGGCAATCGGATTGAGAACCACCCCGACTTTCAATACGCACCCTCCCCCAGCGCCGAGCAAGCAGCGCTCGATCCTTTGCCGGCATTGAAGCTCGCGCCCGCCGGCGGAGCAAGTGGCGAAACGCGCTGTCCTGTTTTCGGCGTGACCGGCAAATGCGGCAATGATCCCCGATAATCCCGCTATCCACAGGCCCTGGGCCATTCCCCAAGACCCTTACCCGGCGTACGTTAAACCCATCTCAGGCGGCTACCGATCGCCCAGCCGAAAGGCGAAGTGAAAGGCGGATTTCCTGAGGCCCGTACGGCCCGAAGCGAGAGCAGGCTTGCCTGTTTCGAGGGACGGAGCCGAAACCTACGGGGCCGCGGAAAGCGTGCCAACGCCGACGGCGGACCGATGCTGCCATGAAGGACGGCAAAAACCTTCGATGGTGCGCAGGGCAAAGCTCGCAAGGGTGGCGACCGGCGTGGTCCCGAACGGACGCTGCTTTCGGGTGGCGGACTGGCAGGACCGTCAAAATCAAGGCCGGCAAGGCGCGACGACTTTACGGAAGTTGCTGCCGCGACCGTGTCCTGATCTGACAGGGAGGCGCTGGGAGAAATCCCGGCGCCGACTGTCTTTTTGTCCCCATATTTTTACGGTGTTTTCGGTTGGGGCTGCAACCGGCGGTAAAATCAGCTAACGTTCGGCGTCACTCGGAGGGGGATACTTCATGACGCTGATCCAGAAGCTTGCTGTTGCCTATGCCTTCCTGTTTTTCGGTGTCGTCGCCATCGGCTACATACCGGCGTTCAACGATGCCAACGGCAATCTGTTCGGCCTGTTCTCGCTGCAATGGTATGACGACCTGCTGCACGCCTTCTCCGGCGTCTGGGCGCTCGCCGCAGCCTTCATCTCGCACCGCCAGGCGGTGTTCTATTTCAAGCTGTTCGGTTCGGTCTACCTGTTCGACGGCGTGCTCGGGCTGATCACCGGTTCCGGCTGCCTCGATGCCGGCATCTTCATCAACGGCTTCCGCTCCCTCAACGACATCGAATTTCCGGCCCGCTTCTTCGCCAACCTGCCGCACATCGTCATTGGCGGCTTCGCCGTCTATGTCGGCTTTTGGCTGGCAAAGCGCATACACGACCACTTCGCCACGGCCTGATCGGGCATGTTCCTGTTTCGCTGGCTGAAGCGTATCATCAAGACGATCCTCTGGCTGATCGTCATCGTCATTCTCATCCCGATCGCCGGGCTGAGCTATGGCTTCCTGACCACGTCGTCGCTCGACAAGACGCCGCTGCCCGGCATTGCCGACGGCGCTCCGCCCAAGGCGCTGGCCGACAAGGTCCGCGCCGAGATTCCCGGCTACCAGCGGCCGGAGGAATCGACCTTCCTCACCTACCCGGAATGGGCGATCGTCTACGCCGCACGCGAATATGCCGGCTTCGTCAACAAGGACCAGCCGAGCGGCTTCCCCTACTGGTCCTATGTCGGACGCTTCTGGCAGGACTACGCCATGGTGATCCGCGCCAGCTCTCCCTACAAGTTCAACTACGCCAACCACCAGATGCTGGTCATCATCGGCACCAGCCACTCGATCGAGCATATCCTGCAGTGGGCCTATGAAAACACCGTCGGCCGCATCACCGAGGCGACATCAGCCAAGCGAACCGCTGCCGACATCTATCAGGCCAAGGTGGCGGCCGACTATGCCGCCTTCCTCGATCAGGTGCCGTGGTACCAGTTCCCCTATGCCGAAAAGCGCGCCGGCCTGTTTGCCGTGCAGCCAGCGCCGGGCGACAGCTCCATCCGCACCAGCGAACGCAAGCTGGCATTCAGCCTCGCCGACACCATCAAGCAGGCCTATGCCGACCTGATCAAAAAGGCACTCGCCGCCACGACGAACCCGGCCTTTCTCGATATCCATGTCTGGGCCAAGGGGCCGGTCGGTGAAGCCACACGCGACGAGCCGGACACCTTGCTCGAACGCGACATGGGTGCCGACGGCGCCATCTTCGTCACCAAGCGCTATCAGGTGTTCACCGACATGATCCCGCGCCTGATCGACAAGGGCGTCTCCTTCGTCGAGATCGGCGGCAACGACGAGATCATGATCACCATGCTCTCCACTGACTCGATTGCCATCCCCGAAGGCATGCGCATCCTGTTCAGCTATCCTCTGCCGGCCGATCCGGGAACGCGCCGCACCGGCATGGTTGTCGCCGTACGCAAGCTGCATCTCGTGCTGCCGGCGCTGATCAAGTCGGGCGCCAGGCTCGAACATGTCTATGACTACTGAGACGATCCGGCCACTTTCCGCAAAGATCGGCTATCGCGAGCGCCCCGCCACGCTCATTCCACAATCGCGGCCAAATCCCGCCTTGTTCGCGCGCGATGGAATGTTGCATGTCGCCCAAAAGCGGAAACCGGTTTTGGGATCATGACATGCGAATGGGCTGCCAGGGAGCCATCTCGAAGGGACGAGACCGTGATCAAGACCGCCCTTGTCGCCATGACCATCGTCGGCTGCGACTGCGACGCCAAGCTTTGCGAATATATCGGCGAGACGCCGGCCAAGTGGTCGACCGTCGCCGAGTGCGAAGCGGCGATGAAAAGCCAGATGCTGCACGAGCGCAATTTCAACTATCCGCTCGTCTCCGGCATCTGCCGCACCAAGGGCTCGTCGTCCTCCTCGCAGCTGGCCGCGACCGCGTCGCGCCCTGAACTGAAGCCCGCCAGCCGCGTTGTCAGAACCGAAAGCCCGTTGCCGCCTGAACTGAGCCACCGGCCGAGCGTCTCGGTCGGTTCGCCGACGACGGCCATGGAAGCCGACGCCGCCCGGCCCGTCGCCTATGAACAAGTGGTCGATGGCGGAATTGGCGTGCTCTATCGCACGAAGAACGGTTATGCCGTGGTCAAGACCGATCTCGGCCGCGCCGCCTCTGCGACCGCCGATGCCGCGAGACGCTCTGTGAACTGGCTGGCCGGACTGGTGCCGAAGGGACTGTAGTCCGGCTAGCGTCTAGGTTTGACGACCGCAACATGCGGCATCCTATCGTCGCACCGGGTGTCCGAGATTAGGCAGGAATATAGGTTAACCTGATCACGTCATCGCCAATCAGATCGCTAGCCACAAAGCGAAGCGGCGGCCGGGGGCCGGCGAAGAATGGCTTGCCATGACCAAGCACGAACGGATGGAAGTAGAGTTGGTACGCATCGATAAGATCAAGGTCGGTCAGGCTTCGTGCCAGGTTTGGTCCAGAAACTGAAATCTCCCCAGCGAGTTGGGCCTTAAGCCCACGTATCACCGCCTCGACGTCATCCGCGACAAGTGTGGCGTTGGGGCCGACCGACTTCAGCGAGCGCGACACAACCCATTTCGGTTGGCTCCGCCACGCCGCCGCGAATTCATGCGCCTCCGCGCTCCACTCTGGATTGTCTTCGTCCCAATAGCGCATGACTTCGTACATGCCGCGACCGTACACACTGCCGCTCAGGTTGCGCACTTGCTCTATCCAGTGACGAAAGATTGTCGGGCCTGACGGCATTTTCTGGTGGTCGACATAGCCGTCGAGGGACTGGTTCATTCTGAAAATGAGCTTCGCCATGCTGCAAGGTCTCCAACCCAGGGTCTTCAGAATAACTGGGGCCGCCGTTACGCAAAAGAGTGGACCCCCAGCCGAAATCCAAACTGGGACACGACCCTGATCTCCTACAGCTTGACCTTCAGGCTCTGCCAGAACTTGTCGATCAGCGGCTTTTCGGTGGCCGCATCCTCGCCTGCAATTCGGGTGATGAACAACAGCCCATGTTCGGCAACGCCAAAGCCGACGATCTCGAAATCGGCCGTGTCGGTGCGTGTCTTCACCTGAGCGCGAATGCCGGTCAATTCCTTGCCGTCGGCGAGCTTGCGCGTCGTCGGCTGCTGCGTCAACTCAGCACCGGCCTGCACCGATTCCTTGGTCATCTCCTGCAGCATCAGCTGGCTGAGCGACACCGGATTCATCTCGCCGTATTCCTGCACGACGACGATCGTGCCCAGCGCCGACGCCATCAGGTACTGCGTGATATCATCGCCGAGATCGGTCTTGGTCACCGAAATGTCGCTCGGATGGACGAAGGAGAAATCGCTGCCGGAAAAGGTGGCGAAGTCGTTGCGCTCGAGCCTCACCTTGCTCTTTCTGCCGCCGGGCAGCGTCATGCTTGTGCTCTCGCCGGGATCGATATCGACGGTCACGCCGTCGATCGTCAGCTTGAAAGCCTTGATATCCTCGGCCTGGACCGGTCCAGCGCACAGCGCAATGAGGGTGAGTGCCGCCGCCGATGCCATCCGCATGGGTTGTTCTCCTGCTTTTTATGCCACCCCGCTCAGCGCCTTGATGGCACGGTAGAAGGTCGAGGAAAACAGTTCCGTCGGGTCATATTGCCGCTTTGCCGCCAGGAAGGCCGGCAGCTCGGGATAAGAGGCCAGCAACTCCCTGGCGGTATAATGCAGTTGGTAGGGCAGGAAGAACCGGCCGCCATGCTTGATCGTCACGTCGATCAGCGCCCGGGTCAGCGCCCGCATCCTGGCATTGCCGTCGGCATCGGTCGGCTGGTTGATGTAGAGCACCAGCGAATAGGCAGGCTCCGGCGCGTAGGTCAGCGCGACATCCTCCTTGTGGACGATGCGCACCGAGGCGTTGAGCACCGGCAGCGACTGGTTGCGCAGGATCTCGCGGGCTTCCGTGATGAACTCGACATACGCGGCGCGTGGAATAAAATATTCGTGCAGGATGTCGGTCTCATCCAAAAGATCGTTGAACAGATACGGTACTGAATCGTGCATCGGGTTGTTGCGGGTGACGAGGCAGGCCTCGCCTTCGGCCATGGCTGAGGTGCGCGCCACCGTGCAGCTCTCGAATTTCGGCTCCAGCGTCTTTTCGGTGAACCACTTCAGCTCCTGGAACAGGCTGCCCCATTTCGCCAGGTTGATGATTACCCGCTTCAGCCCGACCGAACCCGGCTCGCCGATACCAGGCTGGTCCGCCGGCGGCTGGTCGGCCACCTTGTCATAGCGGTAGACGATCATGTCCTCGAGGAAATTGCCCGGCGCCGTCGACAGATGGCCGTAAAACAGACCGATCGTCCTGTTCGGCTCCAGCACCTCGGCAAAAAATTTCGGGAAATCGTCGGATTTGATGATTTCGCGAGAGGTCCGGTAGACGGCATTGTCGACGATATCGAGCGTCGCCTCCAGCACAACGCCGAACAGGCCGTAGCCGCCGACGACGTGGCGGAACAGGTCGGTGTTCTCGGTGGGCGAACAGGTGGTCACCGAACCGTCCGCCAGCATCACCCGCATCGAGCGGATCGAACTCGCCACCGAACCCGCCTGATGGTCCATGCCGTGCGCGTTGACCGACAGCGAGCCGCCGACCGAGAAGATGTCGGTGGACTGCATCGCCTTCACCGCGAAACGCGGATGCAAGAGGTTCTGGATGTCGTGCCAGCGCGCACCCGGCTGCAGCGTCACGGTCTTCGCCACGGCGTCGACGGTCACCTTGTTGAATTTTCTGAGGTCGAGAACCAGCGCGTTGTCGTCGAAGGCGTGCCCGCCCATCGAATGACGGATGGCGGCCAGAGACAATTTCAAGCCATTGGCGCGCGCGAATGCCAGCGCGTTGGCGATGTGTTCTTCCTCGCTGACCTCGACGACGCCATAGACCGGCGTCCTCGACAGGCCGCTGGCATCGTTGATGTCGCCGCCCTTTGCCGACCAGGGCAGCGAAGGATCGAACGCCGGCGCATTCTCCAGCGGCTTCAGCGGCAGCGCGATGCCGTCGATATCGGCGATGCGGCCTGCGTTCTTCGGTCCCAAAGGCCCGCGCGCCAGCCGCGCCACGGTGGTGCCGCCCCACAGCACCGCGCCGCCGACGACAGCCGCGCCCAGTAGCAATCGCCGCGACAGGCGAAACCCTTTTTGTTGCTCAGCCATGAATATCCCCCGTTGGCCAAGGGATAGCGTGGCTTCCTGGCAAAAACCATAGCGGCGCTGTCTGGACGGCGTTGCGTCAGCCGTCTCTGGGATATCCAAGCGGGAGACCTCTGGTCGCCTGGCGTTAAGGGTGAAAGACTGTGAAAATGGCCGATCCCCGAAGGGACCGGCCGGGACAGGGAAAAATTCCGTCAACAGATCTGCTGACTCGCTACGCCTTACGAAGCCTTCTTGATCGACGTCACCATGCCGGTCTTGTCATCGACAGTCACCGCCACCTTGGCGCCCACTTTCAGTTTCCCGACCGTCGCTTCCGGCGACAGCTGGTAGATCTTGCCGTCGTCGAGGGTGATCGACTTGGTCGTCGGGTCGACGGCCTGGATGGTGCCCTGAACGGTCGCGGCATAGGCCGTGCCGAGGAAGGCGAGCAGAGCAGCGGTGGTTGCGAGGGTCTTCTTCATCGTTAGCACTCCGTGCTGTTTCACTTTTCCGGGCCGCCGCCTTGGCAAACGACAGCACCGAACGGCCTGAAACTGGAACGGAAAGCCTCCCCTTCGCAAATCACGTTGGGTGAATTTTCGCAAACAATATCATAGGCTTAATTCCGACACATTGCCTGAGACTGATACCATTTCAAGCCGCTTCGGCTTTCCCAACGAACGCACTTCTGTTCGCGAAAAGAGTCGTTTAGCCGGATTGTGGCAAGCGGCTTTCGATCACGGCGCAGCCGCGGCAATCCACCTCGGGCGGCATCACGAAACAGATCGCTGGCCGGTCATCGATACACATTTTGTTTCATGGACAAGTTCAAATCGCCACTCCGAAGCGGATGAAACTCGCGCTCCGGTTGCAAACCGGGAACGGATGCAGGATGGTGTCAACCTCTACGATGAAGGGGGGCCTTCCATGAAGCTTACAGTCCAGACCATGATATCCCTGATGCTGATGCTGGCGCTCGCTCCGGGATCGGCCGGCGCACAAGGCGCGGATCCGGGCGACGACAAGACGGTTATCTTTACCCCGGGCGATCCCGACATGGCGGCGGCGACCGCGCAGGCGCTCGCCGGCTTGGACGACTTCCTCGCACTGTCCGTGGCGCCGCCCTCGGGCACTGACAGGTTCAAATTGAAGGTTAAGGTGCGGGACGGGAACGTCACCGAACACTTCTGGGTCATACCGTTCCGCCGCACCGAGACCGGATTTGTCGGCATACTGGCCAACCAGCCGGAGGGAGTGCACAACGTCGTTCTCGGCCAAAACATAGAATTCACCAGGGACGACATTTCCGACTGGGGATACACACGCGACGGGCATCAGGTCGGCAGTTTCACCGTCTGTGTGATGTTCAAGAAAATGTCGAAGGAAGAAGCCGACTACATGCACGATCAATACGGCTTCGACTGCTGACAGCCATTAGCCGATCTTGTCCTTCGCGCCGATCTTGCGCACCAGCGCTGCCGTCGCCAGCATCGCGCCCATGTCTGATATCATCGGCGCGACATGCGTGGTGTAGTCGAGCGGCACTGAAATATCCGGCAGTTCGAAGAAGTTCTTCGTCTGCGGCAACAGCAAGAAACCGTCGCTGCCGTTGAGTGCGACGCGGGCCGGGTCGTCCGGCCAAGTTTCGCCAAGCCATTTCAGTGCCTGCGCCAGCCGGCCGGTCACCAGCGGCCGCGCCGCCTCGGCGTTGTCGGTGCGGAATTCGTAGGCGGCGTCGAGTTCGGGCACACCGGACGACAAGTCCTGCATCTTGCTGGCGAACATGCCGCGGAAGAAGCCGACGACCGCATTGGTCCGGCGCGTTGCCACCAATACCCCCGGGAACGGCTCGATCGCTTCGAAAGCAACAATGACACCCTTGAAGACTCGCGATGAATCCTTGCCCGACCCTACTCGCAGTTCTGCTTCGTAAAGCTCGAACGGAAATTCTTCGTAACGGCCCGAAACGACATCGTCGAACGACTGCTTGTTGAAGGCGCCGACCGCCTCGCGCGGCAGCCGGTCGAAAGAATTCGGCCTCCCTCCATGCTGGTAACGCATATCCGCGATGAAGCCGAAGATGATTGGCAGCAGAGTCTCGCGGAAAGATTGCTGCAGCCGCGTCGCCGGTCTCATGGCCTCGAAGTAGAGCACGCTCGAAGCCACCAGGCCGATGCCATAGAGAAACACATGTGGCGTCGAGAACCATTGCTCGTTGGGGTCGGCGACCTTGTTGAACAGCCAGGCGACCAGCGCCACGAACACCAGCACAAGGCCGACGAACAGTGGCACCCGCCAGCGCACCTGGCGGACCGCGGACGCCCTTGCCGCCTCATAGGCCCCGATGTCTTTCCGGATACCGGCAATCACCGCGTCGCCAGGCATGAAATCTGCTGTTTCCACCGCCACCCCCGCCAGCTTGCCTCTGCCGGCGCATGATAGCCGGTTTTGCAGGGGCCGCCAGATGGTTAGGCGGTGACGTCCTCTTCGCTTGAAGAGGCAGGAAAGATCGCTCTCAGCCGGCCCTCGGCCTTGCCGCGCATTTGCCCCACCAGTGCCTTCACCGGTACCAGCCGCTCATGGTCGCCGGGGCGCAGGCGCATGAAGGGATGCAGCCGGTAAGACGCAATGGCGCCGCGTGTGCCGGCATCGGCACTGACATCGACAATGAGGATGCAGCCGATGCGACCGGGCCATGGCTGGCGGGCAAAGGCGGTACCGAGGAAATCGCCGAGCCCATAAGCGACGATCGTCTCGTCGATCCTCTCCACCGGCTGCACGACATGGGCGTGATGGCCGGCAATCAGCCCGACCCCCTGCCCGGCCAGCCGCTTGGCCAGCGCTCGTGTTGCAGCACGCGGAAAATGCCTGAACTCCCAGTCCCAATGCGGCACGGCGCAAAGAAGATCGACACCGTCATGCGTCCAGCGAGCCGGATCGCTGTCCATCGACACGCGCCCGGCGAACAGGTTTTCATCCACGTTGCGCCACAGCGTGAAGGCGGCAAAGCCGATATCAAGCGGTCCGACCTGTACAGGCACCACCGGGCCGTCGGCGGCCAGGCCGATCATGCGGATGCCAAGCCGCTGCAACGCCGCGACCGTCACGTCGAAACCGGCGACGCCCTGGTCGAGCACATGGTTATTGGCCAACGACAGCACGAGCTTTTCGCGCGCAATGCCGACCGCCGCGAGCGCCTCGGCCAGGAACCGCACGCTCATCGCATGATGCGTGCCGAGCCTCGTCCCCAGCACCGCGCTTGGTCTGTCCACAACAGGGCTTTCGCAATTGCCGATCACCAGATCGGCAGCGCCGAGCAACGCCTTGATCTCCGGATCACAGTCCGGCGCGCTGCGGTTGGCCACAGCCGAGATATCGCCGACGAAGGCCAGCCGTACCGCCTGCTTTGGCGGCGGATCCATCAGCGTCCCGGCCATCGGCGCAAAGTCTTGCTCGTCACCGGCCAGCGACGGCTTCAGGAAGCGCGGCAGCCAGGACAGCTTGTAGGAAAGCGGATAATTCGACACGCGGCGCCCAATTGTTTGCCCTGTGTAGACCGTCCGCGGGGCGGGTTGAAGCGCGACGCTGCAAATGGTGTATATTTGCTCTGCGCGACAAATATTGGGGGGAAAAGATGACACGACTGGCAAGCCTGCTGACATCCGCTTTCATGCTGATTGTGCCGCTGTCTTCCGCGTCGGCGGCAATGCCCGAAGCGGCATCCGCTCTGTTCGAGGCGAAGACCGTGGCCGCGCGCGACAGCGCCCTGTCGACGCTGGAGGCCGCCGCGCCAAAAGACCCGGCATCAGCTTACGCCGCCGGCGCCGGCGAGTTCTTCACCGCGCTGGAGATCCTGGCCAGCGGCCTGCACCGTCATGGCTTCGAAAGCCCGCAATCCTTCGTGCTGCCGCTGATGCGGCTGCCGGTGCCCGACAATCCCAATCCCGAGCCGCTGACCTATGAGCAATTCCGCGCCATTCTGGTCGCCTTCCGCGACCGGCTGGAAAAATCGGCCGCCACCTTTGCGTTGGTGCCGGCGGACGCCGATATCGGCATGGCCATCGACCTCACCCATGCCGGCATCGACCTCAACGAGGACGGCACGATCGCGCCTGATGAAAGCATGGCGGCGATCATCGCCTCGTTATCACGCGGCGGCATCTCGTCGGACGACGCCGCCCCCACGCTCACATTCCGCTTCGACCGCGCCGATGGTTTCTGGCTGCAGGGTTATGCCGAGTTCCTGATGGCGCAGGCCGATTTCTGGCTGGCGCATGATTTCCGGAGCACTTTCGACGGCTCGTTCCACATGCTGTTCCCGCGCGCCAAGCTGCCGTTGCAGGATATTCTCGTGCCGCCGGCCGGCGACATGGGCAGCAGCATCTTCTCGTCGGAGTGGCGCATCGCCGATTTCATCTCGCTGGTGCATCTCGTCAACTGGCCGGTGGTCGAACCCGAGCGCCGGCAAGCGGCACGCCGCCATCTGCTGGAAATGATCCGGCTGTCACGCGAGGACTGGAAGGCGATCCGCGCCGAGACCGACAATGACCGCGAATGGCTGCCGGGACCGCAGCAGAAGGGCGAGAACCCACTCACCGGCCTCGAAGTCGGCGAGGAGCAGGTCCAGGCCTGGCTCGCCACCTTGACCATGGCCGAGGACCTCCTGGAAGGCCGCGTGCTGCTGCCGCATTTCCGCATTGCCGATAAGGGCATCAACATGAAGCGCTTCTTCGACGAGTCCAAAAACTTCGACCTGGTGCTGTCGATCACCGGCCCGGCCATCGCGCCCTACCTCGAAAGCGGCGAGATCGTCTCCAGCAGCGATTTCGACCAGATCCAGCGCCAGTTCGGCGGCGGCGGGTTCCTGACCTTTGCGCTGTGGTTCAATTGAGGGCGGTCGTCTCCGGCTGGGATTCTTGTGACCGGAGCGAGCCAGGCTCCTAACACGAGTCGATGGCCGTCCGGGGCGGCCGTCTGGGCGAGGAATTTGGGGCCGGACAGCGACAATTTGCCGATGCCATCGGCTTTTTCGGCCTCGCAAAATCGCCCTGCGATCACCGCGTGGCTCGCCGGACCTGCCTCTATCACAAATTGGCAAGGGCTGTTTTGCTTGACTCGGCTGTCAAAAACAGGCAGCAAAACCATCTCGGAGAGGCAACAACACCATTTTCCTGGCCGTGGACGAAGCCTGATTTGGCCCAAATCCACATCTCGTCGTTGGTTTTGAGAGGGATTAATTAACCAACTTTGTCCATATTTTGAAGCAATCGGCAACCAAAGACAGACGCGGCAAACGCGTCGGGGACCACCTGGGATCACTCACAGAATGGTCGTCGCGGCTCTCAAGGCCACGTACGGGGAAACCGGTTGGAGCAAGATTGGTTGCATGGCGTTGTTGAGTAAAAAAATTGTCGGGGACGAGCGTTGGGACGGCGTGACCGCCTGCGACGCGCCGCGTTCCTCTTCCTTCACCCCTGAACGGATCGTCCGCTGGGTCGCCGTGCCCGGTATCAGCGCTGCGGTTGGCCTGTGGCTGATCGGCACCATGGCCGGCCTCAGTTCCGTCGGCGCCTCGCTGTCGGCGACATCAGGTGGCCTTCCGCAGACCCTGTCGATGCCGGGATCCTTTGCCCTTGCCGATCCGCTCAAGCAGCATTTTTTGAGAGCACCCTTCGTACTTGCCAATGCCCATGGCGGCACGCAGGCCCTTCACGACCATGCCGTGCAGTGCGGCGCCAGCTGCTTCAAGCTTGCCCGGTTGAGCCCGCAGGCGGAGAAATCCGCGCGCCTTGTGGCGCAGGCAAAGCCCGTTCCCACTGGTGCAAAGTCGAAGTCGCAGGAGCGTTTCGAGCGCATGGAGGCGTCGCTTTCGCCAATGAAGCTCGCCGCTGCCTTTGCCGGCGTTGGAAAGCCCGTAGTCGTGGCCAACGCGCCGGTGCACCCTGTTATTCCCACCGTCGCGCCGCAAATTGCCGAGGCGTCGCTGGTGCCGTCCGTCCAGGTCATGGCCAGCCTGTCCGACGACATGCCGGCTCCGGCGGCCGAACGTTTCGCCCGGCTGGATACCGGCTCCGCTGTCGTGCAAACCGCGCCGCAACCGATGGGCTTTGCCCAGTCGGATTCGCAGACGCCGGATAATTCGCAGTTGGCGCTGGCCCTCGTGCAGTCGCTGCCGGTCGACGACGAGGCGTTTGCCTCACCGCTGCCGATCGAGGAATCATCGGCTGACGTCGCGGTTTCGCCTGTCGAAACCCAGCACGGACAACCTGGCGATGCTGCCTCGCTGCCGGACGCGCTCACCGACGATGTGCCTTTGCCGACCCGGCGCCCACAATTCGACGCACCGCAGCCCAAGGTTGTACAGCAGTCCAAACCTGTCCAGCAGCCGAATCCTGTCCAGCAACCGAAGCCGGCTCGCGGGACCGTCCAGCAAGCCCAGACTGCCCAACCGGCCAAACCGGCCCGGCAAGGACGGCCGGCCGATGGCGGCAACGTGCTGGCCTATGCCAAGCCGGACACGCCTTCGGGTGGCCTCGGCAAGGCTTTCAGGAACCTGTTCAACTCGCCAGGGTCCAGGAGCGGAGCCAGCAATGGCGTCGCCGTTTACGACATCAGCGCCGGGACCGTCTACATGCCTGACGGCTCGAAGCTCGAGGCGCATTCAGGCATCGGCGCCATGACGGACCAGCCGCGCTATGCCAACCAGAAGAACCGCGGACCGACACCGCCCAACACCTACAATCTGTCGCTGCGCGAGACGCGCTTTCATGGTGTGGAGGCCTTGCGCCTGACACCGGTCGATGGCCGCAACAAATACAATCGCGACGGCTTTCTGGCCCATACCTACCTGCTTCGAGGCCGCTACGGCCAGTCGAGCGGCTGCGTCGCCTTCAAGGACTATGCGCGCTTCCTCGCCGCCTACAAGAAGGGCAAAATCAAACGCCTCGTTGTGGTGCCGCGCCTGTCGTCTTCGCCGACGCAGGTCGCATCGGCCGCCCGGGGCGCGTAGTACCAACGGGCATTCGGCCGCATCTTTCGCGCCTGCTCCTGACAGCCTACTGTCAGGAGCCACGTTGTCCGGTTCGCCTCTCCCCACCGCGCTCTTTCCATTTTGGCCAGGAAATCCCATATTCGGGACATGGCCAAATCTCCCGATAAAAAAACGCCGCCGACGGCGAATGACGACCGCGCCGCGCCGAAGCGGCGCAGTCCGCTGACCGATTTCCTCCACGCTTCCGAGCCGCTGCACAAAGGCGGCTTCGCCGAGATGCCCCAGCCAGAGCTGTCGGGCACGCCGCTGTCCGGTTCGATCGCGGATTGGGCCGACCAGATCGAGCAGGAGGCCGAGAAGGAAGGCCGCGCCACAGGCAAAGGTGGCGGCGCCAAATCGCAGAAAAAGATTCCGGAACGCTCGTCTTCGCCCGGCCGCACCGCACGCGGCACCTCGATGGGTGGCGCGGCATCGGCGCGCGAACGCACGGCAGCCGGCCTCAATCCGGTCGCCGGTCTCGACATTTCGCTGGAAGACGCTGAGACGATGGCCTCGGGCAGCGTCACCGCGACGGTGGCAGCGCTGTCGGCGCTGATCGAATCCGGCAATCCGCTGCACAAGGACGGTGTGCTGTGGACGCCGCACCGCCCTGCCCGCCCGGAAAAGTCCGAAGGCGGCATCGCCATCAAGATGGTGTCGGATTTCGAGCCGGCCGGCGACCAGCCGACGGCGATCAAGGATCTGGTCGAAGGCGTCGACAACTACGACCGCACCCAGGTGCTGCTCGGCGTCACCGGCTCCGGAAAAACCTTCACCATGGCCAAGGTGATCGAGGAGACCCAGCGGCCTGCTCTCATCCTGGCACCGAACAAGACGCTGGCGGCCCAGCTCTATTCCGAGTTCAAGAAATTCTTCCCCGATAACGCGGTGGAGTATTTCGTCTCCTATTACGACTATTACCAGCCGGAAGCCTACGTTCCGCGCACCGACACCTTCATCGAGAAGGAATCCTCGATCAACGAACAGATCGACCGCATGCGCCACTCGGCGACGCGTTCGCTGCTGGAGCGCGACGACGTCATCATCGTCGCCTCGGTGTCCTGCATCTACGGTATCGGCTCGGTCGAAACCTACACCGCGATGACCTTCCAGATGCAGATCGGCGATCGGCTCGACCAGCGCGCTCTGCTCGCCGACCTCGTTGCCCAACAGTACAAGCGGCAGGACATCAATTTCGTCCGCGGCTCGTTTCGCGTGCGCGGCGACACGATCGAGATATTCCCGGCCCACTTGGAAGATCGTGCCTGGCGCATTTCGATGTTCGGCGACGAGATCGAGCAGATCACCGAATTCGACCCACTGACCGGCCAGAAGACCGGCGAGCTGAAAAGCGTCAAGATCTACGCCAATTCGCACTATGTGACGCCGCGCCCGACGCTGAACCAGGCGATCAAATCTATCAAGGAAGAGCTCAAGCACCGACTGGTCGAACTGGAGCGCGCCGGTCGCCTGCTGGAAGCGCAGCGGCTGGAACAGCGCTGCCGCTTCGACCTAGAGATGCTGGAGGCCACCGGCTCCTGCGCCGGCATCGAGAACTATTCGCGCTATCTCACCGGCCGCCAGCCGGGCGATCCGCCGCCGACCCTGTTCGAGTACATTCCCGACAATGCGCTGGTCTTCATCGACGAAAGCCACGTCACCGTGCCGCAGATCGGCGGCATGTATCGAGGCGACTTTCGCCGCAAGGCGACACTGGCCGAATACGGCTTCCGTCTGCCGTCCTGCATGGACAACCGACCGCTGCGCTTCGAGGAATGGGATGCCATGCGCCCGCTCTCCGTCGCCGTCTCGGCAACGCCCGGCGCGTGGGAGATGGAACAAGCCGGCGGCGTCTTCGCCGAACAGGTCATCCGCCCGACCGGGCTGATCGATCCGCCGGTCGAAGTACGCCCGGCCAAGAGCCAGGTCGACGATGTCGTCGGCGAAATCCGCGACACCACCAAGGCCGGCTACCGCACGCTGGTGACGGTGCTGACCAAGCGCATGGCCGAGGACCTGACCGAGTATCTGCACGAACAAGGCATCCGCGTCCGCTACATGCATTCCGACATCGACACGCTGGAACGCATCGAGATCCTGCGCGATTTGCGCCTCGGCGCCTTCGACGTGCTGGTCGGCATCAACCTGCTGCGCGAGGGCCTCGACATTCCCGAATGCGGCTTCGTTGCCATTCTCGACGCCGACAAGGAAGGTTTTCTGCGCTCGGAAACCTCGCTTATCCAGACCATCGGCCGTGCCGCCCGAAACGTCGATGGCAAAGTCATCCTTTATGCCGACCAGGTCACCGGTTCGATGGAGCGGGCGATGGCCGAGACCAACCGCCGCCGCGAGAAGCAGGTGGAGTGGAACGAAGCCAACGGCATCACCCCGGAATCGGTCAAGTCGCGCATCTCCGACATTCTGGACTCGGTCTACGAGAAGGACCATGTCCGCGCCGACATCTCGCAGTTCACCGACAGCGCCGGCGCCATGATGGGCAACAATCTGAAAGCCCATCTCGACGCCATGGAAAAGCAGATGCGCGACGCCGCCGCCAATCTCGACTTCGAGAAAGCGGCCCGCATTCGCGACGAGATCAAGCGGCTGCGCGAGATGGAACTGTCCATCTCCGAAGACCCGCTGGCCAAATACGCCGACATGGAAAGCCCGGTTTCGGGTCGCGAAAAGGGCAAGCACAACAAGGGCGTGGCCAAACATCGTACATCAGAGGAACAGGAGCGTTTTCGCAAGCTCGACCGAGCACGCGCCGCCGAAGAGGCCACCAAGGCTGCCCGTCCTAACCTCTTCCGCAAGCCTGATCTCGACGAGATGGGCGCCGATGGCGCCGTTCCGGTGAAGAAGCCGCTGTTTTCGAAGCCGTCGCTCGACGCGATGGGCCCGGGCACCGATATGCCAACGCCAGCGGGTGCGGTGTCACGCTCGCTGTTCAAGAAACAGTCGGCGGAAGAGGCGCATGGTTCCGATTTCGGCATCCCCGGCGACGCAACCAAACCGCTGTTCAAGAAGAACTCACTCGATGAGATGACCGTGCGGCGGACCGAGACGCCGATCGAGGGTGACAAGCCGGTCAAGCGTGAGCGCGCCGGCATTGGTTCGTATGAGGATCCTGGCGACGCCCGCCGTGAAAAGCGCCGGCCGGGGAAGACAGGCAGACCGGGACGGTAGGGCCTGGAGTCATACTGTTGACTGGCTGGACCACGCTCCCAGCCTTGTCAGTTGCCAGTCGAAGCGATACGGGCCACGGCAGCTTCGCCGCTCCCTACCGCAAGAAACTCCCACGGCCGCCCGCACAATGAAACCCACGGACATCGCCGCCTATATCTTCCTGGCCATCACCTGGGGCTTGTCGTTCCTTGTGCTGCTCAAGGTGGTGCACGCCTTCGGCTGGGTCGGCGCGGTCACCTTGCGCTCGCTGATCGCCGGCATCACGCTCCTGCTGCTTGCCGCCGCGACCCGACGCCGGCTCGATTTCAGCGCCGGCTGGCGGCGCTTCGCCGTTGTCGGCGCGACGACGGTTGCCGCGCAGCTTGTCGGCCTATCCTATGCCACCCCGCGCATCGGCACGGCGGTGGCGGCCATCCTTGTTGCCGCGATCCCGCTGTTCTCGATGATCCTCGGCCAGCTATGGGGGCTTGAGCGCATCACCGTTCGCGGGTTGGCCGGACTACTGCTCGGCGCCTTGGGCATCATCGTCCTGGTCGGTTTTCCCGCAGTGCCGATCACGGCATCCTTCGCTTTCGGCTGCGCCGCCTCTCTGTTCAGTTCCTTCTCGGCCGCTTTCGGCAGCAATTATGCAAACCGACATCTGCGCTCGGCCGGCTCGTGGGAACTCACCAGCGCCGCCTTCCTGTTAGGCGGCCTGATGACGCTGCCACTGCTTCTCGCCGTACCGGTGCCAGCGATGCCGCGCGCCATCGACTTCCTCTATCTCGCTGTCCTCGCCTGCCTGATGAGCGCGTTGACCTACATCGTCTATTTTCGGCTGGTTGCCAGTATCGGCGCGACGAGGACGATCAGCGTCGAATTCGCCGTGACCGTGATCGCGGTGTTGGTCGGCACCAGCATGCTTGGGGAGTCGCTGACCGTAATCCAGGGCTTCGGCGCTGTCGCGATCATCGGCGGCTGCATACTGGTGCTCGATCCGTTCCCGGGCCGGGCGAAAGCGGTAGTCTTGCCATCCGCCACGCCCTTGGTGTAGTCAGTCCGCACACTCGAACGTCTTGAAAGGAGGGCTCACGTGTTCGATTTTTCTCGTCACCATCGTCAGCGTGGCCCGATTTCTGCCCTGCGAGCTTGCTTGCAGGGCTGACCAGGGACGGTCCGGGTTTTCCCGCTTCGATTTTTTGGTCTGCCCTTCGTGGTGCCGCAACGCCGAGCCTGATGGCTGGTAGGCGCACCGTCAAAGTGCATTGAGCCGCTAGAGCATGATCCCGAAAAGTGGGAACCGGTTTTCGGAAAAGATCATGCTCCGACAAAGAGGCGGCCAAGACCAGAGAAATCAAAATGGCCCTGATCAGCCTCAAATCCCTCGGCGTCACCATGAGTGCGCCGCTGTTTTCCAACCTCGACCTCACCTTCGGCACCGGCGACCGGCTCGGCATCGTCGCCGCCAACGGCCGCGGCAAGTCGACCTTGCTCAAATGCCTGACCGGCGAGATGGAACCGACCTCCGGCGACATCACCCGCACGCGCGGCCTGCGCGTCGGCCATGTCGAACAGTCCGTTGCTCCGGCCCTTCTCACCCGCACGTTCCATCAAGTGGTCGCTGACGCCTTGCCGCCGGAGCAGGCCGAGAGCGAGATGTGGCGCGTCGACGTGGTGCTCGATTCGCTCGATGTGCCGGAGCCGATGCGCGAACGGCAAATGCAGGCGCTGAGCGGCGGCTGGCAGCGGCTGGCGCTGATCGCCCGCGTCTGGGTCACCGATCCGGACGTGCTGCTGCTCGACGAGCCGACCAACCATCTCGATCTGGCCCGGATCAGCCAGCTCGAAAGCTGGCTCAACACGCTGCCGCGCGAGGTGCCGGTGGTGATCGCCAGCCATGACCGCGCCTTTCTCGACGCCACCACCAACCGGACGCTGTTTTTGCGCCCGGAACAGTCGCCGGTGTTTGCCCTGCCCTATTCCCGCGCCAGGCAGGCGCTCGACGAAGTCGATGCCTCGACGGAGCGCAAGTTCCAGCGCGACATGAAGGTGGCACAGCAATTGCGCCGGCAGGCGGCCAAGCTCAACAACATCGGCATCAATTCGGGCAGCGATCTGCTGACGGTCAAGACCAAGCAGCTCAACCAGCGCGCGGAAAGGCTGGAAGAGGCGGCGGCTCCGGCGCATCGCGAGAAATCGGCCGGTGCCATCAGGCTGGCCAATCGCGGCACGCACGTCAAGGTGCTGATCACGCTCGACGACGCGGCGGTGGAAACGCCCGACGGCACGCTTCTGTTCCGGACCGGCAAGCGCCACATCTGCCAGGGCGACCGCATCGTGCTGCTCGGCCGCAACGGCGTCGGCAAGTCGCGCTTCGTTACCCTGATCCGCAATGCCATCGTCGAACCGGACACGGTGCCGAATGTGAAGGTGACGCCGTCGACCGTGCTCGGCTATAGCGACCAGGCGCTGTCCGGCATCAGCGGCGACGACACGCCGCTGGCGCTGGTCTCACGCCGCTACGAGGTCGGCGAGCAGCGCGCACGATCGTTGCTGGCCGGCGCTGGCGTGGTCATCGAGATGCAAGAGAAAAAGATCGGCGTTCTGTCCGGTGGCCAGAGGGCACGGCTGATGATGCTGGCGCTCAGGCTCGCCAATCCCAACTTCTACCTGCTCGACGAGCCGACCAACCATCTCGACATCGACGGCCAGGAAGCGCTGGAAGCCGAGCTGCTGGCGCATCAGGCAAGCTGCGTGCTCGCCTCGCACGACCGCTCCTTCATCCGCGCTGTCGGCAACCGCTTCTTGCTGATCGACAAGCGGCGCCTGATTGAAGTCGAAGATCCCGAGGAGTTCTTCCGCTCGGTGGCCAAGGCGGCAGGATGAGGCCCACGGACCATGAAGGGCGACTGGCGTGTAAATTATTTGCTTACAGCCTCTTGATCTGTGTAAGCAATCTGTTTACATATATCAATGATCAAGTCCTTCAAGAACAAGGCGCTATCGGACCTCTTTCAAACCGGAAAAACCGGCAAGATCGACGCCAAGATGCACAAGCGCATTCTTGTCCGGCTTGACCGCCTGGAAGCGTCAGAGAAGCCGGAAGAGATGAACCTCCCCGGCTTCGATTTCCACCTGCTGAAAGGCTTCGATCCCATCCGTTACACGGTCCACGTCAACGGCCCGTGGTGCATAACATTCGAGTTCGACGGCAAGGACGCCGCCCGCGTCGATTTCGAGCAATACCACTGAGGCGGCCAGATTGGAGACGTTAGACTTATGACTGTGCACGAGCCGACGCGTCCTATTGAGCGTTGTCCCTCCCACCCGGGAGCGCTGCTTGAGGACATTATCCCGGCAACTGGAAAGACCAAGGTGGAAATTGCAAATCTGCTCGGGATCTCCCGGCAGCAACTCTATGACATCATCCGCGAAAAGAAGTCGGTTTCGCCGGCTGTGGCCGCTCGCCTCGGGAAGCTGTTCGGCGACGGCGCCGCGATCTGGCTTCGAATGCAGGCGGCTTTCGATGCCTGGCACGCGGAGCGTGAAGTCGATGTTTCAGCCATCCCAACGCTCAAGGTTGCGTAGGCGCCGCTCGGCAGCGCCTGAATAAGATATCAAACGCTGCCAGCAAAAATTTTCGACCGTCTGTCGGATGACCGCCACGCGCCACGTCCTTGGGATGCCGACACGATGATGCCGGCTTCAACCGAGGAGAAAGCATCATGTTCACCCTGTCATCCATAGGTCGCGCTGCCACCCGTTACGCGCAGGCTCGCGCCCGCTATCGCAGCGAGCGCGCCCTCCTTTCACTGCCGATCGAACTGCGCAAGGACATCGGCTGGCCCGAAATCGTCATCGATCCGCAGAACGGCCCTCGTATCTGCAGAGCACCCTGATCGAGGCGCCCGCTGATCAGTCATGCGTATCGCCCGAAAGCGGCGTCGCCTGCATCGATACACGCTTTTCGAAAGCCTTGAACCAGCGCATCAGTCGCGCCCGTGAGCGAAAAGGCGGAAGGTGCCGGAACGCCATCCAGGACAAGGTGGTGGCGAGCGCAATATGGCCGACATGGAGCGGTGCCTCGTCGTCCAGCATGCTTTCGATCCAGTCGTAGCTCGCCTCGATCTTTTCGCGGAATCCGTCGGCAAGAGCACTGTAGCGCAGCTGTTCGGGTCGCCTGTCCGTCTCCCAGCGCAAGCCTATGCCTGTCTGCGCGAGGCCCTGGGCGACCGACTGCAGCCGCAACGCCTGCCAGCGCGCCTCGCCGTCTTGCGGCAGCAGCTTGCGGCCATCATGCAGCGTGTCGAGATAGGCGCAGATAACATCGGAATCGAAGATCGGCGACGCGTCGGGCCGCAGCAGCACCGGTACTTTGCCGAGGGGATTTTCGGCGTAGACGCGGGCATTGTGCAACGTCGGACTGGTCTCGTGATGAATGACCTCGAGCCGATCGGCAATACCGACCTCATGAGCGAAGACGAGCGCCTTGCGCGCGAAGGGTGAGTGGGTCTGATAGTAGAGGATCATGGTCGCCTCAGGAGTTGAGGAAGCATCGGATGATCCACCTGTTCTAGACCGGGAGCTGCGAGAATTGCGCTCTGATTGCGGGGCGTCGGCGCAAGTTCATTTCACGCCTCTCGCTCAAGCCCGCCGGTTGCCCGGTCCGTCCAGACACAGCCTTCGAAGAAAATTCGAGGCCATGTAGGATCGCCGTCATCTCATGCGTCCTATGTCTCGCAAGGCCAAGCCAAACGCAAAGAGGAGCAAGACATGACTGATCAGACCCCCGTTCAGCCCGCGGCCAAAGTGCTCGGCGGATTGACCCCTTATCTGCAGCTGGATGGCGCCTTCAAGGCCGCCGAATTCTACAAGAAGGCCTTCGGCGCGGAGCAGGTCTTTGCCTATCCGGCGGACGAAAAAGGCCGCACCATGCACATCCATCTCCACATCAACGGTTCGACGCTGATGCTCTCCGATTTCTATCCCGAAAACGGGATGCCCGCCGTCAAGCCGCAAGGCTACACCATGCAGCTCCATCTCGGCAGCGACGACATCGATGCCTGGTGGAAGCGCGCCGTCGATGCCGGCTGCGAAGTCGCTGTGCCGCTCCAGGTCATGTTCTGGGGTGACCAGTGGGGCAATATGCGCGACCCGTTCGGCGTCGAGTGGGCGATGAACGCGCCGACGAAGAAAGCCTGATCTATCGCCAACGGCCAGGTCCCTCACCGGCTGGCGCCGGTGGGGCGCTTTGAACTTCCACGAGGAGACCCACAATGTCCTATGTCGATGGCTTCGTGCTTGCCGTACCCAAGGCAAAACTCGACGACTACAAGAAGCTGGCCAATCTCGCAGGCCCTATATGGATGGCACACGGCGCGCTCGCCTATGTCGAATGCATCGGCGACGACGTACCCTATGGCGAGGTCACGTCCTTCCCGCGTGCCGTGCAGGCCAAGGACGACGAGATCGTCGTCTTCGCCTGGGCCGTCTATGAATCGCGGGAGAGCCGCGATGCCGTCATGGCCAAGGTGATGGCAGATCCGCGTTTGAAGGCCGATTGGGAGAAAATGCCGTTCGACGGCAAGCGCATGATCTTCGGTGGCTTCAAGCCATTCATAGAGCTGTAGGCCCGCACACGAAATACTCCAAGCGCGTCGCGCGAGTTCCTTTCGCGCGGCGCTTCCATCGCTTCGTCATCCTATGGCGGAGCCAGGAGCGAAGCGACGCGGCGCAGACCATGGGATCCATGCCGCGACGTGGCCCTTCGCCTAAACTGCAACCAGGCCGCTAATCCAGCCTATCCAGCAGCGGCTTCAGCCGGTCGCCATAGCGCTTCCACAGATCGACCGAGCCCTGATACATCGGCTGGCGCACCTGTGCGGCGGAAGCCGTTCGCACCGGCCGGTCGGTCTCGTGGAAGGACAGCGCCGCATCGTCCCAGGGCAGGCCGAGATGGGCGATCAGCGCCCGCGTCTGGCCTTCCTGGTCGGCGACGAAATCCTCATAGCGCACATCATGCACGACGCCTGGCAGCACGGTGTGCCAATGCGCCATGATATCGGTGTAGAGATTGTGGAAATCGGCGAGTTCGCCGAGATCGTAGCCATAGCGATGGCTGTCGCCACGGAAATGCACCTTGTAGATCGACAGGCAGGTGGCCGCCGCATCGCGTGCGCAATGGACGATCTTGGCCTTCGGCAGCATCAGATGCAGGAAGCCGATCAGCAGGAAGTTGCCCGGCATCTTGTCGGTGACATGCTTGAAGCCGGGATAGCGGCCGTGCAGCATGTCGAGATAGGCCTCGCCGGCCTCGGCAAAGGCCTTGTCGGGCATATCGGCGATCCCTGCCGGGAACCCGCCCTTCATGGTCAGGGGAAACTGCCTGCCGACCGCCGTTTTCAGGATGCTGAGCTCGCCCGCGCCGTAGATCTGGGGATGGCTGGCGATGATCTGCTCGACCAGCGTCGTGCCCGAGCGCGGCATGCCGACGACGAAGATCGGCGTGTCGTCGCTGATTGAGCTGGGCTTGTGCTTTTCGAAGAAGCCGGCATCGAAGGTTGCCTTCATCGCCTCGAACTCGGCCCGCGTCTTGGCCTGGTCGTAGTCGATGCCCTTGCGGCGGATCGCATTGCCTTCGGCGAAATAATCGAAGGCCCGGCCATAATCCTTCAGATCGTCATTGGCCTTGCCGAGACCGAAGGACAACTGCATGCGCGCCAGGCTGTCTTGCGGCGCCTTGGCATGCTGAGCCTCCATGCTGGTCAATTCGCTATCACGTTCCTTCTGGCGCTTGACCTGCGTCAGCATCAGCCAGGCTCTCGCCATGCCGGGATCGACCGCCAGCGCTTGCCGGAACAGGTCGGCCGCTTCATCGAGCTTGCCCTTTTCCATCAGCCCGACGCCGAGCCCATGCAGCAGGTCGCCATCCTTGGGCCGGATCGCCAGCGCTTCGCGGAAGACGGCGAGCGCCTCGTCCAGGCGCCCCGCTTCCTGCAGCGTTTCGGCAAGACCGATGCGGGCGCGGGCGTGGAAAGGGTTGCGCCCGACCGTGCCGCGATAGATCTCTTCGGCGCCCTCGAACTGGCCGAGTTGCTTCAGCGCTGAACCGAGATTGTCGCGCGCCGCCAACTGATCGGGCCGCAGCGTCACCGCCTTGCGGAACCAGTCGACGGCTGCAGCGACCCGGCCGAGGTCGCGCAGCACCGTGCCGAGATTGTTTTGAAAATCCGGATTGCCGGGCTGCAGGTGCACCGACTGTTCGATCAGGTCCAGTCCTTCGGCGCTGCGCCCGGTCTGGTGCAGCAGCAACCCGAGGAAATGCGCGGCGGCGGCGTGATCGGCCTTCTGCGCCAGCACCTGCCGGTAGATCGCCTCGGCCTCTTGCCGGCGCCCGGCTTGATGCAGCTGCAGCGCTTGCTGCACACGCTGGTCAAGCCCCAGCGGTGGCTGTCCTCCAGCGCCAGATCTGGCTCCCGTGCCCGCCGCTCGTCTCTGATCTCTGTTGATGGGAAACCTGCCGTGTTTTGTCCGCCTGTGGCGATCTAGGCCATCGGCGCGGCAGGTTCAAGGCTTCGCTTGGGGTCCAGCCCTTCCCATCGGTGGCGAAGGTCAGATCAGGCGGTTGGTCTCGGCGACCTGTCTGGCCCGCCTCACGGTGCCATCGGTATCGGCGATCGTTCGCCTTGCCGCCTCATCGCTTCTGATGGTCAGGCGTGCCGACTTGACGATCATCGGCTTGCCGGTCGGGCCGGCGGCACCGGCGTGTATGTTGGTTGGCTTGATGATCGGGTTGATCGCTACGGTCGTGCCTCTCGGGGTTTTGACGGAAACCATGTTTTTGTCCTTTCCGGGGGAACAAATAAAATGCAAATGCCGGGAAAATCGACCCAGCGTAAATTTAAGCATTTTTTTGAAAGCCAATGAGCCATATCAGGATTTTTCAAATAATTATAGCGATCTATTTTTTTGCTGTCGTCCGAGCTCTTCATGAATCTTCTTGAACAATCAGCCCTATCAGCCTATATAGACAGGATCGTTTTGGGCCAGAATTGGCATCTCGCGGCGTCAGAGGTTCTCGACCCGCCAATCTCATTCCAAATCATCGATACCGGGCGCGCGGCCTATTCGCTCCGCGGCCATGTCTCATTCTTTCGAAAGACCCACATGAACACCGGAACCGTGAAGTTCTACAATGGCCAGAAGGGCTTTGGCTTCATTCAGCCAACCGATGGCGGCAAGGACGTTTTCGTCCATGTCAGCGCGCTGGAGCGCGCCGGCTTTCCCGGCCTCGCCGAAGGCCAGAAGCTACGGTTCGAGTTGGAGCGCGACACCAAGGGCCGCGAGTCGGCCGCCAGTTTGCAATTGATCTGATCCGGCCGAATTCGATGAACGCTGACCACGGATGTACTGGCAGCTCTCGAAAGCGGCTTCCTTCCAGCGACTGCCGGAAATAGGAAAGCGGGGCTCGTCCCGCTTTTTTGCTTTCAGCACCGCTGCTTTGCATAGGTAAGACAATGCCGGACCGCACCACCCACTCCATCGTGCATTTCGCGGCACCTTTCGTGCTCGGCGGACTGGAAGGGCAACTGCCGGCCGGCGACTACGACATCGATCACGACGAAGAGCTGATCGAGGGCATGTCCCGGCTTGCCTGGCGCCGCGTCGCCACCTTCATCCATCTGCCGGCAAGGGCAGTGAAAAACCCGCCCACCAGCCAGCTTGTCGCCATCGATTACCTCGAACTCGAAACAGCGCTGAAGCGCGACAGGGAGAATGCAGCATGATCCGTTTCCAGCAGAATGCGCGCCCGCGCACCGACACGCCCGCGCACCAGTTTGCGATCGGTCAGACCGTGCGCATGAAGAACCGCACCGGCCTGGTTCAGAAGACCGCCGAACTGTTCCAGATCAAGAGCAGGCTGCCGGTCAAGGACGGCTCGCCGCAATACCGCATCCGCAGCGAGCAGGAGACCCATGAGCGGGTCACCACCGAAGACAATCTCGAACCGGCCAACGACCCGGTCGTCTGAGACCCCACCGCAAAGCCGAGCCAACACGCAACAGGAGCACACACCATGTCCAAGGGTCAACAGCGAAGCAACCGCGAGACGCGCAAGCCGAAAAAGGACAAGGTCGTGGCCAAGCCCGCCTCCCCGTTCGGCTCGTCGGTCAAGCAGGCCGAGAGCAGCCTGAAGCCGAAATCGAAGGGCTGACAAACTGGAGGGCGCGCCTCGTGCGCCCTCTCCGCTGTGTGAGGCGGCGAATTGACTGACTGAGAAGGCCCACGCAATGCTCTGCCACGGAGGCGCGCTTGAACTTCGTCATCGAGTTCTACCGGTCGCGCGACGCCGACGAAGCCACGCTCGACAAGGTGTCGCTGGAAGCGCCGAACCTGCGTGCCGCGCTGCAGGGCGCCACCGCGCTGTTCCACACGCTGGCCATGCCGCAAATCCCCGATCGCCTGCGCATTTGCGACGACGATGGCAGCGAGCTTTACGCTGGCCCGGCCGACGGGGCGTATCCGGCAGGGGTGTGAGGAGCGCCGCGCACTTCCACAGAGTTCTCCCCAAACGGTTGGACGCAATCCTCCCGCGCAACCGGGCCCACGATCATAACATCAGGCTCGGCGTTTTCTCCGACATGGGTAAGGGCGACGACTGGCCGGAGCTGTGCGAGAAGATCGTCACCGCCGACATCTTCATCCTCGGCCTGCCGATCTGGATGGGCCAGCCATCGAGTGTCGCCAAGCGCGTCATGGAGCGCATGGACGCCTTTCTCGAGGAAACCGACGGCAAGGGCCGTATGCCGGCCGCCGGCAAGGTGGCGCTGGTGGCGATCGTCGGCAACGAAGATGGCGCCCATCATTGCCACGCCGAATGCTTCGAGGCGCTCAACGATGTCAGCTTCACCATTCCGGCCAATGGCGGCGTCTACTGGGTTGGCGAGGCGATGGGCGACGTCAACTATGTCGACTTGCCGAAGACCCCGAAGAAGGTCGCCGTCATGATCGAGATGGCCGCGTCAAATGCCGCCCATCTGGCCGCCCTGCTGAAGGGCAAGGCCTATGTCGGGGTAGGGAACACGAGCTCATCATCTAGTTGAGATAAGATTTTAACACAGCTCCATTCTCCAAATCAGTTTTTAGCGTACGCATTATCTCAATCACAAGATCAATGGCTTCCACGATCTCCGCCTCATCCGACTGAAGGAATTCTCCATGGGCGACCTTATTTCTCTTCGCGACTATAATTTCATCGATAAAATTCTTTTTGGTCTCGTAGTACGTCATGTCGAGTCCGCAGACATAGGCGATCTCAGAGAAAACGTCATAGTTAAGATTTCCGACGTGTGAGAGACGACCAAATAGAGAAATTTTAGGCTTCTCATCAGCAAGTTTTTTCACCAACTCTGAGCCTTCGTGCCAAAGTTTGAATGATCTCTTCGACCCAACAATGTCGTCAAATTTCGCCTTAAGCATCGGGCCCATAAAGCAGCTCTTCAAATCCGACATCTTTGCGACTTGGTCGGAAACGAAACTTCCATAATGGTCGGCAACCGTTTTTACAAACCCTTCCCAGTGACAATAAATGATAGGGATCGCCGCCCGCCGAAGGCATTTCCTATGTTCTTCATGGCCAGATAGAACAAGTCTCTTAAAAATCGATATCTCTTTAATTCTCCAAGAAAATTCATTATCCATCAACTCAGAAAAATGATAGATGCTACGGACTTTCATTGCTGAAAGAATTGTTCCGCCGAAGCGAAAATTAGATTGCTCAGACGCTGGGTACCTCGAACACCCGCACCAGTATTTTGCTCAATTTGAGGGTGATTTGGAATATCATCTATCCTCTGCCGAACAAAATCCACATCGTCGCCACCCCGATTAATATATTTTGAAACACCCAAGCATATAAACTCGTAGTATGCCAAAGAGAACCTATTATTCTTTTCAAAAGCTTCAGATTCCTTAGCTTGCCAAATTATATCAAATGCTCCACGAATAACGTTCAGCTCTGCATCTATATCAAAGGCAGAATTTTCACAAATTGCAATGGAGCTCTTGTCAAGATATTCGTGAACGTCAAGCCTACTGTTGTATGGAAAATTCCTATAGACAAGTATCCTAAGAACAAGCTCCGTAAGATACTGTCGAGACTCCCTAACCCCACCAACCGGAACCATCTCCGTAAAATTGTCATCCTGTGACAAGTTGCGCAGAGATATCAAAAGCTCAGGACGTAGAGAGAAAATTATACAATTCCTAATTTCCTGCTCAGATAGATTTGAGCCGCCCGTATTCAGCCTTTGAAACAGCTCAAACTTAACTGTTGCGTCCGTTTCAGGCCCAAGTATTTCTACACGGACTCTCGACCTCTTAATCGTAAGTTGATGCGCTGGCGACAACACATCTACCGGCAGATTGGCGCCATCGATATCTTGCTCTTCTTTTGTCGGCCATCTAACTCCAGTTAACGAGGGCAGGAGATTAGTTCCATCGCACACAAAAGAGGCCTCCTCCCGCAAAATACCAAGGAATTGAAGAAGCGTGGAGACCCGCTGCAACCCATCAACAAGTTCCCACTTACCATTAGGCCGCGTGAAAACAAATATCGGCGGGATTGGGATATTCAAAAGAAGAGATTCTATAAATCTCGTTTTTTGCGTTTCTTCCCAACGGAAGAGTCGCTGATACTCAGGATTAATTACCAGCTCATCCTTCTCATACAATGTCGATATCTCACCAAACGACATATCATATCCGTCACGATAGATAAGTTTTCGCGCCGAGGATATTTCTTCTGCTAAAGGCATGCTCTTCTCTCTATCAAAGCTAAAAATTCGTCAGAAGGGTCCACAGAGATTTTCACCATAGAGGGTGCCCAAAAATAGCAATTGGATTGGGCTTTGCTTTCGGCAACCAAGTCAGTCCGTTTTCCGATATTCCCAGATCAATGGCTCATCAGCAAGAGGCCACATAATACCTATCTGCCTCGGCGTTTGCCTTACGCCAATTCTCCCACCGGATAGGGAAATGAGAACCTCAGCACGGCCCGTCTTCAACGACGCGATAGTCCGCGGCGCGGGCTTCGCAGGAATTGGGGAAGGTACGCGTCTCGCCGTGCCGGCGCGCGCACACCGGCGCATATTCGCGGGTGCAGAACGTCTGCTCTTCGCCGCCACCACCGCCACCGCCACCGCCGCCACCGTCGCGGCACGGACCGTCGCGCACGATGCGATAGCCGGCCCGGTCGGCAAGGCAGGCATTGGCGAAGGTCTGGCGGTCGCCGCCGCGGCGGGCACAGACCGGCTCGTACTGCTTGCTGCAATATTGCGGTTCGGGCCGTGGCGGGCGCGGCCCCGGTCCGTCATCGACCACGACCGTGCAGGCGGCAAGAATTGCCGACAGCAACAGGATGACAAAACCCTGCCGCGAAAAGATTGCCGCCAGAAATTTCATGATGATCTCCCACGATCGCGTCCCCGGTTGCCGATCCTCGCCATTCCCTTGCCAATTGCAACCCCCGTTTGCAGCCCTTTCAGCCGGAAACGGCGCCTGGGCCGTGGTTGGCGACAGCCTCCTCGGCCACCTCGACATCTGGCCCATTCGTGGCCCGGCTCTGGCCGATGACCCCGCCGGCAAGCAAGCCTATGCCGAGCCGATCGATGTTCAGGTCAGTCGATCCATGCGTCGGGATGCGCCAATGCGGCGGCCCGCGGCGCTATCTTGCAACCATCACGTTTCCGTGCGATAAATTCCGTGTTCGGGCATTTGCGACCCGGAGAGCGGAACGTTTTGGACGACCTTTCCCCGATACTGTGAATCTCTGACGGCCCCGTTTTCGGCGGGGGGTTTTGACCATGCGCCAATGCATGACTGCCGAAGCAACCACCGGGAACTGCCCTTTGCGCCAGGCGGCGGGCAGGACCACCAAAGACTGAACGGGTGAAGGAGTTTCCCCAATGGCCCAGACCGGCACCGTTAAATTCTTCAACGCGACCAAAGGCTTCGGTTTCATCACGCCCGATGGCGGCGCCAAGGATGTGTTCGTCCATATTTCCGCGATCGAGGCCTCCGGCCTGCGCACGCTCGTCGACGGCCAGAAGGTCACCTTCGACGTCGAGCCGGACCGCATGGGCAAAGGCCCCAAGGCCGTCAACCTCCGCGCTGCCTGAGCCATCGGGACGTCCCTCGGACGCGCGACGGAGGCTCCAATGCCTGAACCTGGCTTGGAGAGGGATCTGAATTTTGAAAGGCGCGGCGATATTCGTCGCGCCTTTTTCGTGCCGAAGACGCAGACCAATGCATGTCGCCCAAAAGTGGCCGATTCGGGGGAACGATATGCATGAAAACAAGGATCTGAGGCGCGCCGTGACGCCCTTTGGCTGCCCGCAAAACTTTCTCTTGCCGATGACGCTAAAATAAAGGACAAATTTCCACTCGGGCATTTGCCGGCCCGAGACTGGAGTTTATGGGACAAAGGAGCTTCCCATGCCGCAGACCGGCACCGTCAAATTCTTCAACCATGCCAAGGGCTTCGGCTTCATCACGCCCGATGATGGCGCGAAGGATGTTTTCGTCCATATTTCAGCCGTGCAGGCGTCAGGTCTTTCCGGTCTCGAGGATGGGCAGAAAGTGTCATTCGACACCGAGCCGGACAAGCGCGGCAAGGGTCCGAAGGCCGTCAACCTGTCGGTCGGCTGAGCCGGCTCGGCGACGGCAAGCAGTTTCGCTCCCTTGAGAGCGTGTGATCCTTGACGCCTGTTTTTGAATCAACACGTCGAAATCCGTTCAGCCCCCGTTCAGCCACGGTTGCATATTAGTCTTTGGTAAAGCCGGACCGCATCCCCGAAACTGCACGGGCCGGTACGAAGGAGACCAAGATGAACCGAATTTTCAAGACCGCCGTCCTGTCCGCTGCGGTGGTCGCCACCACGCTTTCGGCCTTGCCCGCCGCCAACGCACGTGACTGGCACCGTCATCATGGCCATCACGGCAACGGCGATGCCATTGCCGCCGGCGTGCTCGGCCTCGCGGCCGGCGCCTTGATAGGTGGCGCATTGGCCAATGACCGGCCGCCGCCCGACGCTGACCGCTACTACGATGACGGTTACTATGATCGTGACGTCGTGGTGCGCCCGGCTCCTGTCCGCCGCTACTATGCGGAGCCGCGGGTCGTCTACGCCGATCGTTACGCCGAGCCGTGGACGCGTGATTGGTACGAATACTGCTCGGACCGCTACCGCACCTTCAATTCCCGCACCGGCACGTTCACCGGCAATGACGGCGAGCAGCATTTCTGCACGGCTAACTAAGACCAAGGGCTTCCCTGCCCCAAACAAAAAGCGCTGACCGCGAGGCCGGCGCTTTTTTTTGTTTGTAGCATCGCCTTTGAAGCCGCCCGATATTCGCAGGCCGGCCTCACCTGAATATCAGCACAGCCTAGACCAGGAACGGATTGGTACGCCTCTCCTCGCCGAAGCGGCCGCCGGGACCATGGCCGCAGATGAAGCCGATATCGTCGCCGAGCGGCAGGAGCTTGTCCTTGATCGAGGCGATCAGCGCCGCATGGTCACCGCCCGGCAGGTCGGTGCGGCCGACCGAACCGCGAAACAGCACGTCGCCGACATGGGCGAACTTGGCCGCGCGGTTGTAGTAGACGACATGGCCGGGGGCGTGGCCGGGGCAGTGCAACACCTCGAACACATGCGAACCGAACGAGACGGTCTCGCCTTCGGTCAGGAACCGGTCGGGCACGCAGTTGCGCGCGCCAGCGATGCCGTAGCGCCTGCCCTGGTTTTCAAGGTTGTCGAGCAGCGACTTGTCGGCCTCGTGCGGGCCGATGATCTCGACTCCGAGCGCTTCCTTCAGCTCCATGGCGCCGCCGGCGTGGTCGATATGGCCATGCGTTATCCAGATCGCACCGGCTGATATCGCATTGTCCTTCAGCGCCGCCAGCACCTTGTCGATATCGCCGCCCGGATCGACGACGACACCATGCTTGTCGTCCATGTCGAACAGGATGGTGCAATTCTGCTGGAACGGTGTGACCGGCACGATGCCGGCATTGAGCTGACCCATGATCGTCCTTTCGCTATGCCAGCGGTGATGTAGAGATGCGAGTGAAGGGCGTCCACCCTTCGAAAGACGAACAGTCAGTAGCCCTAAAACGGAAATGGGCGGCCGAAGCCGCCCATTTGAAAAGACCGAATGGCCGCTTACTTCTTCATGGCGCCCATGACCGCACCGAGAATGCCGGTCAGGATCGCGCCGCCGCCGGCGCCGCCGACGATGTTCTGCAGGTTCAGCGCGCTGCCGAGACCGCTCGTTGCCGCCGCAGCCGCAGCCGGATCGACCGCACCGCCGCCGAGCAGGCTGCCGAGGATCGCCGCACCGCCGACGCCGCCAATGGCTCCGCCCAGGATTTTGGGAAGCTGACCCATCGCCGCCGTCTTGAGCGCCGCACCGACCGCCTGACCACCGATGATACCCGTAATCACCTGTATAATGATCGGAAGAAGCGTGTTCATGTCCATATGATTAGTCCCTCCATAGCTGCCAGCCTCCCAGGCCGACAGCATCATGAGACGCCGAATTGGACGAAAGTCAAATGCAAGAATGCTTAAATAAAAGGGGCGGCCCTAAAACCGCCCCTGCTTGCTAAAAAAGCTGTGACTATCGTTATTCTGCGGCGATCGCGTGCTTGGGTTGAACGGCGGCAGAATAGTCGTTCATAAGGTTTTTGGCAATTTCACCGACCTCGAATCGGTAAGGTCCGATCTCCGAAACCGGCGTCACTTCCGCCGCGGTGCCGGTCAGGAAGCATTGCTCGAAGCCCTCCAGTTCTTCCGGCAGGACGGCGCGTTCGATCACCTCCAGGCCGCGATCCTTGGCCAGCCCAATGACCGTGCGGCGGGTGATGCCGTCGAGGAAGCAGTCGGGCTTGGGCGTGTGGATCTTGCCGTCCTTGACGAAGAAGATGTTGGCGCCGGTCGCTTCCGCGACCTGGCCACGCCAGTCGAGCATCATGGCGTCGGCATAGCCCTTGGCCTCGGCGGCATGCTTGGACATGGTGCAGATCATGTAGAGGCCGGCGGCCTTCGATTTGGACGGTGCGGTGCGCGGGTCCGGCCGGCGCCATTCCGCCACGTCGAGGCGGATGCCTTTCAGCTTCTGCGCCGGATCGAAATAGCTCGGCCACTGCCAGATGGCGATGGCGCAGTTGATGCGGTTGTTCTGCGCCGAAACGCCCATCTGTTCGCTGCCGCGCCAGGCGATCGGCCGGACGTAGGCGTCCTGGAAATCCTGCTTCTTCAGAAGCGTGGTGGAGGCGTCGTTGAGCTCGGCCACCGAATAGGGAATCTTGAAGCCGAGCAGGCGCGCCGATTCGTGCAGGCGCTCGGTGTGTTCGTTGAGCTTGAAGATCTCGCCGCCATAGGCGCGCTCGCCCTCGAAGACCGCGCTGGCGTAATGCAGGCCATGGGTCAGCACATGGACCTTGGCCTCACCCCATTGGACGAATTCGCCGTTCATCCAGATGAAGCCATCCAGTTGATCGAAGGGAACGGATGCCATGGTAACCTCCCGCGGGCGGCAGCCCGCATAGTGTTGTATCGTTGTGTGTTTCGTGTCGGTCGCGCAAAGCGGCCATTTGTGCTGGAGCGTAAGCGGATAATTGCGCTCTGGCAAACTCAGGAAGTTCCGGAAAAACCGGCTTGCCTTGCCTTTTCGTTCGCAATCCGCCCAAAAGCTTGTCAAAAATTACCATTGCAGGGAAATTACGTCAATAGTACTGACATAATCTCTCTTTCCCATGGAGAAATGATGACGGATCGAAGCCACGCAGCCGGGAAACCGATCAGGACCGCGATCACGGACGAGGACGGCATCGACTTCGCCATCATCGAACTGCTCTTCTTCGCCTATCGTGACTTCACTTCCGATCCGGATCAGATCCTGGCCGATTACGGCTTCGGCCGCGCCCATCACCGGGTGCTGCATTTCGTCAACCGCAGGCCGGGCCTGACGGTCGCCGAACTGCTCGACGTTCTGAAGATCACCAAGCAGAGCCTGGCCCGCGTGCTCAAGCAATTGATCGACACCGACCATGTCGTGCAGTTGCAAGGTCCGCGCGACCGCCGCCAACGCGAGCTTTATCCGACGGCCAAGGGTCGTGCGCTGGCGCTGGCGCTGGCACGGCCACAGTCGCGCCGCATCCATGCTGCATTGGGAGATTCCGGAATAACCGAACGGACCTTGGTGGAACGGTTCCTCGAAGCGATGGTCGATCCGGAACTGAGGGCGCAGATCGACGTGGGGTCCGCAAAAATGTCAGGGAAAAACCATGGAGAGCACTGAACGGGTCGATCACGCGGCCGCACCGGACGACGACGCGCCGCATTTGCTTGTCGTCGACGACGACACCCGCATCCGCAATCTTCTCAAGCAGTATCTGACCGAAAACGGCTTTCGCGTCACCGTCGCCGGCAATGCCGGCGAAGCCAGGCGCAAGCTCGCCGGCCTCGACTTCGACCTTCTGGTGCTCGACGTCATGATGCCCGGTGAGACGGGCGTCGATCTGACCAAGTCTCTGCGCGCCGAAAAGAACGTACCGATCCTGATGCTGACAGCGCTGTCGGAAACCGATAGCCGCATCAGTGGGCTGGAGGCCGGCGCCGACGACTACCTGCCAAAACCTTTCGATCCGCGCGAGCTGATCCTGCGCATCAACAACATCCTGCGCCGCGGTGGCCCGGCGACCACCCCGAAGGTCGAACAGCTGGTTTTCGGCCCCTACACCTTCCAGATCGCCAGGCGCGAATTGAAGCGTGGCGGCGAGGCGCTGAAGCTGACCGATCGCGAGCAGGAGATCCTGGCGATCTTCGCTGCGCGAGCAGGCGAGACGATACCCCGCCACGAGCTCGTTGGCGACGATTCGGAAGTCGGCGAGCGCACCATCGACGTCCAGATCAACCGGCTGCGCCGCAAGATCGAGCGCGATCCGTCCAATCCGGTCTGGCTGCAGACCGTGCGCGGTATTGGGTATCGGCTCAGCGTGGAATAGAATGCCGCCTGCGGCCGGCTGAACGGCTGCGGGCAAGCGAAAAGAGCGGATGGCAACCACGGAACTGGAACAGCCGGGCAATGGCGGCTTGAGCGCACGCGCGACGCGGACGCTGAAGGCGGTGCCGCGCGCCTGGAACCGGTTCTGGCGCCTTGTTTCGCTGTATATGCCCAAGCGGCTCTATGCCCGCTCGCTGATCATCGTCATCGCGCCGATGATCCTGTTGCAATCGGTCGTCGCCTTCGTCTTCATGGAGCGCCATTGGGCAACCGTGACGCAGCGCCTGTCGCAGGCCACCGTGCGCGACATCGCCGCTATCATCGACCTGATCGAGACCTATCCGCACGACGCGGACTACACCAACATCATCCGCATCGCCCAGGACCGCATGCAGCTCAAAGTCGACCTGCTGCCGCCCGATCCCTTGCCGCCGCCAGGGCCCAAACCCTTCTTCTCGATCCTCGACGATGTTCTCTCGTCCGAAATCACCCGCCAGATCAACCGTCCGTTCTGGATCGACACGGTCGGCAATTCCAACATCGTCGAGGTACGCGTCCAACTCGAGAACAAGGTGCTGCGCGTCTTCGTGCGCCGCAGCCAGGCCTATGCCTCGAACACCCACATCTTCCTGATCTGGATGGTCGGCACCTCGCTGGTGCTGCTGATGATCGCCATCCCCTTCCTGCGCAACCAGATCCGCCCGATCCTGACACTTGCCGAAGCCGCCGAAAGCTTCGGCAAGGGCCGGCCGATGCCGCGCGATTTCCGGCCGCGCGGCGCCGAGGAGGTTCGCCGCGCCGGCTTTGCCTTCATGCAGATGCGCGAGCGCATCGAACGCCAGATCGAGCAGCGCACCGCCATGCTGACCGGCGTCAGCCATGACCTCAGAACCATCCTCACCCGCTTCAAGCTGCAGCTGGCGCTGGCAGGCGGCAAGGCCGAGACCAAGGCGGCCCTCGACCAGGATATCGACGACATGCAGTCGATGCTCGAAGGCTATCTCTCCTTTGCCCGTGGCGAGGCTTCGGAAGATGCCGGACGGTTCGATCTCGAGGCCTATTTCCAGAAACTCGACGAGGAAGCCAGGCTGCGCAAGCGCAAGCTGTCGACGACGCTTGCCGGCGATCCCGATGTGCATGTGCGGCCGAACGCCTTCGCCCGGCTGATGTCCAACGTCATCGGCAACGCCTTCCGCTATGCCAAGACAGTGGAGGTCAACGCCACCCATGGCCGCGGCTCGCTGCTGGTCACCATTGACGATGACGGCCCGGGCATTCCGGCCGACAGGCGCGAAGACGTGTTCAAGCCCTTCGTGCGGCTCGACGAGGCGCGCAACCTCGACGCCAGCGGCACCGGGCTCGGCCTGTCGATTGCCCGCGACATAGCCCGCAGCCATGGCGGCGACATCACCCTGGACGACAGCCCGCTCGGCGGCCTGCGCGCCGTCATCAAGGTTCCAGCATAGCGGAGTATGATCCCGAAAAGTGGAAACCGGTTTTCGGACGAGATCTTGCTCCACTAAAACACGGGCTTCATCCGCCCGTCATGAAACCATGGTCAAGAGCGCAAATGAAGCGCGCGACCTCTATTGATTCGGCCTTGCCGCCTCACTTCGACCCCTTGCCCGCCCGGGTGCGCTGGAGCGAAGTGAGGGTAGCCTGCTGGTCGCCGTTCCGGCATCGTCTCAAGGCAACCGTCGACCTTTCCTGCAAAGGGCCGCCATGCGCATATTGATGGTCACCGACGCCTGGCGCCCGCAGGTCAACGGCGTCGTCCACACGCTGGAGCGGCTCACCGAAACGCTGAAATCCTTCGATGTCGCGGTGGATTTCCTGACACCCAACATCTTTCACACCCTGCCCTTGCCGACCTATCCCGACATAAGGCTGGCGCTGACCACGCCCGGCCATGTCGCGCGCCTGATCGAAGCCGGCAAGGCGGACCATATCCACATCGTCACCGAGGGTCCGCTCGGCATCATGGCGCGGCGCTATTGCCGCAATGCCGGCCGGCCGTTCACCACCAGCTATCACACACGTTTTCCCGAATATCTCAGCGCCCGCCTGCCGGTGCCGGAGAGCTGGGCCTATCGCTGGCTGCGCGATTTCCACAATTCCGGCCAAGGCACGCTGGTCGCCACCCAGTCGCTCGCCGACGACCTTTCGGCGCGCGGCTTCAACAAGCTGAGGCCGTGGACACGCGGCGTCGACACCGACCATTTCCGGCCGGACAAGAAGAAGGATCTCGGCTTCCCCGGACCGGTCTTCCTCTGCGTCGGCCGCGTCGCCATCGAAAAAAACCTGAGCGCCTTCCTCGACCTCGACTTGCCCGGCAGCAAGGTGGTCGTCGGCGAGGGTCCGGAGTTTGCCAGGCTCAAGGCAAAGTACCCACAGGCGCATTTCCTAGGCCACCGCCCCAATGACGAACTGGCCGAGATCTACGCCTCGGCCGACGTCTTCGTCTTCCCCAGCCGCACCGACACGTTCGGCAACGTCATCATCGAGGCGCTTGCCAGCGGCACGCCGGTCGCCGCCTATCCGGTGACCGGACCGATCGACATCGTCGGCGACGGTTTTGGCGGCGCGGTTTCGAACGACCTGCGCGAGGCAGCGCTCGCCGCGCTCAACGTCGACCGCGCCGAGGCGCGCGAACGCGCCATGCGCTACAGCTGGAAAGCCTGCGCGGAAATGTTTCTCGACACGGTCGAGGAAGCACTGGGAACGACGCGGAAGCTGGCGGCCTAAAACAACCTGCCGCCGTCCGGCACCCTGCGCTCGATAGCGCCAAGCACCACGGCGCCCTCTTCGTCGGGAAAGCCGAGCGTCAGCACCTCCGACATGAACGGGCCGATCTGGCGCGGCGGGAAATTGACCACCGCGAACACCTGCCGGCCGATCAGCGTTTCGGGCGTATAGTATTTGGTGATCTGCGCCGACGATTTCTTGATGCCGATGCCGGCGCCGAAATCGATCTTCAGCTTGAATGCCGGCTTGCGCGCCTGCGGAAAAGGTTCGGCTTCGACGATCGTGCCGGCGCGGATGTCGACACGATCGAAATCGGCAAAACTGATCTCGGGCTTAAGCGCGCTGCTCGAACTCATCTCTGTCTTGTCTGCCTGCTGTGGTTCAGGCGTTGCCATAGGTCTCGAACAACACGCCGGCCAGCGCGTCCTTGGCCGAGGTTCCGGACCAGACGACGAATTGGAAGGCCTGGAAATAGCATTCGCAGGCTTCCAGCGCCGACGACAGCAAGACTTCGACCTGCTGGCTCGACGGCTCGACTCCACCGGCCAGCAGCAGCGACTGACGGAACATGATCGCGCCCTCCTGCTCCCAGAGGTCGAAATGGCCAAACAGCATCTGTTCGTTGATCAGCGACAGCAGCCGCATCACTTCCAGCGCGCGGGTCTCCGGCACCTTGATGTCGAAGGCACAGGCCAGGTGCAGCGCCTCGAAATCCTCCATCCACGAGAAGGAGACGTGATAGTCGGTCCAGCTTCCGGCAACCGAGATCGAAATCTCGTCGTCGCCGGCCCGCTCGAAGGACCAGTCGTTGTTGTGGGCCACCTGCTCGATAACATCCACCGGATGGATTTCGCGGGAGAATTCGAGTTCGAGAAGTTCCATGGAATGCTTCCTGTCGTTCTGTACGAGCGCCGCCACACGCTCCGCGGGAGGGCACACACAACGAACAATCTTGTCTAGAACTCGGACGGCCAGGACTTTCTTCGCGCAAAGAGCACTTCTCGACACAAAGACCCCAGACCGGACCCCACCGCCCGGCCGCATGACCCTGCTCCGAATCATGCAACAAATTCAGTCTATTGATCGGGAGTCGCGTGAACAGCCCAATTTTTCGCACTGCGTCATTCGCATGTGGAAAGCCGCTGTCACAAAGATTCATGCAATGCCGTTAAGCGATTCACGGCAAAGCGCTTTTCAGGATCGGGCTATGTGGAAAAGTTTAACGATTATTTTTTTGCGCGGGGCTTGGCCGCCGCCGCCGGTGCGGCGTCGCCGGCCAGTTCGGCAAGCTTCGCCTCGAGCGCCTCGATGCGGGCGGCAAGGCGGGTGTTTTCTTCCCGAGCCTTGGCGGCCATCTCGCGCGCGGCTTCGAACTCCTCGCGCTGCACCACATCCATGGTGTTGAGAATGCGCTCGGCCTGCCCTTTGAAGGCGGTCTCCACCTCACGGCGCACGCCCTGGGCGGCCCCGGCGGCATCGGTCATCAGCTTCGCGAATTCATCGAGAATGCGGTTCGGTCCGGTCGACATGGCAAATCCTCGCTTGCTCAAATTGACGTAGTGGCGCTGCGCGCGGAATGCAAGAACGTTGGAGCCTGCTGCGGCATCACGTCGGATCCACCCTTTATCCAAACACTGGCAAATCCGGTCAATAACTATTATTGTTTGGAGCAGTTTCGCAGGAGCACCGACATGGCCATTAGCGCAGACTTAGGCACCCGTCTCGAAGACATCGTCAACCAGCTTGTCAGCACCGGTCGCTATAATTCGAAGAGCGAAGTGCTGCGCGAAGGCGTGCGCCTTGTCGAAGAGCGGGAGAAGCGCCTTGCCGCTCTCGATGCAGCTCTCGCCAAAGGCATTTCGGATGCTGATGCCGGGAGGGTGAAGTCCGCAGACGAGGTGCTTGACCGACTGGAGGCCAGATACAGAGCGATGGCAGAAAAGAGCAAGTGAAGCGGCTGGTCTTCACCAATCAGGCGGAGGCAGACCTTGAAGCCATTGGCGACCATATCGCACTGGAGAGCCCGTTTCGTGCTGCGACATTCATCCAGGAATTGCGCCACGATTGTGTCGAGTTGCGTGCCATGCCTGAACGGTATTCACTCTTCGAGCGGCATCGATCCTCAGGCATTCGGCGACGCGTCCACGGCAACTATCTGATTTTCTATCGCGTTAGCGCTGAAACCGTGGAGATATTGCACGTCCTGCATGGCGCGATGGACCTCGGGGCAATCCTGTTCCCCGACGACTGACGGCAACCCCTTGCCTTGACCCTGCCAAAACCCTGCCGCATGGTCCGCCAAACGCGATCGCAACCAAGAGTTCCCATTTGAACGAATATTTCCTGCTGCCGCTGGCCTCCTTGCCCTTCCCCAACATCAACCCGATCCTCATCCAGATCGGGCCGCTGGCGGTGCATTGGTACGGCGTCGGTTACATCGTCGGCATCCTGTTTGCCTGGTGGTATGCCAAGCGGCTTGCCGCCAATGCCAAGCTGTGGCCGAACGGCGTCCTGCCGATGAAACCGGAGGACCTCGACGATTTCATCGTCTGGGCGGCCATCGGTGTCGTGCTCGGCGGCCGCACCGGCTATGTGCTGTTCTACGATTTGGCGCGCTATATCGCTCACCCGCTCGACATCTTTGCGGTCTGGCAAGGCGGCATGTCGTTCCATGGCGGCTTGCTTGGCGTCATCCTCGCCATGACGCTGTTTTCCATCAAGCGCGGCATCCGCACATGGTCGCTGTTTGACATCGTGGCCGCCGGCGTGCCGGTCGGCCTTGGCCTGGTGCGCGTCGCCAACTTCATCAATTCCGAGCTGTGGGGCCGGCCAACCGACGTGCCCTGGGCGTTCGAATTCCCCAATGGCGGCCCGTTTGCCCGCCACCCGAGCCAGCTCTACGAGGCCCTGCTCGAGGGCGTGGTGCTGTTCCTCGTGCTGCGCATCCTCACCCATTCGCGCCTCAAGCTGAAGACGCCGCGCTTCGTCGGCGGCGCTTTCATCTGCGGCTATGGCCTGTCGCGCATCTTCGTGGAATTCTTCCGCGAGCCCGACCAGCAGCTCGGCTATCTCCTCGGCACCAACTGGCTGACCATGGGCATGATCCTGTCGACGCCGATGGTGCTGGCCGGCATCTGGGCGATGCTGACCGCCAAGCCGGTGGCGCAGCCGCAGCCGGCATGACACCGCTGAAAACCCGCATCGTCGACCTGATCGAGGCACTGGGGCCTCTTCCCGTCAACGAATACATGGCTCTGTGCCTGTTCGACCCGCAGGACGGTTATTATATGACGCGCGAGCCCTTCGGTGCGGCCGGCGACTTCATTACCGCACCCGAGATCAGCCAGATGTTCGGCGAACTGGTCGCTGTGTGGATGTACCAGGCCTGGCTGGCGAGCGGCCGGCCGCTGCCGGCCGTCATCGCCGAGATCGGCCCTGGGCGCGGCACGCTGATGAAGGACATGCTGCGCACGCTGTCGCGGCTTGATCCCGATCTGGCCAACGGCGCCACATTCGCCATGATCGAGACCAGCCCGCGTCTGGCCGAGGTGCAGCAACAGACGCTTGGCGTCACACCCTTTGCGATTGGCTGGCACGAAACCATCGACAGCTTGCCGCAACAGCCGCTGTTCATCATCGGCAACGAACTGTTCGACGCCGTGCCCGTCCGTCAGTTCGTCCGCGCCGGCGCCGGCTGGCGCGAGCGCATGGTCGGCCTCGATGACACCAACGCGCTGCGCTTCTTCGCCGGTGCCGGCTCGGTTGACCCGACGCTGCTGCCCGCCGATGCCGCTGACGCGCCGCAAGGTGCGATCGTCGAAGTGGCACCGGCCCGTACAGCACTGATGGCAGCCATCGCCGAGCGCATAGCCCGCCATGGCGGCGCCGGGCTATTCCTCGACTATGGCCATCTCCAGCCGGGTGTCGGCGACACGCTGCAGGCCTTGCGCGGCCACAATCACGAAGATGTGCTGGCCAACCCCGGCGAGACCGACCTGACCACCCATGTCGATTTCGCCGCCCTTGCCGCAACCGTGCGCGCGCACGGCCTTGACGCCCATCTGTCGACGCAGGGCGATTTCCTGCTCGGCATGGGTATCCTCGAGCGCGCCGGCCGGCTTGGCGCCGATGCCTCCCAGGCCGCGCGCGACAAGATCACTGAGGCCGTCGAGCGCCTCGCCGGCCCGCAAGCCATGGGCGAACTGTTCAAGGTGCTTGCGGTGCTGCCGCACGGCGTGGGGGTTCGGCCCTTTGCCACGGCGGATTGACTTTTCACCGCCGCCCCTCCCAATCTCTCGTCTGGCAAAAAGAGCGGCCCGACCGCCAGCCCCGCCTTCTTCTCAACGAAGCACCTTCTTCTTGACGAAACCGCCTACACGGACAACAACGCCCGCATGCTGAATCAGACCAAACCGGATCCCGTTCGGTCGCCGCTGCTGGACAAGGCGCAGGCACAAGGCATCCGCCACGGCTATTTCACCCGCGTCGGCGGTGTCTCCAGGGGCATCTATCAGGGCCTCAACATCGGCACCGGATCGAATGACGACCAGGCGCTGGTGGCCGAGAACCGCGGCCGTGTCGCCGCCTGGATGGGTGTACCGGCAACCCATCTGTTGACCGCCTGGCAGATCCATTCGCCCGATGTCATCATCGCCCGGGAGCCCTTTGCGGGCGAGCGCCCCAAGGCCGACGCCATCGTCACCGACCGGCCCGGCATCGCCATCGGCGCCTCGACCGCCGATTGCGGCCCGGTGCTGTTCGCGGATGCGCAGGCGCGCGTCATCGGCGCCGCACATGCCGGTTGGAAAGGCGCTTTCACAGGCGTGCTCGAAAACACCATCCTCGCCATGGAAAGCCTCGGCGCCCGTAGCGAAAACATTGTTGCCGTGCTCGGTCCCTCGATCGGCCCTGATAACTATGAGGTCGGGCCGGAATTCGTTGCCCGCTTTGTCGAGGCCGACGCCGAAAATAACAGCTATTTCGCGCCTTCGGCCAATGCCGGCCATGCGATGTTCGACCTCAACCGCTACACGGTCGACCGGCTGACCAAGGCCGGAGTGACAGCCGAGGGCCTCGGCCGCTGCACTTATGCCGAGGAAGATCTGTTTTACTCCTACCGGCGCACCACGCACCGCAAGGAGCCCGATTATGGCCGGCAGGTTTCGGCAATCGTTTTGGAGAGACAATAATGGCGCTGCATTTTGAACGATCCGAATTCGACGCGCGGCGCGACCGGCTGATGATCGAGATGGCCGAGAAGAAGCTCGACGCCATCCTGCTGTTCGCGCAGGAGAGCATGTACTGGCTGACCGGCTACGACACGTTCGGCTTCTGCTTCTTCCAGTGCCTGGTGGTGAAGGCCGATGGTTCGATGGTGCTTCTGACCCGCTCGGCCGATCTGCGTCAGGCGCGCCAGACCTCGATCATCGACAACATCGTTCTGTGGACCGACCGCAACGGCGCCAATCCGGCGGTCGACCTGCGCAATCTGCTCAACGAGCTCGACCTGCTCGGCGCCCGCATAGGCGTCGAATACGACACTCATGGCCTGACCGCCTTCAACGGCCGCCGCTTGGATGAGCAGTTGCAGACCTTCGGCCAGATCGCCGATGCATCCGGCATTGTCGGCCGGCTGCGCCTGTTCAAGAGCCCGGCCGAGATCACCAAGGCCGAGAAAGCCGCCAATCTCTCCGACGACGCGCTCGATGCGGCCTTGCCGCTGATCAAGCAGGGCGGCGACGAAGCCCTGATCCTGGCCGCCATGCAGGGCGCGATCTTCGCCGGCGGCGGCGATTATCCGGCCAACGAGTTCATCATCGGTTCCGGCGTCGACGCGCTGCTGTGCCGCTACAAGGCCGGCCGCCGCAAGCTCACCAAGAACGACCAGCTGACGCTCGAATGGGCCGGCGTCTTCAACCACTACCATGCGCCGATGATGCGCACGGTGCTGACCGGCAAGGTCTCGAAGCGCCATCAGGAGCTGTTCGACGCGGCCCGCGCTGCTCTTCTGGCCGTCGAGAAGGCGATGACGCCGGGCAACAGCTTCGGCGACGTGTTCGATGCCCATGCCCGCACCATGGAGGCACACGGCCTGACCAAGCACCGGCTAAACGCCTGCGGCTACTCGGTCGGCGCCCGCTTCACGCCGTCCTGGATGGACATGCCGATGTTCTACCAGGGCAACCCCGAACCGATCGCGCCGAACATGACGCTGTTCGCCCACATGATCATCATGGATTCCGACACCGAGACGGCAATGACGCTTGGCCGCACCTACCTGACCACCGAATCCCAGCCGAAGCCCCTGTCCCGCCATGATCTCGACTTGATCGTACAGTGAATCCATAATGGGAGGCGTTCTTCGCCAAGGAGTTAGAAGGCAAATGAGACGATCGCATGTGACGACCGTGTCATTGCTTGTGGCATTGGCTCTTGGCGCCTGCACCAACGCAAAGGACGTGCTCGAACCGTCGGCGATCACCCCGCCGGCGACATCGGCACAGACGCAGCCCGCCACGCCGGGCAACGCGGCAACAGCGGTTCCGGCACCGGCCCCGCCTGCCACCAGCACGGCGAGCGCTCCAGCAACCACCACCACACCGGTCACATCAGCCCAAAGCGCTGCCATCCTGTCGAAGACCCGCCTGCAGATCGCGCCGATCGTCGGCGCGTCGGTGGAAGCCGCGACACCGCTGACGGCGGAGTTGCAGACCCGCGCCAGGCAGCGCGGCATTACATTGGCCGGCAGCGCTGACGCAGCCGCGACCCATGTGCTTAAAGGCTATTTCTCGACGATGTCGGAAGGCGCGGACACCACAGTCATCTATGTCTGGGACGTTTATGATCCGGCCGGCAACCGCCTGCACCGCATCAACGGCCAACAGAAGGCGCCTTCGGTCAATTCCGGCGGCAGCGGGGGCGGCGACAGCTGGAAGGCGGTCTCACCGGCCACCATGCAGGCGATCGCCGACCAGACGATCGACCAATTCGCGGCCTGGCTTGGCGGCAAGGCTGGCTAGGGGCATCGGACCAAAAGTGGAAACGGTCTTGGGAAAATCCGATGCCCAAACGAGAGGAGGAGCAGCGGAAGTCCGCTGCTTCCTGTTGCCTGCCGGCGAAGGCGCGGAGCTTTCTTGAGTTTAGCCGGCGGATTCCCGATCTCGGCGCTTGCAATACCGGCGCGGGCCGCTAAAAGCCCGGTTAAAGGGCGCAAGCGAGTCCGTCAGGGCTTTCCATCCTCCACCAGGAACGGTGCATGAAACTCTTCGCGGGCAATTCCAACAGGGTGCTGGCCGAAGCGGTCGCCCGGTACCTCAACGTCCCGCTGGGCAAGGCTACTGTCAGGCGCTTCGCCGATCAGGAAATCTTCGTCGAAATCCAGGAAAATGTGCGCGGCGAGGATGTCTTCATCCTGCAGTCGACATCGTTCCCGACCAACGATCACCTGATGGAACTGCTCATCATGATCGATGCCTTCATGCGCTCGTCGGCCAAGCGCATCACGGCGGTGATCCCGTATTTCGGCTACGCCAGGCAGGATCGCCGCGCCTCCGGCCGCACTCCGATCTCGGCCAAGCTGGTCGCCAACATGATCACCCGCGCCGGCGTCGACCGCGTCTTGACGCTCGACCTGCATGCCGGCCAGATCCAGGGCTTCTTCGACATCCCGACCGACAATTTGTTTTCCGTGCCGGTCATGGCCCGCGACGTGAAGGCAAAATACAAGCAACTCGGCAACGTCGTGGTGGTATCGCCCGATATTGGCGGCGTGGTACGGGCTCGCGCGCTTGCCAAGCGCTTCGATGCACAGCTCGCCATCGTCGACAAGCGCCGCGAGCGTCCCGGTGAATCGGAAGTCATGAACATCATCGGCGCGGTCGCCGGCAAGGATTGCCTGCTGATCGACGACATCGTCGATTCCGGCGGCACGCTGTGCAACGCCGCCGATGCGCTGCTGGCCAACGGCGCCACCAGCGTCACCGCCTATATCACGCACGGCGTGCTGTCGGGCGGTGCGGTTGCCCGCATCAGCGGCTCGAAATTGCAGGAACTGGTGATCACCGATTCCATCCAGCCGACGCAAGGCGTGCTCGACGCTCCCAACATCCGCGTCATCTCGATCGCCGATCTGATGGGCGAAGCCATCTCGCGCACGGCGACCGAGGAATCGGTGTCGAGCCTCTTCGACTAAGACCGATACCTGACCTTACGGCGCAGGACTCTCCAATCGAACCGGGCCAATCAGGCGGCGAGCGACTTCGACGCTTTCGCGTGCGCCACGCATATAGCCACGCGGCGACGCGCCCAGCATGCGTTTGAACATGGTGATGAAGGCCGGCACACTGTCATAGCCAAGATCGAGCGCCACCCTGGTGATCGGTTCGCCATCGGCCAGCCGCGGCAGCGCCGCGAACAGGCAGGCTTGCTGGCGCCATGTCGACAGCGACAGGCCGGTCTGGCGCTGGAAGGCGCGGGTGAAGGAGCGGCGGCTCATGCCGGCGGCATCAGCCCACTCGTCGATCGTCGCGTGCGGCGAAGGTGCGGCGACGAAGCGCCGGCATAGCGCCGACAGCCTGGGATCGGACGGAAACGGCAAGCCGAGCGGCCGTTCCGGCAGAGTCGGGATTTCGTGCAGCAGCAGTTTCATGATCAACCCGCCGCGCCCTTCCAGCTCGCCGCCCTGTGGCAGCTTTTCCGATTCCACGATCAGGCTGTGCATCAGGTCGGTGACGCCGACGACGCGCAAGCCTTCGGGCAGCCCGGGGATCGCCTGCGGCATGACATAGACCGAACGCATCGAGACATCGCCCAGCATCTCGACGGAATGCTCGGTGCCGGCTGGAATCCACATCGCGTGGTCGGGCGGCACCATCCAGCGCCCGTAGCGCGTCGTCACCAGCACCACGCCAACCAGCGCATGCAGCAGCTGGCTGCGGCTGTGGCGGTGTTGCGGCACACGGTAACCGTCCGGATATTCGGTCGGCAGCGCCACCGCCGGCCCGGCCACTTGCTCCAGCCACTGCCAGCGGCTCTCGTGCAACTGACCGAGACTGGCATTGCCAGCGTGAAAGACCTCTTTGCCGTGCGGCATCCTGTATGGCCCACTTGCGAAACTATTGGACCAAAGCACGAAAGAAGTCGTGCGGCAAGCGGCTTATAAGGCACAGTCCTTAAGGGCGGCCGCAGGAGCGTCCGTCTACTGCCTGCGGGCGTGCCCGCCAAAAAGACCACGGAGCCTACCTTGACCGATACGACAGCCGCCAGCGTCGCCCCACCGGCGAGCGCCAGTCACGCTTCAGCCCAGGCGACGGCCTTCACCGTCATCCTGGCGGTGAGCTTCTGCCACTGCATCAACGACATCATGCAGTCGCTGCTATCGGCCATCTATCCCCTGCTGAAAGAGAACTACGGCCTCGACTTCTGGCAGATCGGCCTCCTGACCTTCACCTTCCAGGTGACCGCATCGCTGCTGCAGCCGGTGATCGGCATGATCACCGACAAGCGGCCGATGCCCTATTCGCTGCCCTACGGCATGGCGTCATCGCTGATCGGCCTGGTCGTGCTCGCCTATGCCGGGCATTATTCGCTGCTCCTGATCGGTGCCTCGCTGATCGGTATCGGTTCGGCGATCTTCCACCCGGAATCCTCGCGCATCGCCCGCTTCGCCTCCGGCGGCCGTTTCGGCCTGGCGCAGTCGCTGTTCCAGGTCGGCGGCAATTTCGGCCAGTCCATGGGACCGCTGCTGGCCGCCTTCATCGTCGTGCCCTTCGGCCAGACCAGCATATCCTGGTTCGCCGTCGGCTCGCTGATCGGCATCATCGTTTTGTGGCAGGTCGGCGGCTGGTACAGCCGGCTGCGCGCCGCACAGGGCAACCGCAAGACGGCGAGCTTCGTCTCGCCCTTCCCGCGCCGCAAGGTGATGTGGGCACTGGCGGTGCTGACGCTGCTGGTGCTGACCAAGAACGCCTACATCGCCAGCCTCGCCAGCTACTACACCTTCTATTCCATCCATAAGTTCGGCGTTTCGGTGCAGATGTCGCAGGTCATGCTGTTCCTGTTCCTCGGCGCCTCGGCGCTGGGCATCCTGCTCGGCGGCCCGTTCGGCGACCGCTATGGACAGAAGGCGATGATCTGGTTCTCCATCGTCGGCGTGCTGCCCTTCACGCTCGCCCTGCCCTACGCCAATATGGAATGGACGATGGTGCTGACGGTGCTGATCGGCCTGATCCTATCGTCGGCCTTCTCCAACATCGTCGTCTTCGCCCAGGAACTGGTGCCGGGACGTGTCGGCATGATCGCCGGCATCTTCTTTGGCTTCGCCTTCGGCATGGGCGGCATCGCGGCTGCCGTGCTTGGCGTCGTCGCCGACATGAAGGGCATCGATTATGTCTTCCAGATCTGCTCGTATCTGCCGCTGCTTGGGCTGCTGACGGTGTTCTTGCCGAACATGAAGGAAGCCAGGAAGGCTCAGGCGGCCGCTGCAACCCGCTAGACCTGAACCGGGCGAGAAAGCCACCCGCCCGATGGCGGGTGGCTTTTTTCTTCGAAAATATTCTAGGCCTTGAAGAAGGCCAAGAGGTCGGCATTGATGACATCGGCATGGGTCGTCGCCATGCCATGCGGGAAGCCCTTGTAGACCTTGAGCTCGCCCTTCTTGAGCAGCTTGATCGTCAGCAATGCCGAGTCGGCGATGGGAACGATCTGGTCGTCGTCGCCATGCATGACCAGCACCGGCACGTCGATCGCCTTCAGATCCTCGGTAAAGTCGGTCTCCGAGAAGGCCTTGATGCAGTCGTAGTGCGCCTTGGTGCCGCCCATCATGCCTTGGCGCCACCAATTGTCGATGATCCCTTGCGAGACCTCCGCGCCCGGACGGTTGAACCCATAGAACGGACCGGCCGGAACATCGCGGAAGAACTGGGCGCGGTTGGCTGCCTGGGCAGAACGGAAGCCATCGAAGACCTCGATCGGCAGGCCGCCGGGATTGGATGCGGTCTTGAGCATGATCGGCGGCACCGCGCCGATCAGCACCGCCTTGGCGACACGGCCCTCGGCGCCGTATTTGGCGACATAGCGCGCCACTTCGCCGCCGCCGGTCGAATGGCCGATATGGATGGCGTTCTTGAGGTTCAGATGGGCGGCGAGTTCCGCGACATCGGCGGCGTAGGTGTCCATCTCATTGCCGATATCCGTCTGGGTCGAGCGGCCGTGACCGCGGCGGTCATGGGCAATGACCCGGTAGCCTTGTGCCAGGAAGAACAGCATCTGCGCGTCCCAATCGTCGCTGCTCAACGGCCAGCCGTGATGGAAGACAACAGGCTGCCCGGTGCCCCAGTCCTTGTAGTAGATCTGCGTTCCGTCCTTGGTGGTGATCGTGCCGCTGCCGGAGCTGGGCTTGGTCTGCGAGGTCATCTCAATCTCCGTTCTGTTGTTTCGCGATAAACAATATCGCGATAACGATATTGCTAACGCAGCCTGAAATCCTTGTCCACAAAAATATGTATCGCGATATTATTTTTCGTGGTAGGCAATTAACGATCAGTCGGCAAAAGGAATGCGCCGTGCCTCTCCCGTTGGACAATCAACTCTGTTTCACGCTCTACGCCACCAGCATGGCGATCAATCGTACCTACAAGCCGATGCTGGACAAGATGGGGATCACATACCCGCAGTACCTGGTGCTCAACGCGCTGGCGGAAGCCGACGGTATGTCGGTCGGCACGGTCGCCCACAGGCTCGCTTTGGAATCGAGCACCGTCACGCCGTTGGTAAAGCGGATGGAGCAGGCTGGCCTGGTGACCCGCCAGCGCAGCCAGGTCGATGAGCGCCAGGTGCAGGTCGATCTAACCGCCGCAGGGCGCGCGCTGCTGGTCCAGTGCAACTGCCTGAACGAGACCTTGATCGAGCGCTCGGGCATGACGCTGAGCGAGCTCGATGCGCTGAACCAGCAAATCCAGGCGCTGCGCAATGCCTTGAGCGGCAATCAGGAGTAGCCGAGCCCAGCCATCTACATCGCTGAAGCCGGAGGGATCCTGCGCAGCGGCTTCAGATCGCGCGGTGGCGGAGCGCCAAAGAAATGCCCCCAAGCCACGGTGCCACCGCCCGCATCGTCATCATGCGGACTTAAGCACGGTGAATGACCGTTTGCGCATGGACCGCTTTGCCTGAAAACTGACGGCGGGAGCGGGGCGGCCGACATGGAAGCCCTGGATCTTGTCTATGCCGAATTCGCGCATAAGGGTCATCTGTTCGTCGGTTTCCACCCCTTCGACCAGGATCTTGTGGCCGCGATTTCGAACCAGGGTGATAATGTCCTGGAGCATTGCCTTGCCGCTCGGGGCGCTGCAGTCGTGCAGAAACGAACGGTCGATCTTCACCGTATCGAAATCGATCAGACGAAGCCACGAAAGGCCCGCGAAGCCCGTCCCAAAGTCATCGAGCCATATCTTGATCCCGAGCAGCTTCAGGTCGCTGATGCAGCGCAGTATGTCCGAATGCATCTCCATCTCCAGTCCTTCGGTGATTTCGAAGGCCAGCCTGCTGCCGGCGACGCCGGTCTCGCCCAGAATGGTCGCGACAGACGTTGCGAAACCGGGCGTCTTGAGCTGGATTGGAGAGACGTTGACACTGACGACACGAACGTGGTCGTCCGCCAGGAGTTCGGCGCACACTGTCCTTATTGCCCAGCGCCCGAGTTCCAGGATAGCGCCTGTTCGTTCCGCGACGGGAATGAACAGGCTCGGCGGAACCGATGTGCCATCCAGCATTTTGAGGCGCATCAGAGCCTCTACGGCTTCAACCCGGTCCGTTTTGATATCCTGGATAGGTTGATAAACGAGTGAAACGAGGTTCTGGCCGATAGCGATCTTCAGCAAAGCCGCAATGTTCTCACTCTCGTCGCTGCTCTGGGGATCGGTTGGGTCGAAAAGCCGGGCACAGTTTCGGCCACCGGCTTTTGCCAGATAGAGCGCGCGATCGGCCTCGTGAATGATCTTCTCCAGCTTGGCGCCGGTCTGCGTCCTGGTGAATGCAGCGCCAACGCTCACCGTCACGATCGAGACGCCGTCGCGCCGCAGTTCGTGGGTAAGCGCCAGATTCTCCACCGTGCTGCAAATGGCTTCCGCGATATCCAGGATCTGCTCTTTTTTCTCCATGCGAGCCAGGACGATGAACTCTTCACCACCATAGCGGCCGATGGAGCCATTATACTGCTTGATCATATCGCTAAGCGCATTGGCGACATGGATCAGGCAGCGGTCGCCTTCTTGATGGCCGTAGCAGTCATTGAACTTTTTGAAGAAGTCCACGTCGATGAGGATCGCCCCAAAACTGGTGCCAACCTTTTGCCAGTCACTCCAGTAATCCCGCAGCTTCTCGTCGATCGCCCGCCGGTTCTCCAGGCCCGTAAGCGGATCGGTCCGCGACAATCTCAGCAGGGCCTTACCGCGTTCAGTCGCCTCGTTGTGCTGAATTTTGGCTTCCAGGGCGTTCAGGAAGACGTTGTAGCGTTCCTCATTCAGTTTCCAGTTCACATATGAGGTGAATGTGAAACAAGAAACGTAGAAAGCTCCAAATACCATTTTGTATGTTATGGTAGAAGGCACGAAATAGTTTACGATATAAAGTATACATAGAATTATTGCAGAAGTTACTATCGAAAGTCTAAAATTGAACGTGAAGAAAAGATTGGCACTCATCATGAAGATAGTGCCGAAGACCATATAGTAGGAGACGCTTTCCTTGTCCGCACCGAAAACAGCAGGGCACAGCCAACCGACATAGCCAAAGATGATGGCTCCGGCGCATGTCACGTCGAGCCATTGCGTTGCGACACCCCGGCGAAGCTGTTCTTCCAGGATCAAAAGCGCGGTCAGTCCGACCGCGAAGCGCGCCGTGATCGTATAGACGGCCACATCTGGAATCAGCAGCAGATCCGTTGCCGAAAACAAGAGATAGATGACAACGGCGATCCAAAGCCCTGGCCGGGCATCCCCCCTCCGCGTCGCGTGAGCTTCCGTGCGGTAAAGGGCGCGGAGTTCGTCCGCCCCCAGTTCGTAACGCTGTTCGTACGGTTCCGTGTGAGCACTATCGGCCAACGCGGATGACGCGTGATCGTTCATCACAGCAAACCCCGTTTGATGGGGATTTTCGGCACCGAACTCATTTCTAGTTTCTGCCCCCACGCAGGCCGACTCCCTGGGACGCGACAGCGATTGCGACGCTACGCATACAAATGCAATCGCGCAGGACAAGTTTCCGTTAACTCGAACCTGGAATCCGACCCGGAAGATGTGCAATGAATAAAGATAGTTAGCGGGAAATTAATCATACCGCTAAAATGCGCTCGGGACGTCATTGGCAAATGGAGCATTCTACGCAATAAGTTAACTGACTGTTAACTATGGAGTGATGGCGTGCAGACCGTTCTTGATGGCAAAAGCTTGATTACTGCCGAGATGCTGGCCGGCAGCCTCCCTCGAGGGAAGCTCGAGCATCATGGCGAAGCGTTCGAAACCGCTCGCGCGGAGCTGGCGCTCATTCTCCACGCGACACACCAGCAAGTCGAACAGAGCAAGGATCCCGCCGAAATCGTTGGGCGCCTGCTCTCCTACTTAAGCGCGCTGCGTTCCAAGGTTCATCCCGACGTTTGGCATGCATTGATACCGGTGGCGCAGAACCACCCGATCCTGAAGTACTTTCTCGAGGATCCGCTGACCCACTGGTCCTTCACCAAGCCCCGGGGCTATTCCGGCGACGCGCAGTTGCTCGACTACATCTATTGTGATCCCCACGTGGCAGAGAGCGTGGCGAGCGCCTCGGAGATCGGCAAAGCCCTTTACAGCCACACCCAGAACGTACCGTCATGCGTCGCTGCACGGGAACGACGCGATCTCTTGACCCGATATGTCGATGAGATCGCGGCCAAGAACGGACCCCAAACCGAGGTCCTGGCGATAGCGGCCGGCCATTTGCGGGAGGCCAATCGCTCGGTCGCCCTGGCGGAGGGCCGTCTCAAGCGTTGGGTTGCGCTCGACCAGGATCCCCAGAGCGTCGGGCTGATCGCGCGCGACTTCCAGGGCACCGCGGTCGAGGCCATCGACGGCTCGGTGCGAACCGTGCTGACGAGAGGCCACAAACTGGGCAAGTTCGACTTCGTCTACGCCTCCGGCCTCTACGACTACCTCGCCCATAACGTCGCCGTGAAGCTCACGAAGACGTGCCTGCAGATGTTGAAGCCGAACGGGACATTCCTGTTTGCGAACTACGCCGAGGGCACCCCTGACGCCGGATACCGGGAGACGTTCATGGACTGGGTGTTGCTGCTGCGGTCGGAGGTCGATATGTGGAACATCGTCAATGCCAGCGTCGACCGCAACGCCGTCGACGCGCAGGTGTTCTTTGGCGAGAACCGCAACGTGCTCTATGCCGTCATCGAAAAGCGCGGATAATCGCCGCCCCGGACCGCGCGCCGGCGGGCGAGCCTTTGGCTTGCACCCCCGGCCGCCTTCGGCTATAGAGCCGCCACCCGCGTAGACACCCTTGGAGGCAACGCGGCGGAAGGCCGCCTTCCCGCATGATCCCGAAAAGTGGATTCCGGTTTTCGGACCAGATCATGCATGGGTATGTCGGCTTTCGACGTTTACGGTCCAGGCACTCTGCTAACCGTGAGCGCTCCAGAACAAACCGAAAGGAAATGCCATGAGCCACGACACTTACGAGCTCAAGGCCGAAGCACGCGAACAGGTCGGTAAGGGGTCCGCCCGTGCAGTTCGCCGCAACGGTAAAGTGCCTGCAGTAATCTATGGTGACAAGCAGCCTCCCCTGGCTATCGCACTCACCTACAAGGACATCTACTACAAGATCCATGGCGGCGGGTTTCTGACCACGATCGCCACGATCGATGTCGACGGCAAGAAGATCCAGGTCCTGCCGAAGGACTTCCAGCTCGACCCGGTCAAGGATTTCCCTGTCCATGTCGACTTCCTGCGCATCGGCAAGGACACCCAGGTCAATGTCGACGTGCCTGTCCACTTCATCAATGAAGAGAAGTCGCCCGGCATCAAGCGCGGCGGTGTGCTCAACATCGTGCGTCACGAAGTCGAGTTCCACTGCCCGGCCAATGCGATCCCGGAATTCATCACCGTCGATCTCACCGGCGCCAACATTGGCGACTCGATCCACATCTCGGCGGTCAAGCTGCCGGCCGGTGTGAAGCCTGTGATCTCCGACCGCGACTTCACCATCGCGACCATTGCCGGTTCGTCGGCGATGAAGCCGGAGACGGAAGAGACGGCTGAAGTGGCTGCACCCGAAGCGGCTCCTGCCGCCGAAGAGAAGTAACTCTTTCCCGCCCGGAGCAGACGATGCTTGTCTTTGCAGGCCTCGGCAATCCGGGCGCGAAATATGCCAACAACCGTCACAATGTCGGTTTCATGGCAGCGGACGCAATCGCCCGCCGCCATTCCTTTTCACCCTGGTCGAAGAAATTCCAGGGCCTGATTTCAGAAGGCACGCTTGGCGGCGAAAAGATCGTCCTGATCAAGCCGCAAACCTTCATGAACCTGTCCGGCCAGTCCGTCGGCGAAGCACTGCGCTTCTACAAGCTTGAGCTTTCCGCACTCACCGTCTTCTATGACGAGATCGACCTTGCCGAAGGCAAGCTGCGCATAAAGACCGGCGGCGGTGCCGGCGGCCATAACGGCATTCGCTCGATCGACGGCCATGTCGGCAACGCCTATCGCCGCGTGCGCATCGGCGTCGGCCATCCCGGCGTCAAGGAAATGGTCCAGCATCATGTGCTTGGCGATTTCGACAAGGTCGATCGCGAATGGCTGGAACCGCTGCTCGATGCGATCGCCGACAATGCCGCCATGATCGTCAAGGGCGACGAATCCGGCTTCATGAACAAGGCCAGTCTCGCCGTCCAGGGCAAGGCCGGCGCCGAACCGGAAAAGCCGGCGCAGAAGCAGCAGGGCTCAAAGCAGCAGAGCCACATCCGCCAGGCCCGCCCGCAACAGGCGCCCGCCAAGCTGCCGGAATCCGGCCCGATGGCCGCGATGCTGAAGAAGCTGTTCGGCGGCAAGGACTGAGCAGGATCGGCGCCGCAGGGCTTGACGTTGATCACCCCGATCGCCCATAGCCCTGATCAAATTTCTATTTTCCCGATAGGACCGGACAAAAATGGGTTTCAAATGCGGCATCGTTGGCTTGCCCAACGTCGGCAAGTCGACGCTTTTCAATGCGTTGACCAGGACGGCGGCGGCGCAGGCCGCCAACTATCCGTTCTGCACCATCGAACCGAACACCGGCGAGGTGGCGGTGCCTGATCCGCGCCTGCAGAAGATCGCGGCGATCGGCAAGTCGAAAGAGATCATCCCGACCCGCATCTCCTTCGTCGACATTGCCGGCCTGGTGCGCGGCGCCTCGAAGGGCGAAGGGCTGGGCAACCAGTTCCTCGCCAACATCCGCGAGGTCGACGCCATCGTGCATGTGCTGCGCTGTTTCGAGGACGACGACATCACCCATGTCGAAGGCCGCATCGACCCTGTTGCCGACGCCGAGACGGTCGAAACCGAGCTGATGCTCGCCGACCTCGACAGCCTCGAGCGCCGCATCGTGCAATTCCGCAAGCGCGCCGGCAGCAAGGACAAGGAAGCGACCACCGTGCTGCCGATGATGGAGGCAGCGCTCGAACTGCTGCAGGCCGGCAAGCCGACCCGCATCCTGCTCAAGGGCATCTCGGCGGAAGATCTGCGCATCCTGCAGGGGCTGAACCTTCTGACCTCGCACCCCGTGCTCTACGTCTGCAATGTCGCCGAGGCAGACGCCGCCACCGGCAACGAGCACACCAGCGCCGTGGAAAAGATGGCCGCCGCGCAGGGCGCGGGCACCGTGGTGATCTCGGCAGCGATCGAGGCGGAAGTCGCCCAGCTCTCGGACGAGGAAGAGATGGAATTCCTGTCCTCGCTGGGCCTCGACGAACCCGGCCTGAACAAGGTCATCCGCGCCGGCTACGATCTGTTGCATCTGATCACCTATTTCACCGTCGGGCCGAAGGAGACGCGCGCCTGGACCATCCACAAGGGCGACAAGGCCCCCCAGGCGGCCGGTGTGATCCACACCGACTTCGAACGCGGCTTCATCCGCGCCCAGACCATCGCCTACAATGATTTCATCACGCTTGGCGGCGAAGTGGCGGCCAAGGAAGCCGGCAAGGCGCGTGACGAAGGCAAGGAATATGTCGTCCAGGACGGCGACATCCTGCTGTTCAAGTTCAACACCTGATGGCAGCAGCACGTTCAAACTGAGTGCTTGGGAAGCCACTGCCTGCCCGCTCTGTAGACATCCATAAAGTGAACAATTTCAATCTGAAGATAAATTCCATTATGTGAACAAATTCCTATTCCATTTCTTAATGGCGCATTTACCCTGTTCGGGCACTGTCTCGTCGCGAGGGAAACTATATGGCCGACACATCTATCGAATGGACAGACGCGACCTGGAATCCGGTCGCCGGCTGCACGATTCTTACCGCTGGATGCACTAATTGCTATGCCATGCGTATGGCGGCGCGACTGGAAGCCATGGGCGTCGAGAAGTACGCCGGCCTTACCCGTAAAACTGGTGGCCGCTCAAAATGGACGGGAAAGATAAACCTAGATCGTGCCTCGCTTCTTATTCCGGCCACATGGTCCAAGCCTCGCCGTGTCTTCGTCAATTCAATGTCCGATTTGTTCCATGCCGATGTGCCGCCAGAATTTATCCGTGACGTGTGGAATATCATGGAGGAAACGCAACGTCACACATATCAAATCCTGACGAAGCGCCCTGACCGAATGGCCGATATTTTGTTAAAGGAAGACTTCAAGGTGCTTCCCAACGTTTGGCTAGGGACAAGCGTTGAGGATGGTCGAGTGCTTCATCGTATTGATGAGCTTCGGTTGGTGCCCGCAGCAATCAGGTTCGTTTCCTACGAACCGTTGATTGGATCGGTTGCGGGTGCCAGGTTGGAAGGCATTCATTGGGCAATCGTTGGTGGTGAAAGTGGCCCGAACGCGCGACCAATGGATCCGAAGTGGATCGATGAGATTTTCGATCAATGCACGGACTCCGACGCTACCTTCTTCTTCAAGCAGTGGGGCGGCAAGAATAAGAAAGCAGCAGGTCGGACCTATCGTGAGCGCACATGGGACGCCATGCCGGAACTGAGAATATGATCTCCGAAACGTTTGGCCAAACGAACTGCCGCGTCTGACGGGTTAGCTATAGCAAAGAACAGGGAAAACCGCTGAGGCTTCTGAACAGGCGGCAGAGGAAACGGGTCTAAAACCAGCGGGAAAATCTCCTTTAGTCGGTTTTTCACATATGCCTCCAAGCCGGCTACGTCAGCGTTGCGTTGACGAATCTCGGGTTTCTCTAAGCCTTCCAAAAAATCATTGGGCGCCTGCACGGTGCTGTACAATTCGTCTTCCCAAGCAGATGTTCCGAGCATTCTCGTCAAGGCACGACGCTTGACTTCGTCGACAGCACTAATGTTTCGTGCTGCTTGACGATATAGACCCGAGAGCGGAAAAAGATACCAGACGTCGATGGCTTTTGTATCAGCGATTGCCTTGAGAGTATCCCATTCAACTTCCATTCCATAGGGATCCAAGAACATTACCGCTCGCGTCTGCCTCCAGCCATCCCACTTGATCTCGTCTTGGATCAATCGGTTGGCATCGCCATTTAGCACGGTAATGTCCCGCCCTTTGTAGATGTCGCGCAACGCTTCCAATGCTTCACAATGCTCATGGCTATGATCCATGAACACAAACCGGTCGAATCCAGGTGTAATATCAAGGGCAATACGGGCCGAGCCGCGGCGTGTTTCCGTTCTAGCAGGAGCGGGCGCATCGAAAAGATCGCCATCGCGAGCCTCGACCCTAACGGTCCGCGACCCTGTTCCCGCGAAAGCATCAATATACCAGAGTTGAGAAAACTTCCCTCGAAGTGCGGCAGTGTAAGCCTTCAGATATTTCTCAACCAACTCCAGTTTTATTTCTGTATGCTGACCACCAAATTCGTGATCTGTACCTGTCGTCATTTTATCCCCCAAAGCCCAGAAAATAAAACGCCGAAAATAGCAAACTGTCTAGCGATCGAGTAACGAATTGAGTAACGACAAGGCGGGCACTCGCTCGACGAGCCCGGCCTGAACAAGGTCATCCGCGCCGGCTACGATCTGTTGCATCTGATCACCTATTTCACCGTCGGGCCGAAGGAGACGCGCGCCTGGACCATCCACAAGGGCGACAAGGCCCCCCAGGCGGCCGGTGTGATCCACACCGACTTCGAACGCGGCTTCATCCGCGCCCAGACCATCGCCTACAATGATTTCATCACGCTTGGCGGCGAAGTGGCCGCCAAGGAAGCCGGCAAGGCGCGTGACGAAGGCAAGGAATACGTCGTCCAGGACGGCGACATCCTGCTGTTCAAGTTCAACACCTGACGCCTCAAGCGGCCGGGTATCCAAAACATCCCGGCGAGCTTTTTTCTCGACGAGTTCTTCCGAGCGGCCGACGCCCATCCGCCGGGCAGCCGCTTGTCTTGATTTTGTCATGCCACAGGTCTAAGCGGCAGGCGCGAGGTCGGCGCTGGCGCCGAGAACCGTGCAATCCGACACGACGCGTCAATCCGAACGCACCCTTTAATCCAACAAGGGAGACCCGGCGATGATCAAGGCCTTCGTCGTGGACAATGACCGCCTGCGCGCCGTCGACGATCTCTTGGCAAACAGCGATAGTGTCGTCTGGGCCGATTTGCTCAACCCGACCAAGGAAGAGGAAGCGGCGATCGAGACCTGGCTCGGCGTTGCCATTCCGACGCGCGAGGAGATGGAGGAGATCGAGATTTCGAGCCGCCTCTACGTCGAGGACGGCGCCTACTTCATGACCGCCACCTTGCCCGCCCAGACCGAAATCGACGATCCCCTGATGTCGCCGGTCACCTTCGTGCTGGCCGGGACCAGGCTGATCACCGTGCGCTATCACGAACCGAAGGCCTTCAAGACTTTTCCGCAGCGCGCCGAGAAGGTGGCGACCGGCTGCACCAGCGGCGACACCATCCTGATCGGGCTGCTGGAGGCGATCGTCGACCGTCTCGCCGATATTCTGGAACGCGCCGGCCGCGACATCGAGACGATCTCGCGCGACATCTTCGAGGCGCGGTCGACCAAGGTCTCCAAGCGCAACCGCGACTTCCAGGAGCTGCTAAAAGCCATCGGCCGCAAGGAGGACATCGCCTCCTCGATCCGCGACAGCTTGATCTCGCTGCAGCGCCTGGCCGGCTTTTTCGCCCATGCCTCGACCCGCACCAAGATGAGCAAGGACACCAAGGCGCGCATCAAGACGCTGTCGCGCGACGTGCTGTCGCTCGCCGACCACGCCACCTTCCTGTCGCAGAAGATTTCCTTCCTGCTCGACGCGACGCTTGGCATGATCTCGATCGAGCAGAACGCCATCATCAAGATCTTCTCGGTTGCCGCCGTCATCTTCCTGCCGCCGACGCTGGTCGCCTCGATCTACGGCATGAACTTCGACGTCATCCCCGAGCTCAAATGGGAACTGGGCTATCCCTTCGCGATTGCCATGATGGTGTTGTCGGCGATCCTGCCGTTCTGGTATTTCCGTCGCCGCGGCTGGCTCTGATCCGCCCGCCAAAGGCCATGCAGCCACGACTTGGCGCTATAGAAATCTCTTGACCAAATGTGCTGCGGCCTGCATCCGGAAACCCTTCGTCAGCCGGATTTCAGACCATGACTGCAAAAACAAAAACCTGGGCCTATGAGGATTTCGTCGAGGGTGCGTCGCTCGATCTCGGTAGCAAGCTGGTGAGCGCCGCCGAGATCGTCGAATTCGCCACAGAATTCGACCCGCAGCCGATGCATCTCGACGAGGAGGCGGGCAAGGCCAGCATCCTCGGCGGTCTGGCGGCGTCCGGCTGGCACACCTGCGCCGTGTTCATGCGCATGCTGTGCGATGCGTTCCTGCTGGATTCGACCTGCCAGGGTGCCCCCGGCGTCGATCAGGTCAGATGGAAGAAGCCGGTCCTGGCCGGCGACCGGCTCACCGGCACTCTGGTAGTTGTTGCCAAGCGCCTGTCGAAATCGAAACCGCAACTCGGCTTCGTGACCATGCGCAGCGAGATGTTCAACCAGCGTGGCGAAAGTGTCTTCGAGCTTGAGAATTCCGTCATGTTCCTGACGCGCGATGCCGCGGAGTATCAGGCATGACGCTCGACAAGTTCTTCCGTATCGGCACCACGGTGACACTCGGCTCGCACACATTCGAGCCCGAGGCGATCAAGGCCTTCGCCCGCAAATACGACCCGCAGATCTTCCATATCGACGAGGACGCAGCGAAGAAGAGCGTGCTCGGTGGGCTCTGCGCGTCCGGCTGGCATACCGCCGCCACGTGGATGAAACTCAATCTCGAAAACCGCATGGATGCCGAGGTCGCCGCGTGGAGTGGGCCCGGTCCGGTACCGGAATTCGGCCCCTCGCCCGGCTTCAAGAACCTGAAATGGCTGAAGCCGGTCTATGCCGGGCAAACCATCACCTTCACACGCACGGCACTGTCCCACCGCCCGATCGCTTCACGCCCCGGCTGGCGCCTGCTGGCGCTGCGATGCGACGCTTTTGAGTCGGCCGGCGACAAGGTGCTGGAGTTCGAGAGCGCGGTGCTGGTGAAGACGGAGTAGTGAATGGTGAATGGTGAATGGTCAGTAGTCAAGGCGTCTGTCATCGAAGCTGATATTCAATATTCACTATTCACTAATGCCCCTCGAACCCAATCAGCGTTCGCACCGGCACGCCGAGCGCTTCGAGCTTGGTGCGGCCGCCGAGGTCCGGCAGGTCGATGACAAAGCAGGCGGCGAGGATGTCGGCGCCGATCTGGCGCAGCAGCTTGACCGCCGCCTCTGCCGTGCCGCCGGTGGCGATCAGATCGTCGACCAGGATCACCTTCTCTCCGGGCGAAATACCGTCCTTGTGCATCTCCATTTCGTCCAGCCCGTACTCCAGGCTGTAGGCGACGCGCACCGTCTCGAAAGGCAGCTTGCCCTTCTTGCGGATCGGCACGAAACCGGCCGAGAGCTGATGGGCAACGGCGCCGCCGAGGATGAAGCCGCGCGCCTCGATGCCGGCGATCTTGTCGATCTTTTGGCCGGCATAGGGATGGACAAGCTCGTCGATGGCGCGGCGGAAGGCGCGCGCATTGCCGAGCAGCGTGGTGATGTCGCGAAACAGGATGCCAGGCTTGGGATAGTCCGGAATGGTGCGGATCGCGGCAAGCAATGTGTCTTCGAGGGAGGATTTCATGGTTCGAGATTACCTGAATCGGAGGTTCTTGCGCGACAATTGTTCGATCGAACTGCAGCCCATCAGCTTCATGTCGCGTTCTATCTCGGCCCGCATCTGTTCAAGCGCCCGTTCGACGCCGGGCTGGCCGGCCGCTGCCAGCGGGAACAGGTAGTAGCGCCCGACGCCGACGGCCTTGGCGCCGAGCGACAGCGCCTTGAGCACATGCGTGCCGCGCTGCACGCCGCCATCCATGATGACGTCGATCCTGTCGCCGACCGCATCGACGATCTCGGCAAGCTGGTCGAACGCCGCCCGCGAGCCATCCAGCTGCCGCCCGCCATGGTTCGACAGCACAATGCCGCTGCAGCCGATGTCGACGGCGCGCCTGGCATCCTCCACCGACATGACGCCCTTGAGGCAGAACGGACCCGACCACAGCTTGACCATCTCGGCGACGTCGTCCCACGTCATCGACGGGTCGAGCATCTCGGTGAAATAGCGGCTGATCGACATCGTGCCGCCGCCCATGTCGACATGCTCGTCGAGCTGCGGCAGCTTGAACCCCTCATGGGTGAAATAGTTGATCGCCCAGGCCGGCTTGAGCGCGAACTGCAGCATGCCGGCCAGGTTGAGCTTGAAGGGAATGGCAAAGCCGGTGCGCTTGTCGCGCTCGCGGTTTCCCCCGGTGATGCTGTCGACGGTCAGCATCATCACCTCGACGCCAACCGCCTTTGCCCGCTGCATCATCGCCCGGTTAAGACCGCGATCCCGATGGAAATAGAACTGGTAGACCTGCGGGCTGCTGCTGATCCTGCGCGCCTCTTCGAGGCTGACGGTGCCAAGCGAGGAGACGCCGAACATGGTGCCATATTTGGCGGCAGCCTTGGCGACCGCGCGCTCGCCCTGATGGTGGAACAGCCGCTGCAAGGCGGTCGGCGAGCAATAGAATGGCATCGCCAGCTTCTGGCCCATGACCGTCACCGACATGTCGATCTCACTTACCCCGCGCAGGACGTTGGGAACCAGGTCGCAGGTCTCGAAGCTTTCGGTGTTGCGGCGGTAGGTGACCTCATCGTCGGCCGCGCCGTCGATGTAGTTGAAGATCGGCCCGGGCAGCCGCTGCTGCGCCATGCGGCGGAAATCGGAAAAGTTGTGACAGTCGCGGAGCCGCATCATCGAATTCCAAACACCATGCCGTCGACAATTCTTTCGTCAAAGATGCTGCGTGGCATACCAATCACAGAGCGCCGTGCCAACGGACCTGTTCGACGACCGCACCTGACCACCAGGTCGCCAGCCCCCGGTTTCAGCAAAAAGGGCGCCTCTCAGCGCCCTTTTGCGATTATTTGATTGCGTGGCTTAATGCGCCACGCCTTCCCACACCTTGCGCTTGGTGAGGTAGACCAGCGCGCCGAACAGGAGCAGGAAAACCAGCACGCGGAAACCGGTCTTCTTGCGATCTTCCATATGCGGCTCGGCTGCCCACATCAAGAAAGCGGAAACGTCGCGGGAATACTGGTCGACGGTCTGTGGCGAGCCGTCGTCATAGGTCACCTGGCCATCGGACAACGGCTTGGGCATCTTCAGCGACACGGCGGACATGAAGTACGGATTGTAGTGCGTGCCTTCCGGGATCACCATGCCGGCCGGCGGCGTCTGGTCGTAGCCGGTCAGCAGCGAATGGATATAGTCGGGACCGCCCGCGTCGTACTGCGTGAAGATGTCGAAGACGAATTGCGGAAAGCCGCGCTCGACGCCGCGTGCCTTGGCCAGCAGCGACATGTCGGGCGGAGCGGCACCGCCATTGGAGGCGGCGGCGGCCTCCTCATTGGCGAAGGGCGCCGGGAAATGGTCGGACGGCTTGCCGGGACGATCGAACATGTCACCAGCGTCATTGGGGCCGTCATGGATCGTGTACTCGGCCGACAGCGTCTTGATCTGGGCATCGGAATAGCCGAGGTCCGACAGCGTGCGGAACGCCACCAGGTTCATCGAATGGCAGGCCGAGCAGACCTCCTTGTAGACCTTCAGGCCGCGCTGCAGCTGCGCCTTGTCATAGGTTCCGAACGGGCCGGTGAAGCTCCAGCTCATTTCCTTCGGCTCGTCGATCGGGAAATGCGTGGGTGCCGCGGCGTTGTGGACCTCTTCGGCGGCGATCGCCCAAGTGCCCGCGGCCCCAGTGCCGGCGGCCACAAGGCCGAGCAGCGCCAGCGAGGTGAGAATCTTTTTCATGCCAAATCCCCTTAGATTCTCTACCGCTCAGCCTTTGGTCTCTGGCGCGGCCATGGCGCGCGCCGGATGTCCGCCGCCGCCCTTGTTCTTCTCGAGCACCGCCTCGGTGATCGAGTTCGGCAACCTTCGCGGCGTCTCGATCAGACCGAGCACCGGCAGCGCGACCAGGAAGAAGGCGAAGTAGAACAGCGTCGCCATCTGCGCCATGAACACATAGGTGCCTTCCGCCGGCTGCGACCCCAGCCAGCCCAGCAGGATGGCATCGGCCACGAACAGCCAGAAGAACAGCTTGTACCAGGGCCGGTAGACCGCCGAGCGCACCTTGGAGGTGTCGAGCCAAGGCACCAGGAACAGCATGACGATGGCTCCGAACATGCACAGCACGCCGCCGAGCTTGGAGTTGATCGGCCCGATATTGAAGGTGATGGCGCGCAGGATCGCGTAGAATGGCAGGAAGTACCATTCCGGCACGATATGGGCCGGGGTCTTCAGCGGGTTGGCGACCGTGTAGTTGTCCGGATGGCCGAGATAGTTCGGCAGGTAGAAGACGAAATAGGCGAAGAAGAACAGGAACACGATCATGCCGAACGCGTCTTTGATGGTCGCGTAGGGGGTGAAGGCAACGGTATCGGTCTTCGACTTGACCTCGATGCCGGTCGGGTTCGACTGGCCGACGACATGCAGCGCCCAGACGTGCAGCACGACGACGCCGGCGATCATGAACGGCAGCAGGTAATGCAGCGCAAAGAAACGGTTCAGCGTCGGATTGTCGACGGCGAAGCCGCCGAGCAAAAGCTGCTGAATCCAGTCGCCGACCAGCGGAATGGCCGTGAAGAAGCCGGTGATGACGGTGGCGCCCCAGAAGCTCATCTGGCCCCAAGGCAGTACGTAGCCCATGAAGCCGGTCGCCATCATCAGGAGGTAGATGATGCAGCCAAGGATCCACAGCAGCTCGCGCGGCGCCTTGTATGAACCGTAATAGAGGCCACGGAAGATGTGGATATAGACGGCGACGAAAAAGAACGAGGCGCCGTTCGAATGCATGTAGCGCAGCAGCCAGCCCGAATTCACGTCGCGCATGATCTTCTCGACCGAGCCGAAGGCAAGGTTGGTGTCGGCCGTGTAGTGCATGGCCAGCACGATGCCGGTCAGGATCTGCGCCACCAGCATGATTGCCAGGATGCCGCCGAAGGTCCAGGCATAGTTGAGATTGCGCGGCACCGGATAGGCGATGAAGCTGTCATAGACCAGCCGCGGCAGCGGCATGCGGGCGTCGACCCAGCGTCCGAGACCGGTTTTGGGCGTGTAGGTCGAGTGTCCCTCGCTCATCGAAATATCCCCTGCCTCAACCAATAAGGATCTTGGTATCGGAAATGAACTTGAATACCGGAACCGCCATGTTCTCGGGCGCCGGGCCTTTGCGGATGCGGCCGGCGGTGTCGTATACCGAGCCATGGCATGGGCAGAACCAGCCGCCGAAATCGCCTTCCTGGCCGAGCGGAATGCAGCCCAGATGGGTGCAGACCTGAACCATCACCATCCAGGCCTCCTTGCCAGGCGTGGTGCGATTGGCGTCGGTCGCCGGTGCGTCGGCCGGAAGGTTGGCGTTGCGCGCGATCGGATCCTTGAGGTCGGCCAGCTTGACAGCCTCGCCGTCCTTCATCTCCTGTTCGGTGCGGTTGCGCACCACGACAGGCTTGCCGCGCCACTTGACGATCAGCGACATGCCCGGCGTCAGCGAGGCGACATCGACCTCGACGGAGGCGAGCGCCAGCGTCGAGGCATCGGGGCGCATCTGGTCGATGAACGGCCACGCGACGGCACCCGCGCCGACCACTGCGGCCATGCCGGTGGCGACGTAGAGAAAATCACGACGGTTGGGATCCTGGGTGTCGGTTGCGCTCACGGGTGCCTGATCCTTTCGCCTCTTCCGTGCCGGTGGCTGAGCCTTGTTCCCCGCTCAATTACGCCAACCCGACAGCGCATGGCGAACAGGCTTGCGAATTCCTCCGGCATTTGGACCTCGGTTTATGCGTGAAGCCCGTTTTTGTCCAGACGGATCAAGGCACAAGGGCAGATTGTCGCGGGCGTTCCACACAGCGATGAATTTGACGTGCTTGGCTAAATGTAGCAATATGTCTACATCTTCCGGATGGAGGTGCTGAAATGAACATCTCGACGAAGACGATAACCATCATGTCGAGCCGTGAATTCAACCAGGATACAGCGCACGCCAAACGGGCAGCCAAGAACGGGCCGGTCATCATTACCGACCGTGGCAAGCCCTCTCATGTGCTGATGTCTATGGAGGAATATCGGCGTTTGGAGAAAAAACCGAGAAGCCTCGCGGACGCGATTGCCGACGATCGCCCCGAAGCAGATTTCGATTGGGAACCACCTCGCCTGGAAGGACCGTTTTTCAAGATTCCCGAACTCGACTGATGTTCATTCTTGACACCAATGTCGTTTCGAATCTGCGTCGTCGGGACAAGGCTGATCGCAACGTTCTAGCTTGGTCAGAGACTCACGACATCGCTAGCTTTTTCATGTCAGTCATCTCGATCCTGGAACTCGAAATCGGAACATTGCTCTTGTCGAGGAAGGATACCCGACAGGCGACCATGTACCGTGAGTGGTTGGATCAGACACTAATTCCACAGTTTGACGACCGGATACTGAGCATAGACAGGGCCGTTGTCTTGCGTTGCGCGAACCTCCACGTTCCCGATCCAAAGCCGGAGCGCGATGCCCTCATTGCCGCCACCGCGCTCGTCAATAATTTGACGGTCGTGACCCGCAATACGAAGGATTTCGAAGGTACCGGCGTGAAGCTGTTCAATCCCTGGATGTTGGCGAAGGGTTAGAGGGCATGGCACACGTGATAGACCGCGACACCTGGGCCGTTCGCTCCGACCGCTGGAAGGGCGAACTGCAATGCGGCGTCTACGGCTCCAACTCCTGCCTGATTTTCAACTACCTGCCTGATGTCGGCGGCGGTCCTCGGCTGCACACGCATCCCTACGCAGAGATCTTCATCATCCGTCAGGGCACCGGACTGTTCACGGTCGGCGACAAGGAGATCGAAGCCTCCTCCGGCCAGATCCTGATCGTGCCGCCCAACACGCCGCACAAATTCACCAATCTCGGGCCGGGTGCGCTGGAGACGACCGACATCCACGAGAACGGCAGCTTCATTACCGAATGGCTTGAGTAGACCATGATCCCGAAAAGTGGGAACCGGTTTTCGGAAAAGATCATGGTCAAAGACAGAGTTATTTGGCGCCGAGCCTCGCAAGCACGGCCTTCGGGATGTTGTATTCGCGGATGACGGCGTCATGCCTACGCAAGCCGCACAGCTCGCGCTGGATGAAATAGCCGTGCACCGCCTCGGCGGCATCCCTAAGCAGCCGGGGGCGTAGTTGCTCGTCGGCATTGTCGCGCAGCCTGGCCAGCGTTTCCTCAACCCGCTGGCCGGCGCGGCCGAGTGAGGCCGCCTTCTCCGCCAATATTTCATGGCCGAGCGCGTCGAAGGCGGCTTCCGCGGTGCCGGCTAGATGAGATGGCGGACGCAAGGACATTTCAGCCTCCTTTCCCGAAGACCATGCGGTGTGTGACGAATTCTTCGCCTTCCACGCGCTGAAAGCCAAGCCGTTCGTAGAAACCGAAGGCTTCTTGCGGCGCGCGGGTATTCAGCACGGCGAAATGGTGACGTGCTCTGTCGATAACGGTCTCGACCAGCATCCGGCCAAGACCGGTGCGACGGTGGCGCGCACTGACGAACAGGTGCCGGATCCGGCCGTGGCCCCTGCCCTCGAAATAGGAATCGATGTTCAGCCCGCACACGCCCGCGAGTTCCCGGCCATTCCAGGCTCCGTAGAGTGCCTCGCCGCGCTTCAGGAACTTGTTGCGGCCACTTGCCCAGCCATCCGCCAGGCGCACCAGCATCCAGTAGCCCCCCAACCGGCTTTCCTGCTTCAGCGCGTCGAAGACCGGCGTGGTTGGCCGGAGCCGCTTGAGCACATAGCTCACCCCGGGGCCGATCTCTGGAATGACCTCTGCCGATCCAACCATGCCCTACTCCGCAGGGCGTGTCTCTTCGAGCACGCTGTCCTCGTGATAGAGAAAACCGCCGGACTGCCGCTTCCACAGCCGCGCGTAGAGCCCGTCGAGCGCCACCAGTTGGTCATGCGTGCCTTGCTCGACGATGCGGCCGCCGTCGAGCACCACCAGCCGGTCGAGTGTTGCGATCGTCGACAGACGGTGGGCGATGGCGATGACCGTCTTGTTCTCCATCAGCCGTGTCAGATTCTCCTGGATTGCCGCCTCGATGTCGGAATCGAGCGCCGAGGTCGCTTCATCGAGAATCAGGATCGGGGCGTCCTTGAGGAAGACGCGGGCGATCGCCACGCGCTGGCGCTGGCCGCCCGACAGTTTGACGCCGCGCTCGCCGACAAAGGCTTCGTAGCCGGCACGGTCCCTGTTGTCGCGCAAGCCGAGGATGAACTCATGCGCCTCGGCCTTTTTCGCCGCTGCGATCACCTCAGCGTCGGTCGCGTCAGGCATGCCGAGCTTGATGTTGTCGCGCAGCGAACGGTGGAACAGGGCCGTGTCCTGGCTGACGACGCCGATATTGGCGCGCAGCGAATTCTGCGTCACCTCAGAGACGTCCTGGCCATCGATGGTGATGGACCCGCCTTCCAGATCGTAGAGCCGCAGGATCAGATTGGCGAGCGTGGTCTTGCCGGCACCCGACGGCCCGACCAGCCCGACCTTCTCGCCCGGCCGCACGACGAGGTCGATGCCGTCGAGCACACCGAACCCTTTGCCGTAATGGAATTCGACGTTCTTCACCGCGATGCGTCCGCCGGCCACCATGAGCTCCTTCGCGTCGGGTGCATCGACCAGGCCAAGCGGCTGCGAGATCAACGCCTTGGAGTTTTCCAGCACGCCGAGGTTCCGCAATATGCTGTTGAGCTGCATCATCAGCCGGCCGAGCAGCATGTTGAGCCGCAGCACCAGCGACAGCGTGAAGGCGACCGCCCCAACCGTGATCGAGCCTTCGACCCAGAGATACACGGCAAAGCAGCCGATCGCGGTGATCATGATGCCCGACAGCGTCGTCAGCGCCATGCGCACGCCGGTCAGCCGACGGGTGAACGGGCGCAGCGCGTCGAGATAGATGTCGAAGCCATTCTTGATGTAGCGGTCGTCGCCGTCGGCCGAGAACAGTTTCAGCGTCTGCACGTTGGAATAGGAATCGACGATGCGGCCGGTGATCATCGAGCCGGCCTCGGCGGTTTCCTCCGCGTGCTTGCGGATTGCCGGCAGATAGAGTTTGGCCAACCAACCGAAGGCGGAAATCCAGATCACCACCAGCACCGCCAGCCTGAGATCGAGGCCAGCGACCAGCGCCAGCGTCGTCACCGTGTAGACTATCATGAACCAGACGACCTCGATGAAGCTTTCCATCAGGTCGCCGGTCGCTTGCCCCGCCTGCCAGACCTTGGTCGCGATGCGGCCGGCGAAATCGTTCTGGAAGAAAGCGTAGGACTGGCGCGACACGTGCCGGTGCGCCTGCCAGCGCACCAGATTGTAGAAGCCCGGCGTGATCGTCTGTTCGTCGACCAGCGCCGACAGGCCGACGACGATGGTGCGGATGACCAGCACGACCGCGATCATGAACACCAGTTCAGGGCCGGCGGCGTTCCACAGAGAATGCCAGCTGCGCTCGGCGGGAAGCTGGTCGAGAATGTCGACCAGCCGCCCGACGAAGTAGAACAGGCCGGCCTCGACCAGCGGCGCGATGCCGCCGATGACCAGCATGGCGAAGAAGGCGAACTTCGCCTGGCCGACATAGTGCCAGAGAAAGCCGCCGACGCTGGTCGGTGGCCGAAGATTCGCCGGCTCCCTGAACGGATAGACCCAGTTCTCGAACCAGCGATAGACGCCTGTCATCATGCGGCGGCCATCATTCTGCGGCTTGCCCCTTTGCAAGTGCATCATTGGCGACATCGGTCGGGATGTCCTCAAGCAGGAACCCGCCCGATTGACGCTGCCAGAGCTGCGCGTAGAGCCCGCCTCGGGCGACGAGTTCCTCGTGCGAACCTTCCTCGATGACACGGCCCTTGTCCATCACCACCAGCCTGTCCATCGCCGCGATGGTCGACAGCCGGTGCGCGATGGCGATGACGGTCTTGCCTTGCATGAGCTTGTAGAGATTCTCCTGGATCGCCGCCTCGGCTTCGGAATCAAGCGCCGAGGTCGCTTCGTCAAGGATAAGTATAGGTGCGTCCTTCAACATAACGCGAGCAATGGCGATGCGTTGCCGCTGGCCGCCGGACAATTTGACGCCGCGATCGCCGACATGGGCATCGAAGCCCTTGCGGTCTTTGGCGTCCGAAAGCCCAGCGATGAAATCCAATGCTTCGGCGCGCCCCGCTGCCTCGACAAGCAGCTCTTCCGAGGCATCAGGCCGGCCATAGAGGATGTTCTCGCGCACCGAACGGTGTAGCAGCGAGGTGTCCTGCGTGACCATGCCGATCTGGGCGCGCAGCGAATCCTGCGTCACAGCAGCGATTTCCTGGCCGTCGATCAGGATCTTTCCGCTCTCCAGGTCGTAGAAACGCAGCAGCAGATTGACCAGCGTCGACTTGCCGGCGCCCGAACGGCCGACGATACCGACCTTTTCGCCCGGCTTCACCGCCAGTGACAGGTTCTCGATCACCCCTTTCTGCTTGCCATAGTGGAAGCGGATGTCCTCGAAGCGGATTTCACCCCTGGAAACGGCGATGTCCTTCGCACCCGGCCTGTCCTCGACCAGGCGCGGCAACGAGATCGAGGCGATGCCGTCCTGCACCGTGCCGATATTCTCGAACAGGCCCGACATTTCCCACATGATCCATTGCGACATGCCCCATAGTCTGAGCACCAGACCGATGACCACGGCGACCGCACCGATCGTCACCGACTGCCCGAGCCACAGCCACAGCGCCATCGCCGTGACCGAGAACAGCAGCAGCGAATTCATGATGTAGAGCAGGCCGAAAAGCACCGTCACCAGCCGCATCGACCGGTAGACCGTCTGCAGGAAGCCGGCCATGCCTTCCCGCGCAAACGACGCTTCGCGGCGTGCATGGCTGAACAGCTTGACCGTCTGGATGTTGGAGTAGCTGTCGACGACGCGGCCGGTCATGGTCGAGCGCGCATTGGCTTGCTCCTCGCCGACCTTGCCCAGCTTCGGGATGAAATAGCGCAGCAACAGGATGTAGCCGACCAGCCAGACGCCGAGCGGCGCCGCCAGCCGCCAGTCGGCCGAACCGACGATGAACAGCATGCCAAGGAAATAGACGATGACGTAGTTCAGGACATCGATCAGCTTGATGACGCATTCGCGCACGGCGAGCGCCGTCTGCATCAGCTTGGTGGCGATGCGGCCGGCGAACTCGTCCTGGTAGAAGCTCATCGACTGCTTGAGCAGGTAGCGGTGCACCTGCCAGCGAATGCGCATGGGATAGTTGCCCATCAGCGTCTGCTGGTTGAGCAGCGAATGCAGCCATACCGTACCCGGCAGCGCGAACAGCACGATGAAGGCCATGCCGGCGAGCTTCCAGGCTTCCGTCTGCAGGAAGGTTTCGCGATTCTGACCCGACAGCCAGTCGACGATGCGGCCGAGGAAGCCGAACATCCACACTTCCGCAATCGCGATCGCCGTCACCAGCACCGCGTCGAGAAGAATATAGGGCCAGGCGCCGCGCGTATAATGCACGCAGAAGGCAACCAGCGTCCTGGGCGGCTCGACCGGTTCCGCCGCGGGGAACGGATCGAGCCGTCTTTCAAACCAGCTAAACAACAACATAGGCCATGCTCACAAATCTGTTTTCCGCTTATGCGGCGCGGGAGCGTACGAAGTCCCCGGACCGCACGGCGCCGAGGGCCGACGGTCCGGAATCATCCGGACCGTCGGCCCTGCTTCGCGCAATATAGGGGCTCGCGGGCTTTTCGCCGACAGCTGTGCCTGACGATCCTGACGGCGCACTGTTCACGATCCGGATTTTCGCACCGGGCCTGATCAGCCGGATGATCCGGCGCACCAGCGACGGCCGGCTCGGGTCGGGAACCGCGTGCGAGAAATCGACATCCGGCAGCATGCCGCGATGCGGCCGGCGGCGGATCTCGGCGTGAACCGCCGACGAATAGGTGTCGCCGATCAGCAGCGCCCAAGTCGGCAGTCGGTGAATATGCAGGCTCCTTGAGCCGGGTATTCTGTAGGGATCGAACATCGGTCCGTCCTCCGTGTGAAAATAGAGATAAAAAGGCGAAGCAACATCGTCCGCCGGCATTCGGCCGGAGGCACGCATTGCGTCGGTCTGGACACGATAGGCATCGGTCTGGACATGCTCAGGTGGGGCGTTCAGCCCTTTTGACTTTTTGAAAAACATCGCAGGATTCCTTCGAGAGCCGAAAAATCGTTTCGGCGGGAATCGGTGCGATCAAGTCTTAGAGAGTCAGGAGAATTGTCGTACCGAAGCCGCCGGCAGGCAGGTAAGCCCACGAGAGGGGCGCTGGATGTGCATGGTCATCATGAATTACCCCTCCATCGGTTCGGGTTGACAATGGAGCTGACATACCCGACTTCGCAGAAAATGGCCACCCGCAGGTCCAGCAATTTCCAAAACCGCGAGCCCGCTGTGGCCGATTTGCCACTTATTAGAAAGACGCGGAAATGAACTGTCGTCTCCGCATCGCGCTCTACCAGCCGGATATCGCCGGCAACACCGGGACAATCCTGCGCTTCGCCGCTTGCCTCGGGCTCGGCGTAGATATCATTGAACCGGCCGGCTTTCCGCTTTCCGACAAAGCGCTCAAGCGAGCCGGGATGGATTACCTCGAAATGGCTGCTCTGACCCGGCATGTCGACTGGCACGCCTTCGAGGACTGGCGCAAAGCCCGCGCACACCGGCTGGTGCTGCTGTCGACCAAAGCCACGACCGCTTACACCAGCTTTGCCTTCGCCGATGGCGACATCCTTCTGGTTGGCCGCGAATCCGCAGGCGTTCCGGATCCCGTTCATCAGGCGGCGGATGCGCGGCTGACCATCCCCATGCAGGGCGCGGCGCGCAGCATCAACGTCGCGCTTTCCGTCGCCATGGTGGCGGGCGAAGCCATCCGGCAACTGGGATAACGGCACTCCGTCTCCCGTCATCTTGACCCAGGCGCACATCGCCTTCTCCTTCGTTTGCAGATCCTGGGTTTCTTCGCTACAAGCTCAACTTAACTTGAGGTCAAGCGGAAAAATCGGGACGAAAAACAGAGATGGCACCGGTAACGGAATTGACGGTCGGCCAGGTGGCCATGCGCAGCGGTGTCGCGGTATCGGCGCTGCATTTCTATGAGGCCCGCGGCCTGATCCGCAGCCACCGCACGTCGGGCAACCAGCGCCGCTACGGCCGCGACGTGCTGCGGCGCGTGGCGATTATCAAGGTGGCGCAAGAGGTCGGCATCTCGCTGGCCGAGATCGGCACGGCCCTGGCATCGCTGCCCGAGGGCCGCACGCCGACGCGCGATGACTGGAACCTGCTGTCAACCGCCTGGCGCGACGGGCTCGATCACAAGATCGCCCAGCTGAAGAAACTGCGCGACGGGCTGACCGACTGCATCGGCTGCGGCTGCATGTCGATCGACAAATGCCCGCTGCGCAACAAGGGCGACCGGCTGGCAAGGGAAGGCACCGGCGCGAGGCGGTTGGTCGCAGGCTGAGCACCCTCCCCTCGTGGAGGAAAGCGCGCTTCAGTCAGCCGCCGGCAAGCGCCTGATGGTGAACTCGATCAGGTCGCCCGGCCGCTCGAACCAGCTTTCGATCTCGGTCCAGTAGGCCTGCTTGGGAAAGCGCTCGAACCATTCCTTGGCCTTGAGCCGCGCATCGGAGCGCGGCAGCACGAAGGTCTCGCGCAGGAAACCGTCGCGCGGCATGCGCGCGCGCTCGGCCCGGCTTTGGTCGAGCCTTTTCTTCAGGCCATCCAGCGGTGGTCTTGCCGGGGTGCGCACGAAACAACTCCTTGCACCTAGCGCATGACCCCGAAATCGGAATCGAGTTTCGGAAAGGATCATGCGCAAAACCAAAGTGACTTGACCCTTGCCCCTAAGAGATTAGGGATCGCGCCGGCAAAAGACGAGTCATTTGTAGGGCTCGCCGCCCACAACCGGAGACGGCACTTGGAACGACCCGAAATACCGGCAGGCCTGCCCGCCGACATCGAACAGAAGAAGATGAAGGCGCGACTGTGGTTCGAGGCGCTGCGCGAACGCATCTGCGCCACCTTCGAGCAGATCGAGCAGGATCTTGGCGGGCCACTGGCCTCATGGTCGCCAGGCCGTTTCGAAAAGACGCCATGGGAACGCGACGCAGGTAAGGGCGGCGGCGGCACCATGTCGATGATGCACGGCCGCGTCTTCGAGAAGGTCGGCGTCCACACCTCGACCGTCCATGGCGAGTTCTCGCCCGAATTCAGGAAGCAGATGCCCGGCGCCGAGGAAGACCCGCGCTTCTGGGCATCCGGCATTTCACTGATCGCGCATCCCTGGAACCCCAACGTTCCGGCCGTGCACATGAACACGCGCATGGTCGTCACCTCGCGCCAATGGTTCGGCGGCGGCGCCGATTTGACGCCCGTGCTCGACCGCCGCCGCACCCAGGACGACCCCGACACGGTCGCCTTCCACCGCGCGATGCAATTCGCCTGCGAGAAGAACGTCGCGGTGGCCGATTATCCGAAATTCAAAGCCTGGTGCGACGAGTACTTCTATCTATCGCACCGCAATGAGCCCCGCGGCACCGGCGGCATCTTTTTCGATTGGCTGCATTCGGGCGAAGACAAGGGTGGCTGGAATGCTGATTTCAACTTCGTCCAGGATGTCGGCCGCTCTTTTCTCGTCGTCTATGGCCACCTCGTACGCGCCAACTTCAACGAGAACTGGACCGACGGTGACCGCGACGAACAGCTCATCCGCCGCGGCCGTTATGTCGAATTCAATCTGCTTCACGATCGCGGCACCATCTTCGGACTGAAGACCGGCGGCAATGTCGCGGCAATCCTCTCTAGCCTGCCGCCAGAGGTTCGCTGGCCGTAACAATTTGGTGAGCGCGGCGTGAGCCGCATTGATGTCCCATTTGCGCGAAATGGGCATGGAATGTGGCACGCGGTGCGGTGAAAAATTTCTTTTTCGTCTAATAGGCTATTGAAAAGGCTGGCCTATTTGTGGCGCCGGGTCGGGAAGCGCCGGCGGTTCGCCCGAGAGCAATTCCAGGAAAGTGTGAAACGGTTTTCCGTTCGGAATTGCCTCAAAACAAGCGAGCCGCGACCCGACGCGACCGGACGGCCCAGACGATGCGGGACACCTTCGTCAAAAAGGATGCCCGCCCCTTCCAGGAGTACTTTGCAATGCGCAAGATCATTGTTTCGGCTGCAGCCGCTGCCCTTCTCGCTTCCGGTTCGGTGGCGTTCGCCGCCGTCAAGCACACCACCGGCACGATCAAGACCTTTGACGCAGCGGCCAAGAGCCTTGTCCTTGATGACGGATCGTCTTTTACGCTTTCCAAGACCTTCAAGGATCCTGGCCTGCAGACCGGCGAAAAGGTCCGCGTCTCTTGGGACATGAGCGGCAAGAAAAAAATCGCCGAGGCTGTCAAGATCGCGAAGTGATGGCCTGCCAAAGCAGGGCAAGATGATGTCTGGTCCTGCTTCGGGCTAGCGCGAAAGGGCGGAGCAGAGCTGTTTCGCCCTTTTTGCCGTTGACGGCAACCGATACCACCCCATCTGTGTTATGCTTTCCACCCGCTCGCGGCTCCGCGGATTCAACCCTGAAATCGGACCATGAGCCAAGAAAGTGCCGGAGCCTCGATCGGGCTCCACGGAGGAAAAGGAGAAATCGCATGAAGGAATTTCACTGCGGGTCGCTCGTGCCCGGCTGTGACTGGCACACACGTGCCGATGAGGAGGCCGAGGTCATGCGCCGTGTCGTCGAGCACATGCGCGAGACCCATGGCGAGACGGTCATCCGCGAGACGATGATCGAGGCGATCCGCTCGCGCATCGAAAAGACCCGCGACGCGGCCTAGCATTTGCCGCTCGGATTCATCCGCAACACCAACAAGCCGCGTTGGCACTTCAAGGTTGGTCGAGAAGCGCCATCGCGGACGTTCTGCCGGCAAGACACGCAGGTCAAAGAATTATATTTTCCTCAGCTAAAATAAACCCTGCGGTAACCGACCCCGTGCAACTGTCGGGGTAGATAATCCGGCTACAGTGGGGCTGCAAGAGAAGCCCGTCGCCACCAGGCACTGGTCCGGGATCGGTGGGGCGAGGTGTTTCGCGCATGCGCGAAAAGTCCGGCAATCGAGTGAGTTTCCGCACGACGGCGCTCCTGCTGTACGGGCTCCTTTCAGCGTCTCCGGCGATAGCCCAGGAAGTGACCACATCGCTGGTCGACCTCCATCAAGGCTCGCCGCTCAGCGATCGCGCGCGCGGCCTTGGCGGCGGCGGTTATGAACTGCAGGACGGAAGCCGGATATCGTTCAACCAATGGTACCACGCAAGCTGGGTCGACATGCATGTCGAACTTTTGACCCAGATCACGGAAGACACCGGCATCCTCTGGGGATTTGGCACCGGAGAAGAAGGTGAGAAATATCGCATCGAGCCCAGCCTAAAGCTGGGTTTCCTCACGCAGATGCATCCGGGTCCGAACAGCACTCTTTCCTTGTCGCTCACCACGACCCTCGGCGGCAAGCTTACCGAAAAGCCATGCGAAGCGAACTACGGCGATTTCGGTACTTACAGCGTCAATTGCCGGCTCGCGGCCAGCGAGATGGCACCAGAGGAAACTTTGAAATATCTGGTTAACGCTAAACCGGAGAGCCAGCACCTCTGGCTGAATTACCGTGTTACTTTCTGATCACCGGGGAGGATGCAAATGAGAAAATCATCTCGTCCCGAAATTCACGTTCGCCCGCCCTGGTTCCTGTTTGAACGGAGTAAGAGCATGTCCGGTAGTTGCTTGAAATTCGTTATCGTTGCGGCTCTCACCACCCTGTCGGCGCCGATGGCTTCGGCACAGGAGGCGGTCAATGCGGATGAGATGGCCGCGCTGTGTCACGGCGGCGGCCGATCCACATGCGCGAGTGCAACGATACCGGCTGCGACCACACAGGCGGTGCAGGGGTGGATGAGCCCCGACGTCGGCGCGGCATGGGCCGCGGGGTACAAGGGCAAGGGCGTCACGATTACCATTGTCGACGATTTCTCCAGTACATCGCGCTTCTCGGGCAATTTCGGTGTCGGGGTTCAAACCCAGCGCCACGGTGAGTGGACGCGCGAGGAAGCCAGCATGATCGCGCCCTTGGCGACCATCAGGTCGAAGGACTTTTCAACCAGTTCGGCCGTCAGCCTGACGCGTGGCCTGAACGTGCTCAATCTGAGCTATGGCATGTACGCCAACGCCGGTTACAGTTCGAACCAGATCGGATGGAGCGCCGAGGAAGCCTCCATCATCTCCTATGCCACCAAAGGGTCGGCCTTTGTTTCGAAGGCGGCGGGCAATGATTCGGTTGCCGTGGGCGGTGTCACAAGCGGTCAGCAGGACTATCTCGACATCGCCTTGGTTGGCAAAGCCTCTGCGGTCTTCGTCGGCGCCCTGTCGACGAACGGCACAACAACCAACAAGGCCCAGCTTGCCTGGTACTCCAACTATGCCGGCTCCGACCCGCTCGTGCAAAGCCACTTTCTTGTGGTTGGCGTCGATGGGAGCAAGACAGGCCTATATGGCACCTCCTTCGCAGCGCCGATCATTTCAGGATATGCGGCGATACTAGGCAGCAAATTCACCAAGGCCACGCCGACCCAGATCACCAACGATCTGCTCAATACGGCTCGTACCGACACCCTGGTCAACTATAGTGCTTCCATGTACGGCAAGGGCGAAGCGAGCCTTTCACGCGCCCTGGCTCCCGTGGCAATCAGGTAGCTTCGCTCGTTCGACGACATTAGACCGTCACGGAGCACAGACTTCGAGCCAAGGCCTAGGTTTCCAGTGCCTTCGCGGCGCGATCAAGCAGTGCGTCGCGATCAGGCGCAAATCCCGTTTCGATCCATTCCGCCTCGAGGTTCTTGAGGATTTCGCCCAGCTTCGGTCCTGGCGTTGCGCCGAGCGCCGTCAGATCGGCGCCTTTCAGCGGGAATACCGGTTTTTTCCATTTGAGCGCGAAGGCCAGCAGCCGCGAAAACCCGCCGGCTTCAAGCAGCGCGTCGGTGTCCTCGACAGCGCGCGCCCGTGCCCCGGCGAGCGACAATCTGAGCCGGTCGACAAACCCCTGCCGGTCGCCGCGATAGAGCCTCTTCGCCAGCTCGCCCTCGGTCGTCTTCGGCTCGACGGCGGTGGCAAGCGCCCAGTGGCGCAGGCGATCCGCTTGGGCAGTCGAAAATTTGAGCCGCTCGGCGAGCGTCTTCGTGCGCGCGGCATCCGGCGGCACGATCGCTTCCAGCCGCAGCAGCGGGTCAGGTGCCCAGCCCAGATCCTTCTCGGCCTTGGTCAGCCCGTGGATCGCATCGATGCCCCATTTCTCGCTTTCCGGCAGCGCGGCGGTCAACACACCAGCCTGCCGCATCCAGAGCAGCGCCCGCGAGGGATCAGGTGCTGACAGAAGCTTCTTCAGTTCCGACCAGATGCGCTCCGCCGAAAGCTGGGCCAACCCTTCCTTCAGCCGGGCACAGGCCTTCAGTCCCTCGGCGTCCGGCCGGCCATCGCCGTACCACGCGAAGAAACGGAAGAAACGCAGGATGCGCAGATAATCCTCACGGATGCGCGCTTCCGCATCGCCGATGAAGCGCAGCCGGCGTGCCTCGATGTCGGCGACGCCGCCGACCAGGTCGACAACCCTGCCATCGGCCTCGGCATAGAGCGCGTTGATGGTGAAGTCGCGCCGCTCGGCATCAGGCTTCCAGTCGCGCCCGAACGACACCTTGGCGCGCCGCCCGTCGGTCTCGATGTCGGCGCGCAAGGTGGTGACCTCATAGGGCTTGCCGCCGGCGACCACCGTGATCGTGCCATGCTCGATGCCGGTTGGCACCGCCTTGAAGCCCGCCGCGTCGGCGCGGCGGATGGTTTCCTCAGGCAAGCACGTGGTGGCGATGTCGATGTCGGCGACCGGCTGGCCCATCAGCGTGTTGCGCACGGCGCCGCCCGCGACACGCGCCTCTTCGCCGCCCTCGGCCAGTGCGGCCAGCAGGCGCTGCAGATGCTTGTCGCCGAGCCAGTCGGCCCTGCCCGCGATCGAGACACTCACGCATAGAGCCTTTCATAGAGCGTGCGGATGATGCCGGCGGTGACGCCCCAGATGCGCCGGTCGCCATAAGGCATGTCGTAGAAGAACCATTCGAGATCGTTCCACATGCGGCTGTCGCGCTTGTGATTAGCCGGGTCCATCAGGAAGCGCAGCGGCACTTCGAAGGCAGCATCGACCTCGTCGGCATTCAAGGTGAGTTGGAAACCCGGCTGCACGATGCCGAGAACCGGTGCGATGCGGTAGCCGCTGCCGGCGACATAGTCGGGCATGCGGCCGATGACCTCGATGCCATCCTGGCCAAGGCCGATCTCCTCGAAGGTCTCGCGCAGCGCCGCGGCCTCCGGGCTTGGATCGGTGGGATCGATGGTGCCGCCGGGAAAGGCCACCTGCCCCGAATGGTTGCGCAGCTTTTCGGCTCGTTTTGTCAGGAGAACCGTCGCATCGCCTTCGTGATCGACCACCGGGATCAGCACCGCCGCATCGCGCAGCGCCTTGCCCTGGTTAAGGCGTGGGTGACCGGGGTTGAAGCGATGATCGCCATAGTCGTCCCCGGCATGCGCATCCGGCTGCGCGGCAAAGCGCGCGCGAAAATCCGCGGATGAAAATGGCGCCGGCGACACCTGGTCCATCACGCGCTCAGCCGCTTCAACTGGTCCGCCGGCATGATCGGGAACACAGCATTCTTCGAGCGCACCGCGAACATGGTCTTGCCGCCGATCTCGACCTCCTCGCCATGTCCGACCAGCTCATACATCACCGGCCGCGCAACCAAGGCCTCGAGCCGGCCGCGCACCAGTACATAGGGCTTCAGCCCGCCGGTCTCGTTCTCGTCGACGAAGCGCAACGGCCGCTCCGGTCCGGCCTCGACCACATCGCCGACATTGGTGCGGAAGGTGATGATTTGCGCGTCGCCGTCGCCAGAAACATCCATTTCGACGGCGATGAAAGGCGCATCGGCGACGCGGATGCCGACCTTTTCCACCGGTGTCACCAGATAGGTCCTGCCGTCGGCATCCTTGCGCAGCACCGAGGAGAAAAGCTGCACCAGCGGCATGCGCCCGATCGGCGTGCCCAGGTAGAACCAGGTGCCGTCGGCCTTGATTTCCATGTCGAGATCGCCGCAGAAGTCCGGATTCCAGCGCTCGACGGGTGCTGCGCCCTTGCCGGCGCGGGCCGCGCGCGAGATCAGCGCCTCGAGCCCCCGCGCCTCGGTGGCGGTCGTCAGGCCTTCTTCACGATGTTCCAAGGGTCCCGTCATGGTCACGAAATAGTCACTGTTGTTCCGCTTGTCAGCCTAAGTCTGTGATTTAAATTCTGATGCAGACGCTAGGCGAGGCCGAATCGCGGCAGTCATGGTATGCTGCAGGCAGGTATTTCCAACCACAAGGATCGATGCGGCATGAGCGTAATGGTCAAGGAAAGCCCGATCAGCGAAACGGACATGATCGCCGAGGCCGAGAAAGCGCTGGCCGACATCTCCAGGATCCGCGACGGGGTCGGCCGGGTCATCTTCGGCCAGGAGAGCGTCGTCGAGCGCACGCTGGTGGCGCTTTTGGCCGGCGGCCACGCGCTGCTGGTCGGCGTGCCGGGCCTCGCCAAGACCAAGCTGGTCGAAACGCTGGGCATCGTGCTCGGCCTCGATTCCCGCCGCATCCAGTTTACCCCCGACCTGATGCCCTCCGATATCCTTGGCTCCGAGGTGATGGAGCAGGACGAGATCGGCAAGCGCTCCTTCCGCTTCATCGCCGGGCCGATCTTCGCCCAGCTTCTGATGGCCGACGAGATCAACCGCGCCTCGCCGCGCACCCAGTCGGCGCTGCTGCAGGCGATGCAGGAGTATCACGTCACCATTGCCGGCGCCCGCTACGACCTGCCAGCGCCCTTCCACGTGCTGGCGACGCAGAACCCGCTGGAGCAGGAAGGCACCTATCCGCTGCCCGAGGCCCAGCTCGACCGCTTCCTGATGCAGGTCGACATCCTCTATCCCGAAATCGAGGCGGAGCGCCGCATCCTTCTCGAAACCACCGGCATCGAGGACGCGAAAGCCCAGAATGTGCTGCAGCCGGTGCGGCTGAAGGAGATCCAGACGCTGATCCGCCGCATGCCGGTGCCCGAAAGCGTCGTCGAGGCGATCCTGACGCTGGTGCGCTCGGCGCGTCCCGGCCAGGGCAATGCCGAGACCGACAAGCATGTCGCCTGGGGCCCTGGCCCGCGCGCCAGCCAGGCGCTGATGCTGTGCACCAGGGCGCGTGCGCTCTACGACGGGCGGCTGGCGCCCTCGATCGACGATGTCCGCGCACTGGCCGAGCCGGTGCTGCAGCACCGCATGGCGCTGACCTTCGCCGCCCGAGCCGAAGGCACCAGCGTGCGCGACGTGGTGGCGAAACTGGCCAAAGGTATCTGATGGCGCGTATTGGCGAGGTCCAGGCTCCGGCAGCGACGCGCGACGCGCTCGCCCGTGGCCGGTTGCGGGCCTCGCTTGTGCCCGACCTGCTGGTCGAGGCGCGCCGCATCGTCAACACCGTAATCGCCGGCTGGCACGGCCGCCGCAAGCGCGGCATCGGCGAGAATTTCTGGCAGTTCCGGCCCTATGTCGAAGGCGATTCCTCACGCATCGATTGGCGTCGCTCGGCGCGCGACGATCATACCTATGTGCGCGACCGCGAATGGGAAGCCGCCCATACGGTCTGGCTATGGGCCGACCCCTCGCCCTCGATGCTCTACAAATCGACCGGCGCCAGCGTTTCCAAGCAATCGCGCGCGCTGGTGCTGGCGCTGGCCATGGCAGAGCTGTTGTCGCGCAGCGGCGAGCGCATCGCCTGGCCCGGCCTCACCGATCCGTTCACCGCCCGCAACGGCGCCGAGCGCATCGCCGCTCAGCTCATGCATGCCGGCGACTTGCCCGCAAAACCCGATTTGTCCGATATCCGACGCTTCTGCGACATCGTTGTCGTCAGCGATTTCCTCGATCCCGTAGAGGAGACGATGGCTTGGCTCGACGTGCTTGCCCGCCACGGCGTGCGCGCCCACCTGATCGAGGTCGCCGACCCGGCCGAGGAAACCTTCCCCTATGCCGGCCGCACCGAGTTCACCGATCCCGAGACCGGCGACAAGCTGACCGCCGGCCGCGCCGAAATCCTGGGTGACGAGTATCGCCTGCTCTATACCGCCCGCCGCCACGAACTGGCCGCCTGGTGCAAGCGCCTCGGCTGGAGCTTTACCGTCAACCACACCGATCGGCTGGCTTCCGACGCGCTGGTGCGCCTGCACATGGCGATGACCGCCGATGGTCCCTCTGTCGGGCCGACCGCTGGTGGCGGTCGTGCCAGCATGATCGCCAGTGGCGATCAGCCCAGGCCGACCGTAGGCGGTCGTGCCGGAAAGATCAGCGCATGAGCTGGCTGCCGCTCTCCTTTGGCGCCCCCATGGTGCTGTGGGGCCTGCTGGCGCTGCCGGTGATCTGGTGGCTGTTGCGGCTGACGCCGCCCAAGCCGCAGACCGAGATCTTCCCGCCGCTGAAGATCCTGGCCCGGGTGTTGAAGCGCGAGGAGACGCCGCAGCAGAGCCCGTGGTGGCTGACGCTGCTCAGGCTCTTGATGGCCGCCCTCATCGTGGCCGCATTGGCCGACCCGGTCTTCAACCCGCGCGAAAAGCTGCCGGCCGAGGGTGCGGCGCTCGCGCTCGTCATCGACAATGACTGGGCCAGTGCCGCCGACTGGGGCAAGCGCGTCGCCACCGCCGAGCGGCTGATCAACGATGCCGGCTCGAACGGCGTGCCTGTTATTATCGCCTTCACGGCCGAAAAACCCAATGCGGAGGTCGGCCCCTTCGATGCCGCCACCGCCCTTGACCGGCTGCGCGCCGCCAGGCCGCGGCCGATCCCGACCGACCGGCCCGCCGTCTATGCCCGCGTCGCCGGCGTGCTGGAGACCTTACCCGGCGCAAGTGTCGCCGTGCTCGCCGATGGCCTTGCGGCCAAGGGCGACGAGGCCGCCTTCAACACGCTTTTGTCGAAAAATGCCGCCCGTGTCGTCTGGGCAACCGCCGACAGGCTGTCGCTGACCGGCCTGACCGCCGCCGACAACCAAGTCGACGGCTTTGCCCTGACGGCCATCCGCGCGCCGGGCGACCCTGCCCCGGCGCAGGTCACCGCCGGCGCATTCGACGACAAGGGCCGCCGCATCGCCGATGCGACGCTGACTTTTTCGCCGGGCGAAACCACAGCCACCGGCACCGTGGCGGTACCGTTCGAGCTGCGCAACGACTTCGCCTCGATCGCGCTCGACGGCGAGCGCCAGGCCGGCGCGGTGCGCGTCCTCGATGAAAGCTCCAAGCGCCGCCGCGTCGGGCTGTTGTCGCAGGCCGAGGCCGACCAGGCGCAGCCGCTTTTGTCGCCGCTCTACTACATCAGGCGCGCGCTGCAGCCCTTCGCCGATCTGGTCGAACCCTCCAGCGCCGACCTCGCCGACGCCATCCCGCAGATCCTCGACCAGAGGCCGGCGATGATCATCATGGCCGACATCGGCACCATTCCCGCACAGGTCCGGCAAAGGCTGGTCGACTGGGTCGACAATGGCGGCACGCTGGTGCGTTTCGCCGGGTCGCGGCTGGCCGCTGCCGGCAATGACGACGATCTGCTGCCGGTTCGCCTGCGCACCGGCGAACGTTCGCTCGGCGGCGCGCTGTCATGGACGTCGCCGCAGCCGGTCACCGAATTCCCCAAGGCCGGCCCGTTCGCCGATCTCGCTCCGCCGACCGAGGTCACCGTCAGCAGGCAGGTGCTGGCCGAGCCGACGCCCGACATCGTCGAGCGCACCTGGGCGGCCCTTGCCGACGGCACGCCGCTGGTCACCGGACTGAAGAAAGGCAAGGGCACGCTGGTGCTGTTCCACGTCACGCCCGAGGCGACCTGGTCGAACCTGCCGATCTCGGGCAGCTTCGTCGAGATGCTGCGCCGCATCGTGCAGCTGTCGCGCAACCAGGGCGCGGCTATCGCCAATGCCGAAGCTGCCGCCACCTCGCTGGCGCCCTATCGCATGATTGCGGCCGACGGCTCGCTGGTGCCGCCAACGCCGGACGCACGGCCCCTGGTGCCGGGCGCCGGCGCCCTGCCGGTAACATTTGAGAACCCGCCCGGCCTCTATGGTTCCGAGACGGGTGTGTTTGCCCACAATTTGCTTGAAGCCGACAGCACATTGACACCGCTGGCACGCCCGCAGATCACTGTTCCGGTCACATCAATCCAGTATGCCTTCGACGAATCGCGCAATTTGAAGGGCACGCTGGTCGCGGCTGCCCTGGTGCTGATGTTGCTCGACACGCTGGCTGTGTTCTGGATAGGCGGCCTGTTTACCCGCCGGCCGCGCCGTACTGCTGCCATGGCCACGACCACAGCGATCCTGATTGCGCTCGGTGCCTTGTTCGGCCATGCCGATCTCGCCCGCGCCGATGACGCCAAGCCGGGCGACGAGGTCGCAATAGAGGCGATTTCGAAGACCCGCATAGCCTATGTGCTGACCGGCGTGCCGGGCGACGATTCGATTAGCCGCGCCGGGCTCGAGGGCCTGACCCGCTTCCTGGTCGAGAAAACGGCACTGGAACCGGGCGCACCGGCCGGCGTCGACATCTCCAAGGACGAATTGTCGTTCTATCCCTTGATCTACTGGCCGATCGATCCGGCTGCACCGATGCCGAGCCAGGCCGCGATCGCCCGCATCGACGCCTATATGCAGCAGGGCGGCACGGTGCTGTTCGACACCCGCGACCAGTTCGCCAACGGTATCGGCGCCGATTCGACCAGCCCGGCGACGGAGCGGCTGCGCGACATCCTCGGCAGCCTCAATGTCCCGCCGCTGGAGCCGGTGCCGTCCGACCACGTGCTGACGAAATCCTTCTTTATCCTGCCCGAATTCCCCGGCCGCTTTGCAGGTAGCCCGCTCTGGGTCGAGGCATCGCTCGAAGCCAGCAATGCCGAGAACCGGCCGGTGCGCACTGGCGACGGCGTCTCGCCGATCATGATCACCGCCAATGATTTCGCCGGCGCCTGGGCGGTCGACGAGAATGGCGATCCACTGCTGCCGACCGTGCCGGCGGACCCGATGCAGCGCATCTACGCACTGCGTGCTGGCGTCAACATCATGATGTACATGCTGACCGGCAACTACAAATCCGACCAGGTCCACGTGCCGATACTGCTCGAACGGTTGGGGCAGTAGAATGATGTCTTTTGTTGCACCTCCGCGGATCAACCCTCCCAAATGGGAGGGTAAGGAATGAACTGGTCAATCTCCTTCGAACCGCTGATCTCCTGGCCCTTGCTGGCCTTGGCGCTGGTGCCGTTGGCGCTGCTGGCGCTGATCGGCCTGTGGTTTCGCCAGCGCGGCTCAGTCTTCCGCTTCATCGCTTTGATGGCGCTCGCCGCCGCCCTGTTCAACCCGGTATTCCTCAACGAGGAGCGCGAGCCGCTGAAAAGCATTGTCGCCCTCGTTGTCGACCGTAGCCAGAGCCAGGATATCGGCGACCGCACGAAACAAACCGACGAGGCGCTGACGGGGCTGGAGCAGCGTCTTGGCCGCTTCAAGCAGTTCGACGTGCGCGTCGTCGAGGCCGGCAAGTCCGAGGCCGCCGAAGAGCGCACCGAAACGCGGCTGTTCAGTGCGCTCGAGGGCGCGTTCCGCGACGTGCCGCCGTCCCGCATCGGCGGCGCCATCATGATCACCGATGGCGAGGTCCATGACGCGCCCCCGGGCGCCCCCGATTTCAACGCCCCGCTGCATGCCCTGATCACCGGCAACGACCACGAAAAGGATCGCCGCATCCGCTTCGAGAACGCGCCGCGCTTCGGCCTTGTCGGCAAACCGCTCGACATGACCTACCGCGTCATCTCGACCGAAAACGAGACCGGTCCGGTCGACGTGCGCGTCTCGGTCAATGGCGAGCAGGTCGCGGTCGAGCACGCCACCGTCGGCCAGGCGATGCCGCTGCAGGTGACCATTCCCGCCGCCGGCCGCAACATCGTCGAACTCGCCATCGACCGCGAGCCGGGCGAGCTGACCGACACCAACAACCGCGCCATCGCGCTCATCGACGGCATCCGCGAGAACCTGCGCGTGCTGCTCGTCTCCGGCGAGCCGCATGCCGGCGAGCGCACCTGGCGCAATCTGTTGAAATCCGACGCCTCGGTCGATCTCGTCCATTTCACCATTCTGCGGCCGCCGGAGAAGCAGGACGGCACGCCGATCAATGAATTGTCGCTGATCGCCTTCCCGACCCGCGAGCTGTTCGTCGAGAAGATCAAGGATTTCGACCTCATCATCTTCGACCGCTACCAGCACCGCGACGTGCTGCCGATCCTCTATTACGACTACATCTCCGAATATGTCGAAAAGGGCGGCGCGCTGCTGATCGCCGCCGGCCCCGAATATGCCGGCGAAAGCTCGATCGCGCGCACGCCGCTGATGTCGGCCCTGCCGGCGATGCCGACCGGCGAAGTTGTCGACAAGGCCTTCTATCCAAGCCTCACCGATCTTGGCCAGCGCCACCCGGTGACGCGTGGGCTGGATGGCTCGGCCACCGAACCGCCGCACTGGAGCCGCTGGTTCCGCACCATAGGGGTGCAGAATCCCGAAGGCGAAGTGGTGATGAAGGGCGCCGACAACCGGCCCTTGCTATTGCTCGACCGCAAGGGAGAAGGCCGCGTCGGCATGCTTCTGTCCGACCAGGGCTGGCTGTGGGCGCGCGGCTTCGAAGGCGGCGGCCCGCACGTCCAGCTCTACCGGCGCATCGCGCACTGGCTGATGAAGGAGCCCGAGCTTGAGGAAGAACGCCTGACCGCCGACGGTCGCGGCATGGTGCTGGAAATCCGTCGCCAGACAATGGCCGACGATCCCGGCCCCGCCCAGATCATCACCCCGTCCGGCAAGACCTTGACCGTCAAGCTCGAGAAATCCGAGCCCGGCGTCTTCCTCGGCAGCGTCGAGACCAGCGAGATCGGCCTCTACCAGGTCGCCAATGGCGACCTGACGGCGCTCGCCCATGTCGGCCCGGTCAACGCACCGGAGTTCGCCGATGTCATTTCCACCGAAAACCGGCTGAAGGCGCCGGCGGAAGCCACCGGCGGCAGCGTGCGCCGGCTGGCGTCATCCACGGCCCTTGGAAGCGACGTGACGCTGCCTTCCATCGTGCCGGTGCGCTCGGCCGGCGCCGCGTCCGGCAGCGACTGGATCGGCCTGCGCACGACGGACGACAGCGTGCTCAAGGCCGTCTCGCGCGTGCCGCTGTTCGGCGGCTTCCTCGGCCTCGGCCTGTTGCTTCTGGCGATGGGTTCGATGTGGTACCGCGAGGGACGGTAGCTTCCACTGCCCTCTACTCCTCCGGCTCCGTCGTGAACATCAGCGGATAGCCCTTGGCCTTACCGGCATCGGTGGCGCGCGTCGCCTTGGTCTCGGCGACATCCTTGGTGAAGACGGCGACGACGCAGACGCCGCGCCGATGCGCGGTGATCATCACCCGGTGCGCCTGGTCTTCGCTGAGCTTGAACTCGCCCTTCAGCACCGTCACCACGAATTCGCGCGGCGTGAAATCGTCGTTGATAAGGATGACCTTGTAGAGCTTCGGGCGTTCGACCTGCGGCTTGACCTGTACGCGCGGTTTTGTGGTGATTTCAGGCATTGGAACCGACAATTTGCGTAAGCGACCTTCGCCATTCTGGCACCAGCGAAAGCAACAGTCTATTTTGATCAACGCCCCAAGCCGGGCGCGGCATTCACACCTATGTGGGAAAGTGTCGTTTGCCGTTCAACGGTCCTGACGGCCGAACATGCGACGGCTGGGACTCTGCCGCGCGGTCGTGGCGGACGGCATATCGGGGCGAAAGCGGTTTCCACCGGCATCCGCCCGGCGTTCCATCCACGCCGCGATCGGCCACGCGGCGACGCAGATCAGCGTCGCGCCTGTCAGCACGATCAGCAGCCAGGTCTGGGCCGGCGTGATGTAGTCCCAGTTGGTGGAAATCGCCGGCGCGAACAACGAAGGCTCGGTGCGGCCGCTGGCCGGATCGGGCACCGGGCTGGCGGTGAACAGGATCAGCACCCTGGCGATGCCGGTGGCAACCAGGCCGCCGATAACCATCGAGCGCACAATGGACGAAAGCCGCTTCTTCATGCGGATTGTCCTACACGGCCGGCGTTGCAAACGGGTTAAGTGTCAGTCGAGGCGGAAGCTGCCGGTGCCAGACTTCGCCAAAGATCAGTTGAACCCATCGACCCGCTTCATCGCCAACGTCAGGCCTTCAGCGTTCCGACAGGAAGAAGGCCGCTCCAGCCGAAACCAGCTGGAGCGACCTTGGTCAACAGGCCGGCATTTTATGCCGGACCTGATTACGTCTTCGGGGCGTCCTTCTTGACGGCCTTCTCGGCAGCCTTCTTGTGCTTCTTGACGGTCTTCTTCACGATCTTCTTCGGAGCAGCCTTGGCAGGAGCGGCAGTAGCCGGAGCGGTGGTCGTCGAAGCAGCCGGAGCTGCGGTCGTGGTGGCAGCGGCGTTGCCGAGAGCCGGCATCGCGAAGGCGAGAGCGACGGCGAGACCGGTTGCGGAGAGGATGGACTTTTTCATGGCTTCGTTTCCTTTTATGCGGGTCGAGTTTTTGAGTGTCACTGGACCGGGTCGTTCGGTGTCACTCCAAGCAGCTTCAAAGCATTGGCGAGCATCCGGATGCCCTGTGCCTGTTTCTTGGCGGCGCAGTACCGGTTACCCTTCCTTTGAAGTGCCTTTGCCGCGGTGACCTGCGTTGCCGCGGCATGGGTTTCGAGGGCTTCATCGAATTGGTGGCTGAGATTGGCGCACCGTTCGCTCCGGGTGGTGGGCGTCGCCTTTGCGTCCGATTGTCCGACAGCGGCAGTGACCAGGCCAAGGCCCAGCAACGCACCCAACAAACTGATCGACAACCTTGGCATCGGTTTATCCGTAAACCCGGAGACTAGCGTCGCAGCCGATGACCTGACCGCCACGAGACCAGTTATGCCCTTGAAATTTTTCAGGAGTTTTTCTGAACTGTAGAATTTTGTTTCTGGATTGTGTCTGAGAGAGCTGGTGTGAACCCATCATCGGCACTGGCCAACATATGGCCTGAATTCTATCGTGTGGGTTCCGACAGAACGGCTTGGCAATCAACAATGACAGGGCTCAAGTGAAATCCGACGCACACATACTGATCGTCGACGACGACAAGGGCATTCGCGACCTGCTGCAGGAATTCTTCCAGAAGCGGGGTCTGCACACCTCGGTTGCCGCCGACGGCATCGAGATGGAGACCATCCTGCGCCGCGCGCAGGTCGATCTCATCGTCCTCGACGTGATGCTGCCCGGCAAGAGCGGGCTGGAGCTGTGCCGCGACCTGCGCGCCCAGTATTCGACGCCGATCATCATGCTGACCGCCGTCACCGAGACGACCGACCGCGTCGTCGGCCTGGAGATGGGCGCCGACGACTATGTGCCAAAACCGTTCGACCCGCGCGAGCTTTTGGCGCGCATCCGCGCCGTGTTACGGCGCAATGGCGCCGCCGAGCCCAAGCGCGCCACCACGAAACAGATCTACCGCTTCGCCGGCTGGACAATGGACTGTTCACGCCGCCGGCTGACCGCGCCCGACGATGTCAGGGTCGAGCTGACCATGGCGGAATTCAACCTGCTGCAGACCTTCGTCAAGAGCGCGCAGCGTGTGCTGACCCGCGACCAACTCATCGAACTGTCCGGCGGCGACAGCGACTACGCCTTCGACCGCAGCATCGACATCCTGGTCAGCCGGCTGCGCCGCAAGATGGAAGACGACCCCAAAACGCCCAAGCTGATCCTGACGGTGCGCAGCGGCGGCTACCAGTTCCTGCCCGAGACGACCTCCGAATGAGACGTTTCCTGCCGCAGACCTTGCCTGTCTGGGTGCTGCTGATCGTCATTGCCGGCCTGCTGATCAGCCAGGTCGCGACCCTCTACATCGTGTCGCGCGACCGCGCCGTAGCCAACGGCGTGGTCGACCTCTACCGCCTCAACGACCGTGCCTTCTCGCTAGTGCAGCTGATGCATGACGCCACGCCGGAGGAACGCAAGGCGACGGCGACCGGCCTGTTCAATTCCACCTACGCGCTCACCGTCTCGGACACGCCGGCGGTCACCTCGTCGATCGCAAGCGACGACGAGCTGGCGGAACTCGAAGACATCCTTGTCGGCCGGCTGTCGAAGTTCGGCATCACCGACGCGCGCGTGCGGCGCGATCCGGCGACGCGCGAGGCCGACGACGCCGACGGCACCGCGCCGGGGCCCGATATCGGCCAGGTGGAACGCGACCTTCTGGTGCTGGCCGCCAACTTCGCCCAGAGCGACAAGCTGACGGCGTCGCTGCGCTTCGCCGACGGTCAATGGCTGAACTTCACCGAGCCGATCACGCCCGTCGGCCCGATCCTGAGCTTCGACAGCCTGCCGCTCTATTCGCTGATCGCAGGCCTGGTGGTGATCATGTCGATCTGGTCGCTGCGCCGGCTGACGGCGCCCTACCGGATGATGGAAACCGCCGTGAACCGGATCGGCAAGGATCTGAAGAGCCCGCCAATCGCCGAGAGCGGCAGCCGCGAGGTGCGTGCCGCCGCCAAGGCGATCAACGCCATGCAGGCCCGGCTGCGCGAATATGTCGAGGACCGCGAACATCTGGCGGCGGCACTTGCGCATGATCTGCGCACGCCGATGACGCGGATGCGCCTGCGCCTGGAGCTGTTGCGCAAATCGGCGGTCCGCGAGGCGCTGGCGCACGATCTCGCCGATGTCGAGAGCATTGCCAGTTCGGTGATCGACTTCGCCACCTTCGAGGTGACGGAGGAGAAGAACGAACGCATCGACTTCTGGTCGCTCGTGGAGTCAATCGCCGACAGCTATGACGACGTCTCGTTCGACGACGATACAAGATCACGCGGCCTCATCTGCATGGCGCGGCCGGTCGCGCTCAAGCGCTGCGTCACCAACCTGGTGCAGAACGCGGTCACCTACGGCAAGAAGGCGCATCTCAGCCTGCGCCGGTCGGAAAACATGATCCTGCTCACCATCCGCGATGAAGGACCGGGCATACCGCAGGCGCAGATCGACGCCGTGTTCGGCTCTTTCGTGCGCCTTGAACAATCGCGCAACCGTCAGACCGGCGGTCTCGGGCTCGGCCTGACCATTGCCCGCAACATCGCGCGCGCCGCCGGCGGTGAGGTCAGCCTGTCCAACAACCCGGGCGGTGGCCTGCTGACGCAACTGCGCCTGCCGCTGGCGACCTGACACAGGTCGCCTCGAAGCCTCGCGACCGGACCGTTACCGCCGCAGCACCGCGCTCAGCACGTCGCGGATGCCGATGGCGCCGACGAAGCGGGACTGGTCGTCGAACAGCGCCACCGGGGCGGTCTGCGAACGGTGCATGGCCAGCATGACGGTTTTCAACGACGTGCCGGGATTGGCCCAGAATACCTGCGCTACTTCCTCGGGCTGGGCCTCGACGTCGGCGCACGACACCCACACCGCCGGCTTGCCGTCGCGTTCGGCCCCCGCCACCAGCCCGTGATCGTCGATCTTGAAGCGCGTCGTCTTGCGCCGGTCGAGCCACACCCAGCCGTCCTTGCCGTGCTCCAGATCGCGACGGTCGCGCATCACGTTCCAGGCGGTCAACACCGACAACGGGTTCACATTGGCGATGAAGTCGCGGACATAGTCATTGGCGGGCCGCAGCACGATGTCTTCCGGTGCCCCGGTCTGCACGATGCGGCCACCCTCCATGATGGTGATGTGGCTGCCGATCTTCAGCGCTTCCTCAAGGTCGTGACTGACGAAGATGATGGTCTTCTTCAATTCGGCCTGCAATTGCAGCAGCTCGTCCTGCAGCTTGGTGCGGATCAGCGGGTCGAGTGCCGAGAACGGCTCATCCATCAGAAGGATCGGCGCCTCGGTGGCGAAGGCGCGGGCCAGGCCGACGCGCTGCTGCATGCCGCCTGAAAGCTCATGCGCGTATTTCTTCGACCACTGGTCGAGATTGACCAGCTTGAGCTGGCGTTGCACGCGTTCCTTGCGCTCGGCTTCCGGCACGCCGGCGAGTTCGAGGCCGAGGCCGACATTCTCCTCCACCGTGCGCCAAGGCAGCAGGCCGAACTGCTGGAACACCATCGCCACCTGTTTCTGGCGCAGGCGCCGCAAGGTCGCCTCATCGCATGTGACGACATCGACGGTCTTGTCGCCATCCTTGACCAGCACCTGGCCGCGCGACACCACGTTGAGCCGGTTGACCGCCCGCAGCAATGTCGACTTGCCCGAGCCGGAGAGGCCCATCAGCACGGAGATCTCACCCTCGTTGACGGTCAGGCTGGCGCCGGCGCAGCCCAGCACATTGCCGGTCTTTTCGAGAATATCGGCACGGCTGGCGCCGGCGTCGATCATTTTCAGCGATCCGGCCTGGTCGGCGCCGAAGACGATATCGACGTTTCTGAAATCGACAGCGACGGTCATTTCTTGCCTCCAACCGCAATGCGGGTCATCCGGTCGAGCACGATGGCCAGCACGACGATGGCCAGACCAGCCTCAAGCCCGAGGTCGATGCGGCGCGAGCCGAGCGCCCGGTTGATCTCGGTGCCGAGACCGCCGGCGCCGATCAGCGCCGCGAACACCACCATCGACAGAGACAGCATGATCGACTGCGTCAGACCGGCCATGATGGTGGGCAGCGCCGAGGGCAGTTCCACCTTCCACAACAGCTGGCTCTTGGTGGCGCCGAAAGCCTCGCCGGCCTCGACGATCGACTTCGGCACCGAGACGACGCCGAGATGGGTGAGCCTGACCGCGGTCGGGATGACGAAGATGATGGTGACGATGAGGCCGGGCGCGTTGCCGAGGCCGAACAGCGTCAACACCGGGATCAGGTAGACGAAGGTCGGCAGCGTCTGCATCAGGTCGAGCACCGGCAGCATGACGCGATAGACCTTAGGCTTGTGCGCCGCCCAGATGCCGAGCGGCACACCGATGGCCATCGCCATGGCGGCAGCCGCGACCACCAGCACCAGCGTCTGCACCGTCTGCTTCCACAGATTCTGGTTGATGATGAAGATCAGGCCGAGAAAGACGCCGATGGCGAGCGTCCGCGAGCGCTGCAGCAGGAAGGCGATGACCGCGATGATCAGCGCCAGCAGCACCGGCGGCACCATCAGCATAATGCCGACCAACCCGTCGAGCAGGAAATTGAGGCCGTTCGAAAAGGCCCTGAACACAGTGTCGAAATTGTCGGTGAGGAAGCCGAAGAATGCCTTTCCCCAGGCGCCGATCGGAATCTTGTGATCGACCATGAATTTCGAAATCGGATCCATATCGCCCCTCTCATGCTCGAGACGGCCCTGCCCCTCGGCCTCTATCGTCGTCATCTTGTCACAGGATATGAAAAAGGGCAGCCTTTTCTAAGATGGCTGCCCTTCCTGGTTCGGCTTTGCCGAATTCAGTCGGCTCAGCTTCCGAGCGCGGTCTTGATGGCCGCCGCCGCGTCGCCGCCGTCGAAGGTGGTCACGCCGGCGATCCAGGGAGTGATCGCGTCCGGATTTTTCTTCAGCCAGTCGGTCGCCACCGTGTTGGCGTCGCCGCCCTTGAGGATCGCGTCCATCATCTGGCCTTCCATGTCCAGATTGAACTTCAGATTGGCGATCAACTTGCCGGCGTTCGGGCACTCGGTGGTGTAGCCCTTGCGCACATTGGTATAGACGGTGGCGGCACCGAAGCCGCTGTCACCCATGCCATCGAGGTAGGTGATCTTCATGGCGCCCATCACCGGATGCGGCGTCCAGCCGAGGAAGGCGATCCACTCATTGTTCTTCATCGACTGCTCGGCCTGTGTCAGCATGCCGGCTTCCGAGGATTCGACCAGCTCGAAGCCTTCGAGATTGTCCTTCGGGTTCTTGATCATGTCGAGGATGATGCGATTGCCGTCATTGCCGGCCTCGATGCCATAGATCTTGCCGTTGAACTTGTCCTTGAACTTGCCGATATCGGTCAGCGATTTGACACCGGCATCCGCGACATAGGTCGGCACGACGATGCCGTAACCGGCGCCGGTCAGGTTGGTGCTGATCGTCTCGACCGAACCGTCGGCGGTATAGTCCTTGATGTCGTTGGTCATCGACGGCATCCAGTTGCCGAGGAACACGTCGAGGTCCTTGTTCTTCAGCGACGCCATGGTCACCGGCACCGACAGCTGGATCGTCTGCGGCTCGTAGCCGAGCGCGGTCAGCAGAACGGAAGCGATGCCGGTCGTCGCCTGGATGTCGGTCCAGCCGACATCGGAAAGACGCACCACCTTGCAGCTCGCCGGATCACCGGCGAAGGCAGCGCTTGTGGACAAAAATGCCGCCAGGCCGAGGCCGGCGACGAAAGAGTTCATACGCGACATAGACAGTCTCCCATTGTGATTCTTTGGCGAAGCGTAGTTACGGTTTCTCTGCCCGCCTTGTTTCGTCAGCCAAACACCATTCTGGTGTGTTTTCAAGCGCTAAGGCAATCACGATCAACGGCGCAGACTGGCCAATGAGCGACACCGCTGACACTTTTGCCGTGCCGGACGGTTTTTTCGAAGACGGGCCGGCTTTTTCAGGGGAATGCGGGCGGCCACCCCTCCCCGTGTCAGGCCAAGTCGGCTTAAAAGAGCGGCATGGCCAAGCTTTACTTCCACTATGCGACGATGAACGCCGGCAAGACGACGATGCTCTTGCAGGCCTCTTACAATTATCGCGAGCGCGGCATGGGCACGATGCTGTTCGTAGCCGGCCACTACCGCAAGGGCGATACTGGCCTGATCTCGTCGCGCATCGGCCTGGAGACGGAAGCCGAGATGTTCCGTGACGGCGATGATCTGTTCGCCCGCGTCGCCGATCACCACGCGCATACATCGGTGCATTGCGTCTTCGTCGACGAGGCGCAGTTCCTCGAGGAAGAGCAGGTCTGGCAGCTCGCCCGCATCGCCGACCGCCTGAACATTCCGGTCATGTGCTACGGCCTGCGCACGGATTTCCAGGGCAATCTGTTTTCCGGCTCGCGCGCGCTGCTGGCCATCGCCGACGATCTGCGCGAAGTGCGCACCATCTGCCGCTGCAGCCGCAAGGCGACGATGGTGGTGCGCCTCGGCCCTGACGGCAAGGTGGCGCGCCAGGGCGAGCAGGTGGCGATCGGCAAGGACGTCTATGTCTCGCTCTGCCGCCGCCACTGGGAAGAAGAGATGGGCCGCGCCGCGCCCGACGATTTCATCGGCTTTATCAAGGGCTGACGGATGGGCAGCCTTGGCCCCGGCCGGTGCAGCGGGATCGCGCATGTTTCCCCAATGCCGCCACGATGCAGCGTTTGTTAAGGCCTCGGCCTTATAAGGCGGCCAGCCAGAACTCTTCGGGGTCAGCCATGTTTCGAGCCGCTTCGTCCGCCAGCATTCTTCTCTTTACCACCGCGCTTGCCGCCCATGCCGGCGGTGACCCGGCCCTGGGTAAGAAGGTCTTCAACCGGTGCATCGCCTGCCATGAAGCTGCCACCGACCGCGACAAGGTCGGCCCGCATTTGATGGGCGTCGTCGGCCGCACCGCCGGCAGCGCCGAGAGTTTTCTTGGTCACTACTCCGAAGCGATGAAGGGTGCAGGCGCCGCCGGCCTGGTCTGGAATGAAGCCAATCTTGCCGAGTATCTCAAGGCCCCCAAGTTGAAAGTGCCCGGCAACAAGATGGCGTTTGCCGGCCTGACCAAAGACGACGACATCGCCAATGTCATCGCCTATCTGAAGGCCGATCCCAAGCCCTGATCCGCTATCCTTCCGCCTCTGCAAAGCCGGCTTTGGCTTCGCATATCGCGCTCGCGATTGCTTCAGTGGTTTGCCGAATACTGCGGCATCCACGCGACGCTTTGTGGCATGACAGTTCAATAACAGCTGAACTAAGCCTGGCCGGCAGGCTAATCACGCCATGACCCCGCCTCCATTGCCTTTCAAGACCGTGACCGACTATTTTGTTTTCGGGGCGGGTCTTGTCTTGCGTCTTTCAATCCCCGAATGCCCCACATATATTCGCCGCTGTTCGCGACCAGCGACGTGATGCCGAAGCGGGAGGCCCCAATGGCGACATTGCAGAATTTCGATGCCGAAATTGCCAAGACCAAGCAGGTCGTGCAGGATATGCGCACCAAGATCGAGCAGTCCGGCACCGTGCTTGATACGCTCGCCACCGCCGACAAGAAGATCGGCGACGCCAATTTCGACATCGAGAACGCCCGCATCGAGGACGTGCTGAAGCAGCAGAAGGTGATGGAAGGCAACATCGCCGACCTGATCATCGGGCTGGAGGACGCCACCAACGTCTTCGGCGCCGAGTTCGAGAGCATGAAGAACTACACCGGCTGGGAAAAATTCATTGGCGTCTTCTCCAGCCAGAGCAAGCAGCGTATGCGCACCGACCGCGTCCGCAACATGTCGCTGGCCGGCAATCTGCAGGAACTGCTGGTCAAATCCGACACCATCGTCGGCATCCTGAAGGCGCAGAAAGAGGTCCTAGACCAGCGCTACAAGACCTCCGAGACCAGCCTGTCGCAGGTCATCGAGCGCCGAAAGACCACCATGTCCAACCTCGAAGCCGTGCAAAAGCGCATCGAGGAACTCAACCCGATGCTGCTCGACATCGAAAACAAGATCGCCGCCTCGACCAGCCAGAAGGAGCGCACGCAGCTCGAAGGCGAGCGCTCCAAGCTGGCCACGGAATACAACGAGAAGCAGGCCAAGGAGCAGGAGCTGTTGGCCGAAAGCCAGACGCTCGAGCGCTACACCTCGATGTTCCAGACCTTCGTCGATTCGCTCAACAATCAGATCGCCGCGCAGTCGACGCTGATCAACAAGCTGACCATCGATACCGAGCAGCGCATCGTCCTTTACAAGGCGCTGGAAGATTCGCTGAAGACCGCCGCCCAGCAGGACGTCGCCCACAAGATCAACACGCTGGGCAGCCAGGTCGACAACACCGCCGAGGAAACGATGGCCGGCATCGGTGCTGCTTCGCAAAAGCACATCGGCGACCTGCTTGAAATGCACGAGAAGAACATGGTCGCCACTGCCGACATCCAGCGCCGCAAGAAGCTGGCCGACGATGCCTTTGCCCGCCGCTTCGACGAGGTGTTGAGGAAGCACAATTCGGCAAACTACGTGCAGTCTTAGGAGTGACAGGACTGCCCGCGAGCGCACAGGCATGACCCCCGAAAACGAAGCGGCTGCACGGTATTTCTCCGCCATCACGGCCGCGCTCAGCGGCCTTGAAGTGTTCATGCGCGACGATCGCTCGCCGCTCTACCGGCATGGCATCGTCGCCAAGATCGTCGCCGAATACATCGCCCGGCTCGACAAGTCCTTTTCCTGCTGGCGCAACCGGCTGGGCTTCATGGACACGTTCCGCATTTCGCGCGCCGAGAGCGGATTTCCGGTGTTCCAGAACCTGCTCGAATTGGAAAACGACCGCCGCCAGGCCGATGCACGGCTTGCCAACATTCCGCTGGCCGGCGAATTGCGCGAGGAGATGGCCGACTTCATCCTGCGCCACAAGGAATTCCCTCAGGCGCTGCAGAAGTCGATGGCCGAGCGGCTCTATCTCGAGGACGTGAAAAGCGAAAACACGTTCGGTCCGTTCACACTGGCGCAAACGGCCAAGGTCTCGGTCAATCCGAAGACGGCGCGTCCCTACTATCTCGTCCACTGGGCGACGTTCGACGGCAGCGCCAACCTGCCGCTGGTCTACATGGTGACGGTGGAGGATTCTTCCGAAGACATGGTCCGACAGCTTGTCGACAGAAACGGCAAGCTGAACGAGATGGTCGACATTCCGCTGCCGGTCGACGGCCTGCTCAATCCCGAGCTTGCCCACCGTTTCGACGATTTCACCGAGAAGAACTCCGCCTATACGCTGTCGCCGGCGACCATCGCGGTCAACCTCGACAAGGATTTCGAGCCGCTGCACCCCAAGCAGCTACGCCGCGTCGTGCTCGGACCGTTCTATTCGGCCGGCATTACCGACAACAATTCGACGGTAACCGAAGTGCTGGCCAAGGTGCGCAAGCCCGAGAATGCCTGGCTGCTGACCTGGACCATCCAGGAGGTCTATTCGAAGGCCGAGAAACCCGGTCGCAAAGGCCTGTTCTCAAGCGAGAAGACGACGCAGGAATTCTTCATCAACACCGACGATCTGGAAGCCGCGCGCCAGGGCGTGTCGAGCTACGAAAACCACGCGCTGATCCCGCACGAAGCCTATCAGGCGCTCTATGCCGTCGGCGAGGCGCAGAAGATTTTTGCCGGCTACAAGGTTCACATCCTGTCCAACGGGCAGGTCATCTCAGACGTCTGACCGTCACACCACGGAGCACCCTTCATGGATACCGGCCTGACCACCATCCCGGAAGCTGCGATCGAAAAGCACCGCGCCACCGCGCAGAGCTTCATCACCCGCATCGTCGTGCTGGAGGATCCGTCACGCGAGTCCGGCACGGCACTTGCCGGCACCAACCGCCGCTTCGTCTCGACCGTTTCGGTCGGGTCGGTGCGCCGCACGCGCGAGGTCGAGCTGGCGAAGACTGTCGGCGCCGTCCATCCCGACGACCAGCTGCTGACCATCCCGCAGCACACGCTCTTGTTTCGTGCCCGGCGAGGCACGGCGATCGCGCTCGCAATATCTGACGTTTTCGCCGAGGGCTCGGACCTCGAAAGCCTGCAGGCCAAGAACACCCGCGCCCCGCTCGAAGGCGACGAGGCGTCCACCTTCAAGAAGCTTCTGTCGGCCTCGGCTTACATCTCCGCCTTCAGCCTCGCCTCCTATCTGTTCCAGCTGATCGACAGCGACGGTGAGGCGCCCAACGACAGTCCCGAGCCGGACTTCCTGTTCGACACGCCGCAAGATGCGGTGAAGTCGATCCTTGCCGGTCTCGACAAGGCGATCTCAGGATCGTCCGACGATGCCGATTTGATGACCAGGGCGCGTGCCTTTGCCCGCGTCGCCATCGACGGGCTTCTGGCGCGCAAGGGCCGCTTCGACGGCATCGGCCCGTTCGAGAACGCCCATATCCGCATCGATGTCGACGATTTCACCCTCGACGGCTTCGACGTCGCGCCGGGCAAGCGCTCCAAGCCGCTGGTGATGACCTTCAAGAAGCCGGAAGAGGTCGTCGGCAACCACATCGCCAAATACCAGTCGGTCAAGCTCGCCAAGATGCTGATGGCCTACGACTTCGAGCGCGAGCTCAATCCGTTCGTCGAACTCGGCGGCTTCCTGTTCACCTTCATCGGCGACGGCGCGCCCGGCACCGGCAAGACGACGCTGATCCAGATGATCGCCGGTCTGGTCAACGGCTACTGCCAGGTCGCCGGCTATCCCTTCGCCTATGAGAATTTCGGCGTCGACCAGATCTCGTCCTACCAGGGCAAGTCGGGCCAGAACTGCCGCCAGTTCATCAACAATGTCTTGAACCCGCGCGTCATCGGCTTCGGCACCATCGACGACATCGACCAGGTAGCGGCACGCCGCTCCGACGACCGCGCCTCGGCCGGCCAGCAGGAAATAACCGGCGTATTGATGGATGCCTTCGCCGGCGCCGCCACCGTGGTGCGCGGCAACTGCTCGTTCGGCATGTTTTCCAACTATCCCGAGAACGTCGACGACGCGCTGCGCCAGCGCGCCGGCGCCCGCTGGCTGGTCGACGGGCCGCAGAGCCGCGACGACTATATCGACATCTTCGTGCTGCTTGCCGGCAAGAACCATAAGATCCCGCTCGGCGACCACGATCTCTACGCCGCGCAGGAGATCCAGCGCGCCGTGACCGAGGCCTATGAGGAGCACGAGAAACCAAGGGAAGACGGCCTGATGAAGGTCTACGAGCGCTACATGAAGGAGAACGGCGCGCCGAAATCGATGGCCGATATCGGCACCTATCTGCATCTGATCAAGGATGCCGAGCCGCGCTTCACCGGCCGCGCCATCAAGAACGTCACCGACGCCATCAAGATGCGCGCCATGGACATCGAGCTTCCCGACGACTGGTTCGAGAAGCCGGAAGTCTTCATGCACAAGGGCTATGACGAGAAGAAAGCGATGATCGAGGAACTGCGCGGGCCGTTCTCGATGGACATGGTCATGCAGGAGATCAACCGCTACGCCGACTCTGAGTTCCGCTACTCCGACAAGTCCGACGACTCCGCGGTGGAAAAGCTGCTGCGCGACGCGCGCCTGCGCGAACGGGCGGCGCGGGAGATGGAGGAGATGAAGAAGAAAGGGCTGTGGAATGCGTGAGGTTGGCACCTCTTCCTTCTCCCCGTTCACGGGGAGAAGGTGCCCGAAGGGCGGATGAGGGGCAGCGCTATGCGAGGCAGTAATGAGCCAAAGGTAGCGAGAGCCCGTCAGCTGCGAAAAGTCGAGAATGATGCCGAGGAATGGCTGTGGCACGAACTGCGTGGGCGACGATTGAATGGCCACAAATTTATTCGCCAACTGCCGATCGGCCCCTACTTCGCCGATTTCGCCTGCCGAGAGGCCAATCTGGTTGTGGAAGTCGATGGAAGCCAGCACGCAAATCGATCTCATGATCGATACAGGGACGAAACCATGAACAGGAACGGCTGGTCGGTATTGAGGGTGTGGCACGCTGATGTCCTCACGGACCGCAGGAGCGTGCTGGAGACGATTGTTGCAGTCCTGGACGGTCGGTTGGATGAGAGAATGATCGGTATCGACGCGAAATTTCTGCCGTCAGCCACGCCAGAGGAAAGATGATGAGCGTTTGCGCCGCCCCTCATCCGCCCTTCGGGCACCTTCTCCCCGTAAACGGGGAGAAGGGAAGAAGATGACCAAGAAACCCGACCTTCTACGCGACAACGAGCTGATCTATGGCCGGCTGCTGACGGTCGACGAGCCGCACCTCATCCAGCGCTACAACAAGGCGCTCGCCGCATTCGGCTTGAAGCCGACGAAACTGAAGAGCTTCCAGATCGACCGCACCGGCTTCTCGCCCGAAGTGGCCGAGGAATGCGACGACTACGACTATCTCGATCCCAACGAGGTCAACCGCCGTTTCATCATCCTGACGCCATCGCAGATCGACCTGCCGGTGGTGCACACGGCCTTCTCCAACACCTCGCAGCTGATGTTCGAGTTCATGTCGAAGAACCAGCGCGCCATCGATGCGCTGACCATCAAGGACGTAATCTACGGCGAGATTGAGGATTCCGTTCCCAAGGTCAACGACATCGAGGACCTGCTGTCGATCAACCAGGTCGAGTTCAAGGTGCTGTCGGCCGAGGATGTGCTGGGCAAGGCCGCCGAACTCGGCAAGCTCGTCGACCGGCTGAAGCAGGAGCCTGATGCCTGGCGCGACAACGCCATGCTGACCCGCATGGTGGAACTGGCGAAGATCTGCGGCGATATCCGCGAGAACGCGCTGGTGCCGGACCAGGTGATCTTCCGCCACAACGCTTACTGGACCAGCCATTTCGGCGGCCTCTATGTGTTCGTCGACCCTGATATGACGACCGTGATCAGCGATCCGGCGGCTCCCGGTTTCCGCCGTTCGCGACCGTGGCAGGTCAGCTATATCTCGATCAGCGACGCCGACAAGGTGTTCAAGTTCCTCGCTACCACGGGCCGCATCGAGCTGCCCCGCGCCTCCTGGGTCGAGGCCTCGGGCTATCTCGAGCACCGCGCCGAGATGGTGGTGCGCGCGCTGATCCGCGATGCAGACCCGAACCGCAACCTGACCGATGTCGACAAGGTCTGGCTGCAGACCTGGATCCAGAGCCATGCCGACCTGATCGCCAAAGACGGCAACTTTCCCTTCCTCAACGCCGCCAAACGCGAGATCGCCCAGCTCGGCCACCTCAAGATCGAGGATGTCTTCCCGCAGCAGCGCTTTCTGGTCATCCGCGCAAAGCCTGATCATCCCGACGCCTGGCTGACCAACCGGCTGATCTCGGATTTCGTGCCGTCGGACTTCGTCTCGCGCTACATCTTCAACAAGCAGGGCTTCTACGAGGACTATGACGGCTTCAGCGACGCCTGGCGATCGCATGTTGTGGACGTTCTCAAAACCACATATTTGAAGGACAAGGTGGCGTTTCGCACACGCCTCTACGGCCTGACTGACTAGAACGAAATGAACCGTAGTTTCGTTCTAACTTATTGTTTTGGTGCATGATGTTGTCCAAAAAGTCTGCAACTTTTTGGCATCATGCTTTGAGGGGATGACATCGCCATGCTCGATCCGATCGTGAACTTCTTCACCCGGATTTTCCAGTGGATCGGCCGCGGCATCGGGCTTGTGATCGGCGTGATCCTGTGGCCGTTCCTGTGGGCCGGGCGTTGGTACACGCAGCGCGGCTGGATCCTCAAGGCCGCGGTTGGCCTGGCTTTGCTGGTGCTGATCGGCCTCTACGCCAATTTCTTCTACGCCACCCAGTGGTGGAACAATTTCAACCCGAACTACCCTGACACATACACTTTCGAGAAGCGTAACGTCTCCGCCGGCGAACAGGTCGCCGCGGGCTCCGGCACCGACACAGCCAAGACCTGCGGCAACTCCGGCATCGCCCAGGTGGCGGCCGACCTGACCGATTTCAACGTCAACCAGAATGCCTGGATCTCGTCGATGATCCTTTACAAGATCGGCCTGTTCGGCATCGACTGGGACAACACGCCGTGGATGGACAACAAGGCCTCGTTCCAGCGCGGCATCAACCAGGCGGTGCGGCGCACCGCAACCGAACTCGCCGACAATCTCGGCCGCGTGCGCACCACCTCGCAGATCGACAGCGATCTGCAGAATGCCCGCGGCAATCTACAGTTCGACGAGGAGACCTGGTATTTCGGCCTGAACCCGTTCGGCCCCAAGACGCCGACGCCTAGCTATTATCGCGACGCCGTGCGCATGCTGCGTTCCTTCAATGCTCGCCTCGCCACCTGCCAGGCAACGTTCGACGCCCGCGCCGACAATCTGAAACAATATATCGATCGTATCTCGTCCGACATCGGCTCGACCTCGGCGATCCTCAAGGAACGCGCTGAAAACCACAACAATGGCTGGTTTGACTTCCGCGCCGACGACCGCTTCTGGTTCGCCTATGGCCAGCTCTATGGCTATTACGGCCTGATGAAGGGCGCCCAGGCGGACTTCGAGGACGTCATCAAGGAAAAGCACCTGCAGAACCTGTGGGACACGATGGACTCGCAGTTCGTCTCGGCGCTGCGCATCCAGCCCTTTATCATCGCCAATGGCCGCGAGGACGGCTGGATCTTGCCGACGCATCTGACTACGATGGGCTTCTACGTGCTCAGGGTGCGCTCCAACATGGTCGAAATCAGCAACGTTCTAACCCAGTAACGCTGTTCCACCGCGGATCGGGTGATGGCGAATTTGCGCCGTCGCCTCTGTCGCATTCCGTGCATTGTGCGGCTGTTTTGAGACGGCGGCGCGACGCGTCCTCTGGCTTCTATACGGCGCGGCAACGGAGCCAGGAAGAACCGATGACAGGTCGGCCGGTCCGCAGAGGAATTTTCTCTATAGGAAACATAGTTGCATGCAAGTTGACGCCGCGGCAGCGACAGGGTTAGAACATGCCCGCGCCCGGTTGCAACCTGCCTGCGAGTGACATCAAACCCGTCCCCTCCACCGTCCAATCCAGAGGAAAGCCGTTATGGCCGAAGTGAAGTCCGACATCGAGATCGCGCGCGGCGCCAGGAAAAAGCAGATCCAGGAGATCGGCCAGAAGATCGGCATCCCGACAGAACATCTGCTGCCCTATGGCCATGACAAGGCGAAGATCTCCGCCGAGTTCATCAAGTCGGTGAAGGGCAACAAGGACGGCAAGCTGATCCTCGTCACCGCCATCAATCCGACGCCGGCCGGCGAAGGCAAGACGACGACCACGGTCGGCCTCGGCGACGGCCTGAACCGCATCGGCAGGAAGGCCATCGTCTGCATCCGCGAGGCCTCGCTCGGCCCGAATTTCGGCGTCAAGGGCGGTGCCGCCGGCGGCGGCTATGCGCAGGTCGTGCCGATGGAGGACATGAACCTCCACTTCACCGGCGACTTCCACGCCATCACCACGGCGCACAATTTGCTTTCGGCGCTGATCGACAACCACATCTATTGGGGCAATGAGCTCGGCATCGACAACCGCCGCGTCGTCTGGCGCCGCGTGATGGACATGAACGACCGGGCGCTGCGCGAAATCATCTGCTCGCTCGGCGGCGTCGCCAACGGCTTTCCGCGCGAGGGCGGCTTCGACATCACCGTCGCCTCGGAAGTCATGGCGATCCTTTGCCTGTCGACCGACCTGAAGGATCTTGAAAAGCGCCTTGGCGACATCATCGTCGCCTATCGCCGCGACAAGTCGGCGGTCTATGCCCGCGACCTCAAGGCCGACGGCGCCATGGCTGTTCTGCTGAAGGACGCCATGCAGCCGAACCTGGTGCAGACGCTGGAGAACAACCCGGCCTTCGTGCATGGCGGCCCGTTCGCCAACATCGCGCATGGCTGCAACTCGGTCGTCGCCACAACGACGGCGCTGAAACTCGCCGATTACGTCGTCACCGAAGCCGGCTTCGGCGCCGATCTCGGTGCTGAAAAATTCTTCGACATCAAGTGCCGCAAGGCGGGCCTGAAGCCGGCAGCCGCCGTCATCGTCGCCACCGTGCGCGCCATGAAGATGAATGGCGGCGTCAAGAAGGAAGACCTCGGCAAGGAAAATGTCGAAGCGGTGAAGAAGGGCTGCGCCAACCTTGGCCGCCACATCGAAAACATCAGGCAGTTCGGCGTGCCGGCGGTGGTCGCCATCAATCACTTCTATTCCGACACCGACGCCGAGATCCAGGCGATGAAGGACTATGTCGCTTCGATGGGTGAGGAAGCTATCCTGTGCAAGCACTGGGCCCATGGCTCGGCCGGCATCGAAGACCTCGCCAACAAGGTGGTGGCGCTGGCCGAATCCGGCGCTTCGCAGTTCGCGCCGCTCTATCCCGATGCCATGCCGCTGTTCGAGAAGATCAATACCATCGTCCAGCGCATCTATCGCGGCTCGGAGGCGATTGCCGACAAGTCGGTGCGCGACCAGTTGCACGCCTGGGAGCAGGCCGGCTATGGCCACCTGCCGGTATGCATGGCCAAGACCCAGTACTCGTTCTCGACCGACCCGAACCTGCGCGGTGCGCCGACCGGCCACACCGTGCCGGTGCGCGAGGTCAGGCTTTCGGCGGGTGCCGGCTTCGTCGTCATCATCTGTGGCGAGGTCATGACCATGCCCGGCCTGCCCAGGGCGCCGTCCTCGGAGAAGATCTTCCTCAACGAAATGGGCCAGATCGAAGGCCTGTTCTGAGACCTTAAGTCTCGACAATAAAAAGGGCGCCGCAGCGATGCGGCGCCCTTTCTGTTTTCCGATAGCCCTACGCGGCGCTGCGCGACAGCGCCCGCTGGTTGGAACCGTAGATCGTGTCGCGCTCCGGCAGCGCGCCGGTCTTCAGGCACTCGACCCATTCGGCGGTTTTGAGCACGGCGGCGAAGCGCGACTGCAGGATGATCGTGACCACGCGGTGGATCTCCTCGGCCGAGGCGTAGCCGGCGCTGTTGGCGTAAGGCACCGAGCCGGTGGCGTCGGACAGGAACTCGACGGCAAAGCCCATATGCACGGCGTGGATGATGGTCGACAGGTCGCAATTGTGCGTCATGTAACCGACCACCGTGATCGTATCGATGGCATTGGCGCGCAGCCAGTCCTCCAGATCGGTGCCGGTGAAGGCGGAGGGCAGGTTCTTCTCGACATAGTGGTCGCGCTCGCGCCTGGCGATCTCGGGATGGAGTTCGCCGCCATGGCTGCCCTTGGCGAAGATCGGCGATGTCTCCGGCGCCATCTGCTTGACGACCACCACCTTGATGCCGGCAGCAGTCGCCGCATCCATCGCCCGTGCCACATTGACGACGCTGTCGCGGAATGGCGGATGCTGGATGGCGAGATTGCCGCCGTCATAATCGTTCTGCACATCGACGACGATCAGCGCCCGGCGCGGCGTGGTGTTGGCTGGGTCAGACATGGTGTTTTCCTTTCCGGCTTGAATGCGATGGGCCGAAGATAGGCGGGTTGCCAGATCGCTGAAAGTGGCCCGATTGACATCATTCGAAAGAATTGGGACAATCCGTGCTCACTCGCTGGAAGCACCCATGACCGACCCGATCATTGCCGTCCTCGCCTTCGACGGCATCAGCCCGTTCCATCTTTCCGTGCCATGCCTGGTGTTCGGCGAGGACAGGACGGCGCTTGGCCTGCCGCGCTTCGACTTCCGCATCTGCGCGGCCAAGGCCGGCCCGATCCACACCGAGGCCGGCTTGACCGTTGCCGCCCCGCATGGGCTCGAAGGACTCGACGGCGCCGACATCGTCATCATCCCAAGCTGGCATCATCTCGGCGAGCCGGCGTCGCCGCTGCTGATGGAGGCGCTACGCCGGGCTCATCAACGCGGCGCTTTGATCGTCGGCCTATGCCTTGGGACCTTTGCCATTGCCGCTGCCGGACTGCTTTCCGGGCGCGCGGCTGCGACGCACTGGGCCTATTCCGAGCAGCTGCAGAAACTTCATCCCGACATCGTCGTCGACCCGACGGTGCTCTATGTCGACAATGGCGATGTCGTGACTTCGGCCGGCGTCGCCGCCGGCCTCGATTGCTGCCTCCACATCGTGCGCGCCCGCTATGGCGCGGAGGCAGCACTGCGGCTCGCTCGCCAGATCGTCCTTTCCCCGCACCGGCAGGGTGGGCAGGCGCAGTTCATCGAGCATCCGGTGGCAAGAAGCGCCGACGCCGACCGGTTCACCCAGGCCCTCGACGCGGTTCGCGCGACGCTCGGCGAGACGCACAGCCTGGACAGCGTCGCCGATGCCGCCGGCCTGACAAGGCGAACCTTCACCCGTCGCTTTCAAAAATCGATCGGCACCAGTTTCGGCGAATGGCTGACCGGCCAGCGGATCGAACTGGCACAGCGGCTGCTGGAGGCAACGGAAAAGTCGATGGACATGGTAGCGTTCGAAGCCGGCTTCGGCAGCGCCACCTCGCTGCGCCAGCATTTCGCCGCGCGGCTCAGGACATCGCCGGCGCAATACCGGCGCGAATTCTCCAGGCGGCCCGATCAGGAGCGAGTACATGGAGCACGGCCTGTTGCACTGATCCCGTTCAATCCCGCGTGACCGCCCGGGCCGGGTTGCCGACCACCGTTGTGTTCGCGGCCACGTCGCGCGTCACCACCGCGCCCGCGCCGACGATGGCGCCCTCGCCGATGCTGACGCCGCCAAGGATGATCGCGCTGCCGCCGATCCAGGCATTGGCGCCGATCTCGACCGGCCTGGCGATCTCCAGTCCGGCTTGCCGCCCGCTGGCCTCCTTGTGATGCTCGGCGCAGTAGATCTGCACATTGGGACCGAGCAGCGTTCCCTTGCCTATGCGCACGCTCGCCGTATCGAGGATAGTGCAGCCAGCATTGAGAAAGACGCCGTCGCCGAGAAAGATGTTGAAGCCATAGGCGCAGTGGAACGGCGCCTCGATGCGGACGCCCTCACCGGCCTTGCCGAGCAACGCCTTCAGGCTTGGCTCGAGATCGCCGCGCTGCCGCGGCGGCAGGCAATTGTGCTCGAACACCGCGTCGCGCGCTGCCGCCCGCAAAACCTCCAGTTCGTCGTCGAGGCACGTGTACCATTGGCCAGCCGCCATTTTTGCGCGTTCGCTTCCAGCCATGACGATGTCTCCATGTGACGTCACTGCCAAAGCACAATTGCAGTTAACGGGAAAGTGCCAGCGCCCCGGCAGCACCCGCGCAAATCCATTCGGATTTTTCGCAGTCATGCGCTGGTCAAATGCCGGACCTATGCTAGCCTGCTCTTGCCGGACTGTCCCGGCCCGGCGATCGAGGGGGATCGACGATGCTGTATATTCTCGCACTTCTGATCGGCGTCATTGCCGGTCTTCGCGCCATGACCGCACCGGCCGCCGTTGCCTGGGGCGCTTGGCTCGGCTGGCTGCCGGTTGCCGGCACCTGGGCGAGCTTCATGAGCCACTGGGCCGCTGTCGGCATCTTCACCATCCTGGCCATCGTCGAGCTGGTCACCGACCAACTGCCGTCGACGCCGAGCCGCAAGGTGCCGCAGCAATTCGGCGCCCGCATCATCATGGGCGCTTTCACCGGCGCGGTGATCGGCGCGACAGGCGGCGCCACCGTCGGCGGCCTGATAGCCGGCGCCATCGGCGCTGTCATCGGCACGCTGGGCGGCGCCGAAGCACGCGGACGGCTGGCAGCCGCCTTCGGCAAGGATCCTCCCGCCGCCTTCATAGAGGACGCGGTGGCGATCGTCGGCGGCCTGCTGATCGTGGCGGCGGTGACATGACGGCAAAAGCCTTCGACGCCATCGTCATCGGCGCCGGACAGGCCGGCCCTTCGCTGGCCGGCCGGCTGAGTGCGGCCGGCATGAGCGTGGCGCTGATCGAGCGCAAGCTGGTCGGCGGCACCTGCGTCAACACCGGCTGCATGCCGACCAAGACCATGGTCGCCAGCGCCTATGCCGCGCACCTGGCGCGGCGTGCGGCCGACTATGGCGTCACGCTCGGCGGCCCCGTCGGCGTCGACTATGCCAGGATCAAGGCGCGCAAGGACAAGGTGACGATCGACGCCCGCACCAATCTCGAGACCTGGATAGCCGGCATGAAGGGCTGCACCCTCTATCGCGGCCATGCGCGCTTCGAATCCGCCAACACGGTCCGCGTCGGCGACGACCTCCTGACCGCCGAAAAAATCTTCCTCAACACCGGCGGCCGTGCCTCGGTACCCGACCTGCCCGGCATCCACGACATCGACTACCTGACCAATTCCTCGATGATGGATCTCGACGTGCTGCCACGCCATCTCATCGTCGTCGGCGGCAGCTATGTCTCGCTCGAATTCGCGCAGATGTTCCGCCGCTTCGGCAGCGAAGTCACCGTCATCGAGAAGAGCCTCCGCCTGACCGGCCGCGAGGACGAGGATGTCTCGGCTGCCATCCTGTCGATCCTCGAAAACGAAAGTATCGCCGTTCACCTAGGTGCCGACGACATCAGCTTTGCGAAGCAGGGCAAGGGCATCGCAGTGACCTTCTCGGCCGGCAAACCGCCGGCGGTCGGATCGCATGTGCTGCTGGCCCTCGGACGGACGCCCAACACCGACGACCTCGGCCTGGAAAAGGCCGGCGTCGAGGTCGATCGGCGTGGCTTCGTCACCGTCGACGACCAGTTGCGCACCAGCGTGCCCGGCATCTGGGCGATGGGCGACTGCAACGGCAAGGGCGCCTTCACCCACACCTCCTACAACGATTACGAGATCGTCGCCGCCAATCTGCTCGACAACGACCCGCGCAAGGTTAGCGACCGCATCGAGGCCTATGCGCTCTACATCGACCCGCCGCTCGGCCGCTGCGGCATGACCGAGGCCGCGGTGAAGAAATCCGGCCGTCGCGCACTGGTCGGCCAGCGGCCGATGACCCGCGTCGGCCGCGCCATCGAAAAGGGCGAGACGCAAGGCTTCATGAAGATCCTGGTCGATGCCGACACCAGGGAGATCCTCGGCTGCTCGGTGCTTGGCCCCGGTGGCGACGAGGCGGTGCATTGCGTGCTCGACCTGATGTACGCCAAGGCGCCCGTCGACACGCTGGCGCGTGCCGTCCACATTCACCCGAATGTCTCGGAACTGCTGCCCACCATTGCCCAGGAACTGAAGCCGCTGGCCTGACAGCCTGTTGGCGACCCATTTCAAAGCCCCCTTCTTTTCTGCATTGCTGCAATGCAGCAATGCAACTTGCGAACGGTGGCGTCCTTCGCGCAGTCTCAATTTGAACCGATTCAGCCTGGACGCCCCATGCCCTTGCCGATCCTTGCGCTTGCCATTGCGTCCTTCTGCATCGGCACCACCGAATTCGTCATCATGGGCCTGCTGCCGGAGGTCGCCGCCGATCTCGGCGTGTCCATCCCCTCTGCGGGCCTGCTCGTCACCGGCTATGCGCTGGGCGTTGTCTTCGGCGCCCCGATCGTTGCGATGGCCACCGCGCATTTACCGCGCAAGCCCGTGCTGGTTGGCCTCGCCGTGCTGTTCGTCGTCGGCAATCTGTTTTGCGCCATCTCGCCCAACTACTGGACGCTGATGGCCGCACGCGTCTTCACCGCCTTCGGCCATGGCGCCTTCTTCGGTATCGGCTCGGTCGTTGCCGCCAGTCTGGTGCCGCGCAACAAGCGCGCCAGCGCGATAGCGCTGATGTTCGCCGGCCTGACGCTGGCCAACATCCTCGGCGTTCCGGCCGGTACGGCGCTTGGCGAAGCCTTCGGCTGGCGCGCCACCTTCGTTGCCGTGGTCGGCATCGGCCTGATCTCGGTCGCTGCCATCGCCTGGCTGGTGCCGTCCGGCGTCGCCGAACCGAGCGGTGGCGGCCTGCGCGGCGAGTTGCGCGTGCTGGGCAAGCTGCAGGTCTGGCTGGCCATGCTGATCGCGGCGCTGACCTCCGCAAGCCTGTTCACCGTTTTCACCTACATCAAACCCTATTTGACCGACGTATCCGGCCTATCCACCTCTGCGGTCACCTGGGTGCTGCTGCTGTTCGGCGCCGGCATGACCATCGGCAACATCATCGGTGGCAGGCTTGCCGACTGGAAACTGATGCCAACGGTCATCGGCACCCTGCTGTTGCTGGCGCTGCTGTTTGTCGGCTTCATGCAGTTCGGAGCGATAGCAAGCGTTGCCATCGGCATCGTCTTCCTCTGGGGCCTGCTCATCTTCGTCGTCGTGCCACCGTTGCAGATCCGCGTCGTCGAGGCGGCTTCCGACGGACCGAACCTTGCCGCCACGCTGAACCAGGGCGCCTTCAATGTCGGCAATGCCAGCGGCGCCTGGATCGGCGGTGTGGCCCTTTCCGCCGGTGTTTCCTATGCCAATTTGCCGCTGGTCGGCGCAGCACTTGCCCTGTTGGCGGTCACCGTTGCCGTGCTGTCGCAGGCGCTGGACCGGCGCATGCCGGTCATCCCTCTTCCGGCTCCCGCAGGGTAACCTCTTGCGCCTATAGCGCGGCAGGCTGGACCAATCGACATCGGCGTCTTCAAACGGGCATGTCTCATGCTCTTGATGGAGAAAGTCATGCAGAAATCGATCGAGCGCATCGCCGGCGAAAGCGAAGGCGTTTCCTACGAATTTCCGCTGTTCCGCTTCGCGGGCGCGGACAAGGCCGCCCCATCCGCCTATCTGCAGGCAGCGCTCCATGCCGGTGAATTGCCGGGCGTCGTCGCTATCGACGCGCTGATGCCGATACTCAACAAGGCGGAGGCTGAAGGCCGCATCAAGGGCAACCTCACCATCGTGCCCTGGGCCAACCCGATCGGTCGCGCGCAGTATCATTTCGGCGAGCACCAGGGCCGCTTCCATCTGGGCACGCGCACCAATTTCAACCGCGGTTTTCCGCTGCTCGCCGCACCCGAAGCCGCCCTCTTGCCCGACACCAGCCTTGGCAACGTCGACCAGCGGCTGAAGAGCCGGCTGGTGCAGCTATCGCTCGGCCATGACATCGTTCTCGACCTGCACTGCGACGACGAGGGCCTCGCCTATCTCTACGTCCACACCAGCCTATGGCCGGCAATGGCCGATTGCGCCGCCGCCATGGGCGTCGATGCGGTCGTGCTGTGGAGCGAAGACACCGATGGCACGTTCGAGGGCGCCTCGATCATGCCCTACCAGAACGTTCCCGCTGACATGGCGAAACTCGACCGACGCGTCGCCACCACGGTCGAATATCGCGGCATCCTCGATGTCGACGACGCCTTGGCCGCCTCCGACGCCGAAGGGCTCTACCGGCTGCTGGTGGCGCGCGGCGTGATCGCCGACACCACCCTGCCCGCGCCCGGTCCGTTCACCGGCGTCGTCGCTCCGCTGGAAAACATCGACATGATGCCCGCACCGCGGGGAGGCGCAGTGCTCTACGATGTAAAGCCCGGCGACCGCGTCGCCAGGGGCGCGCGCCTCGCCACTATCGTCCACGCGCCGGGCGAAGCCGATGGCCGTACCGAAGTCTTCGCGCCGCAGGACGGCATCATCCTGACCCGCCGCTCGCGCCGCATCATCCGCGCCGGCGAAGACCTGCTCAAGCTGGTCGGCGACAGGAAGAGCGCCGACGCCAGGTCGGGAACGCTGGAGGATTGAGGAAGCTTTGCCTCGTAGTTTGCCGAAGCACTCCATAGCTTCGTCATTCTAGGGCGAAGCAAGGAGCGAAGCGACGCGGCGCAGACCCTAGAATGACGAAGTTGCGAGGCTTCGGCCAATCCCAAACCCGTTGAATGCAGCATCACCCGCCTAGCCCGAAATAGCCTGCCGCGCCTTGGCCTCCAGCCATTCCGCCATCTGCCGGTAAGGCACCGGGCCATGGCTGATGCGGGCGACGCCGAGTTCAGCCAGCCGCTGGCGCGGCGGCACATGCGCCAGCGCGATGATGTTGACCGGCAACGCGATTGCCTTACAGAGCGCCTCGATGAGGCCCTCATCGCCAAGACCCGGCGCGAAAAAGCCGCTCGCTCCGGCCTTTTCATAGGCCCGCGCCCGTTCGATCGCCTGATCGAGCAGCGCCTTGTCATGCGCATCCGGCTTGGCCTTGAGAAAGATGTCGGTCCGGGCGTTGAGGAAAGCCGGTATACTCGATTCCCTGACGGCGGCCGCCGCGGCCTCGATGCGTTTCACCTGCACGGCAATGTCGTGCAGGCCAGTGCCGCCGACAATCTGATCTTCGAAATTGAAACCGATGGCGCCTGCTTGCAAGGCAAGCGTCACAGTATGGGCGACGGCTTCCGGAGCGATACCATAACCGCCCTCGAGGTCCATGGTCACCGGCAGGTCGACCGACCCGACAATGCGCCTGATGTTGTCGAGTGCCAGCTCCAGCGGGATCTTCTCGCCATCGGCATATCCGAACGCAGCCGCCACTGGCCAGCTTCCGGTGGCGATCGCCTTGGCGCCTGCTTTCTCGACGATCTTGGCCGAGCCCGGATCCCAGGCATTGTAGAGGACGATCGGGTTTCCCTTGACGTGGAGGGAATGGAACGTGCGCGCGCGCTCGATTTGCTCGGTCATCGGTGTTTCCCATGTTCCTGCTGTTGGATGAACAATCTAGGCCGCACGGTCGGCTCTGGCGATGTGCCATGAGATGCAGAAGCTGCGGCCACCGGACAGGCTTTTCAAACCTGTTGCGTATCCTCCCTTTCGCAGCTATGGATTTCGCGATGAACATGCGTTCGACCAAGACCATTTGGTGGTGGGCCTGCTGACAGCGGCCTGTTCGAACACGTGCGCGTGAAAAGAGAGGGTGGCCGCAACGGAAAGTCCGGGCGGCCATTTGTTTTTTCCAAGCCATTCCCGGGTCCGTTGCCCCAAAGAAGCTGATGGAGACGGAAATGACGATGAAGGTTCTGGATAACGGGGCGGAAAGTTTCGTGACCGCGGGTGGCGTGACCATCACCCGCGAGCGCCACGACCGGCCCTATGCGGGCGCGATCGACGCTTACGTCGACGGCCTGAATTCGCGCCGGGGTGCGGTATTTTCCTCCAACTACGAATATCCCGGCCGCTACACGCGCTGGGACACCGCCATCATCGACCCGCCGCTGGTCATCTCGGCGCGTGGCCGCGCCATGCGCATCGAGGCGCTGAACCGCCGTGGCGAGGCGCTGTTACCGGTCATCGGCAAGGCGCTGGGCGACCTGGCCGACGTGACCATCGCCGAAACGTCGAAGAAACTGATCCGCCTTGACGTCGCCAAGCCCGGCCGGGTCTTCACCGAGGAGGAGCGCAGCCGCGTCCCTTCGGTCTTCACCTTGCTGCGTGCCATCACCGCTCTATTCAAGACCGAGGAAGACGCCAATCTCGGCCTCTACGGTGCCTTCGGCTACGATCTCGCCTTCCAGTTCGACCCGGTCGACTACAAGCTCGAGCGCAAGCTAAGCCAGCGCGACCTGGTGCTGTTCCTGCCCGACGAGATCCTCGTCGTCGACCATTATTCAGCCAAGGCCTGGACCGACCGCTACGACTATGCCGGCGACGGGTTCTCGACGGAGGGGCTGCCGCGCGACGAAATCGCCGAGCCGTTCAAGAGCCCCGACCGGATCCCGCCCCGCGGCGACCATGAACCTGGCGAATATGCCAATCTGGTGCGCAAGGCGATGGATTCGTTCAAGCGCGGCGACCTGTTCGAGGTCGTCCCCGGCCAGATGTTCTACGAGCGCTGCGAGACGCAGCCATCCGAGATTTCGCGCAAGCTGAAGTCGATCAACCCCTCGCCCTATTCCTTCTTCATCAATCTGGGCGAAGGCGAATATCTGATCGGTGCCTCGCCCGAAATGTTCGTGCGCGTCAACGGCCGCCGCGTCGAGACCTGCCCGATCTCGGGCACCATCAAGCGCGGCGACGATGCCATTTCGGACTCAGAGCAGATCCTGAAACTGCTCAACTCCAAGAAGGACGAATCCGAACTGACCATGTGTTCGGACGTCGACCGGAACGACAAGTCGCGGGTCTGCGAGCCGGGTTCGGTGCGCGTCATCGGCCGGCGCCAGATCGAGATGTATTCGCGCCTGATCCACACGGTCGATCACATCGAAGGCCGGCTGCGTGAGGGCATGGATGCCTTCGACGCCTTCCTGTCTCATGCCTGGGCGGTCACCGTCACCGGCGCGCCGAAACTGTGGGCCATGCGCTTCATCGAACAGAACGAAAAGAGCCCGCGCGCCTGGTATGGCGGCGCGATCGGCATGGTCAACTTCAACGGCGACATGAACACCGGCCTCACCCTTCGCACCATCCGCATCAAGGACGGTATTGCCGAAGTGCGCGCCGGCGCCACATTGCTCTTCGATAGCATTCCCGAGGAAGAAGAAGCCGAGACCGAACTGAAGGCATCCGCCATGCTCTCCTCCATCCGCGACGCCAAGACAGGCAATTCCGCCAGCACCGAGCGCACCACCGCGCGCGTCGGCGACGGTGTCAACATCCTGCTCGTCGATCATGAGGACAGTTTCGTCCACACGCTGGCCAATTATTTCCGCCAGACCGGCGCCAATGTTTCGACCGTGCGCACGCCGGTGCCGGAGGAAGTGTTCGAACGGCTGAAGCCCGACCTCGTCGTGCTGTCGCCCGGCCCCGGCACGCCGAAGGACTTCGATTGCGCCGCAACCATCAGACGAGCGCGCGCTCGCGATCTGCCGATCTTCGGCGTCTGCCTCGGCCTGCAGGCGCTGGCCGAGGCCTATGGCGGCGAACTCAGGCAGTTGCACGTGCCGATGCACGGCAAGCCGTCGCGCATCCGCGTCTCCAAGCCGGGCATCATCTTCTCCGGCCTGCCCAAGGAGGTCACCGTCGGCCGCTACCATTCGATCTTTGCCGACCCGGTGCGGCTGCCCGACGATTTCATCGTCACGGCGGAAACCGAGGACGGCGTCATCATGGCCTTCGAGCACCGCAAGGAGCCGATCGCCGCTGTGCAGTTCCACCCGGAATCGATCATGACGCTCGGCCACAATGCCGGCATGCGCATCATCGAGAACATCGTCGCCCACCTGCCGCGCAAGGCCAAGGAAAAGGCCGCCTGACAATCATGGCCGAAACCGAGGACACAATGGCGATCGCGGCCAAGGCGGCCGCGAAGCGCAAGGTCGCCAACCTTGCCTTCTGGTCGATCATCATTGCCGCAATCGTGCTCGGCCTGAAGCTCGTCGCCTGGTACGTCACCGGCTCCGTCGCGCTCTATTCGGACGCGCTGGAATCGATCGTCAACGTCATCGCCTCGGCCGCCGCCTTCTGGGCGATCCAGGTCAGCTACAAGCCGGCCGACCAGGACCATCCCTTCGGCCACCACAAGGCCGAATATTTCTCGGCGGTGCTGGAAGGCGTGCTGATCGTGCTCGCCGCCCTTTTGATCCTCAACGAGGTCTGGCGTTCCTGGCAGACCCCGGCGCCGCTCGAACAGCCCTGGGAAGGTCTTGCCGTCAACGGCGTCGCCACGGTCATCAACGCCTTCTGGGCCTGGACGCTGATCCGCGCCGGTCGGGCCGAGAAGTCACCAGCACTGGTCGTCGACGGTCACCACATCATGACCGATGTGGTGACCTCGATCGGCGTCTTCGGCGGCCTCGTCGGCGCGATCCTGACCGGCTGGCAGATCCTCGATCCGGCGCTCGCCGTCCTCGTGGCGCTGAACATCCTGTGGCAGGGCTGGCATGTCATCGGCTCATCGATGAACGGCCTGATGGACCGCGCCGTCGACACTCAGGAACACATGCGCATCCGCGACGTCATCTCGGCCAATTGCAAGGGCGCGCTCGAGGTGCATGACCTCAAGACGCGCATCGCCGGCCGAGCCACCTTCATCGAGTTCCATCTGGTCGTCGACGCCGACATGTCGGTCGGCGCCAGCCACGTCATCTGCGACCGCATCGAGGACGCGCTGAAAGCCGAAATCCCCTCGGTGCGCGTCACCATCCACGTCGAGCCCGACGACGAGGCCAAGCTGCCCAAGGGCACGACGGCGGTGCCGTTTGCCTGAGGCGATTTCCCGTCACGACCTTGGAAAACTAGCTGGCGCCTCTCGACTTCGTCATCCACGGGCGGAGCAGGAGCGAAACTCCGTCGCGGAGACCCGAGGGTCCACGCCGCGACCTTGGCGGTGAAGTGCAGCGGAACACAATTCTGCACCGCAGCAGCGCTCGGATGTCACGGCATGGATCCCTTGGGCTGCGGAGCAGCTCCAGGGGTCTGCGCCACGTCGCTTCGCTCCTTGCTCCGCCATAGGATGACGAAGCGACAGGCGTACCGCGAAAACGTCTGCGCCGATGAGCCCGCCTCTATCGGCCTTCCAAAGCTGCCTCGACAAAATCGTCGTCAAGCGGCCCTGTCAAACTGTCCAGCCAAGCCCAGTCCTGCGCAAGCGGCTCGAGGATGATCGTTCGGCCTTGGCGGCGGATTGATACCTCGTCTGTTTCAAAACGGAACTCCTTGGGCAAGCGTACCGCTTGCGATCGGCCAGACCAAAAGACCTTTGCCTTATCCATTCGCCCCTCCAGAGATACTCACGGCACACAGGCCGATTGCGGCATTGGCTGCAGCCGATAGACCTTGTCGTCGGATTTGGTCTTGCCGTCGGCGGCCTTCGAACACAGGTCGACGATCGCCAGGCTGCTGTTGGGGTTGGCCAGCATCATCGTGCCGTCGGCGCCGCGCTTGAGGAAAATCTCCTTCTGCGCGATGTCGCAGGAGAAGTCGCTCATCTTCGAACTTGCCGCGCAGCGCCACTGGTCGGCCTCGCCCTGGCAGGAATAGGTCTGCGTCACCTCAGCCGATTTCTGCCGCGTGGTAACCGAGACGGCAATGTCGGCGCCATCAGGCCAGTTGGCTGCATCGCTCCCTGAGGCAAACGACGCCAGCTCTACCGGCCCGCGGAAAACCCGGATCGACTGCGTCAGTTGATCGGGATGCGAGCCGAGATGCGCTGCATCGTAGTCGCGGCCATAGCAGAACGCCTGGTCCGGCTTCAGCCGCTCGCGCAGAGGCGGCCCAAGGGCGGGGTCGACTGGATCGATGCGCGCGAACTCCGCCTTGCAGGTCGCGGCCGGCATTGGGTCGAGGCGGAAATTGTCGTCCTCCGAACCCAGCGCCTGCCTGTCATATTCCGCTGCGCCCAACTCCTCTTGCGAATCGGCATCGAGATAGATGTCGGGCTGCAGATCCGAGAGGAGCAGCCGGCCCTTGTCGTCCTTCAACGACGCAAGCGTCCGGTCGCACTCCATACCGCAATGGATGGCGCCTGCCTTGCCGTCCTCCGACGCATGATTGCACCAGCCGCCGGCCCATTCCGGCGCCTTGGCGCCGCGCACGGAGGTGGCGATGAAGGCATTGTAGGAAGTGTCGGAATTCACGGTCGGCTCTTCATTCGGCCGGCTGACCGGATCATGGCCGTAGTAGAAGAAGATCCGCGCCACCTTCTGCTTCGGGTGCGCCTTTAGATGCGCCGCATCATAGACGCGGCCGAAACAGGCGTCAGTGCCGCTGGGACTGAGTTCTGTGAGCTTGAGTGCATCATCGGCGAAGGCCGAGCCGGCAAGCGTGGTAAGCAGCGCCGCGCCAAATCCGGCGCCGGCAATTGTCTTCCATTCCCCTACCCCGAACGCCATGTGACCTCTCCTCCGCATCGACAGGACGCTACGTCAATTTATGCTAGGATTGCGGCCGTAGCCACGCAATTCGCGGTGGGCCACCAAGCCGAGGAGAATGCCATGCGCCGGCGCGACATGTTCCGCGCGGTTGTTGCCGGAACCGGAACGCTTCTTGGCCTGCGGGCGGTGCAGGCCGCAGCGGTCACGGAGCCGGCCCGGCAAAAAGTCGTCTATCACTTGAGCGATGTCGACAAGGTCAACTTCGTGCTCGGCAACATCAAGAACCACTATGAGGGCACCGGCGGCAATGTCGACATCGTGCTGGTCGTGCACGGTCCTGCCTTGGCGGCCTTCAAGTCGAAGGGCATATCGGCAGCGATTTCCGGACGCTTCGCCGGCCTGGTGCAACAGGGGCTGGAATCCCATGCCTGCGCCAACACCATGCAAGGCATGGATATTTCACTCGCCGACCTGCTCCCCGGTTTCCACGCCGCCGACAAGGGCGGTGTCGTCAAGCTCGCCGAACTGCAAGGCCAGGGCTACGCATATCTGCGCCCCTGAGGCTTGAACACCGGGGTGGCAAGGGCCTACGAAGGACGGGCCGAAATCCCGGAGGACGCACAGTGCCAGCCACAAACACACTCAGCATACCCGATCTTGCCGGCAAGGCGGTGCTGGTCACCGGTGCGTCGACCGGCATCGGAGCGGCGCTCGCGCTGGCCTATGCGGCGCAGAAATGCAAGGTGGCGCTGCATTACAACTCGAGCCGCGACGCCGCCGAGAAGCTCGGCCTGGCAATCGCCGACAAGGGCGGCGAGGTGTTCCTCGTCCAGGGCGATTTCTCCGTTGCCGCCGATGTCGAACACGTCGTCGAGGAGAGCGCGCAGTATTTCGGCCGCCTCGACGGGCTGGTCAACAATGCCGGCGGCATGCTTGGCCGCGTGCCCTACGCAGAGCAAACCGAAGCGCATTACGACGCGGTGATGGACCTCAATGCGCGTTCGGTGCTGACCGCCTCGCGCAGGGCGATCCCATGGCTGAAGAAACAGGGCGGCTTCATCGTCAACACCTCGTCGATCGCCGCGCGCAACGGTGCCGGCGGCGGCGCCGGACTTTATGGCTCGGCCAAGGCTTTCGTCTCCAATGTGACGCGCGGCATGGCCAAGGAGCTCATCGGCTTCGGCATCCGCGTCAACGCGGTGGCGCCCGGCACCATTCTCACGCCGTTCCACGAGCGCTATTCGACCGACGAGCAGATGAAGGGCATGATCGCCACCATTCCGCAGGGACGTGCCGGCACGGCGCAGGATTGCGTCGGCGCCTATCTGTTCCTGTCTTCCGATCTTTTGAGCGGCTACATCACCGGCCAGGTGATCGAGGTGAATGGCGGCCAGTTGATGCCTTGAGCGGCTATCGGCATACTGGCGATCTGCATGTTCTTGTCGAAAACCTCAAAGGGAGACAACGGAATGTACGGACTGATCGGCAAGATGCGGGCGGCACGCGGCCAGCGCGACGCGGTCATCGACCTCCTGCGTGCCAGCACCGGCGCCCTGCCGGGTTGCCTGAACTACATCATCGCCCGTGACCCCGCGGATGCCGATGCGATCTGGGTGACCGAAGTGTGGATCGACGCCGAGAGCCACAAGGCGTCGCTGCAGCTTCCGGAAGTCCAGGCGACGATCGCCAAGGCGCGACCGTTCATCGCCGGTTTTGAATTCCAGGTCGAGACCCACCCCGTTGGCGGCTTCGGCCTGGCCGACACCAAGACGGGCTGACCGGACAGACGGCGCGATGCCAACGGAGCGAACTGCGATGCAGACCGTGAACATTCACAATGCCAAGGCCAATCTTTCACGTCTCGTTGACCAGGCCGCCAAAGGTGAGCCGTTCATCATCGCCAGGGCGGGCAAACCATTGGTCAAAGTCGTGCCGATCGACCAGCCTGCATCGGCGCAGGCGCGACGGATCGGTTTTATGGCCGGCCAGTTTTCCGTCCCCGACGATTTCGATCGCATGGGCGACGGAGAGGTCGAGCAACTGTTCGGCGCCAACGCGTGAAACGATCACTCGACACCCAGTGGAAGACGTTTGCTGAGGACGGACTATGGTCGTCCGCGACCACGGTCCTACCCGGAAGATTTGACCAGCATACCTCTCGCTAACTGAGAGACCACGCATCACACAGCTTCCTTTTTCGGCGTAGCGGGGTTCGCATCGTCCCGGTTCGCGTCTAAGACCAAAACATGGATTCCTCGGCCGAGCAGCCATCCCCGGACCTGCCCACACTCGAGCGCATGGCGCGGATGCGCAAGCTCTGGCAATGGCTGGCTCTGCTGATCGTTTCCCTGCTGTTCGCCGGTGCGCTGGAACTCGCCGCCCTGCCGGCGGCGCTGCTGATCGGGCCGATGCTGGCGGCCATCGTCGCCGGCACCAATGACGCCACGGTGCGCGTGCCGCGTCTTGCGTTCGGCGCCGCCCAGGCGATCGTCGGCTGCCTTGTCGCAGCGTCGATCTCGGCCGATATCTTTCCGGTCTTCTACCGGGAATGGCCGCTGTTTCTCGGCGTCGTGGTGGCCACCGTCACCGCCTCCAGCCTGCTCGGCTGGCTGATCAGCCGCTGGCGCATCTTGCCAGGCACTACAGCCGTCTGGGGTTCGTCGCCGGGTGCGGCCACCGCCATGGTGCTGATGGCCGGTGCCTTCGGCGCCGACCAGCGTCTCGTCGCCTTCATGCAATATCTGCGCGTCATCTTCGTCTCGATGACGGCTGCACTCGTTGCCAAGATGTGGGTCGACACATCGGGCATCGAAATCCCCGCCATCATCTGGTTTCCGCCGATCGATGCCCAAGCCTTCGCCGCCACCATCGGCATCGCGCTTGTCGGCGGCCTGTCGGGAAAGCTTTGCCGGCTGCCCTCGCCCTTCTTCCTCGGCACCTTCGTCTTCGGCACTGTCGTCCATCTCGGCTTGGGCGTGGAGATGCAATTGCCGCCATGGCTGCTCGCTGTGAGTTACGCGATGGTCGGTTGGTCGATCGGCCTGAATTTCACCAGGCCGATCCTGCGCCATGCGACGCGCGCTCTGCCGCAGATCATCGCGTCGATAGTGGCGCTGATCGCCTTTTGCGGCGGCCTTGCCTTCATGATCAGCCATCTCTTGGGCATCGATCCGCTGACCGCCTATCTGGCGACCAGCCCCGGTGGCATGGACAGCATCGCCATCATCGCCGCCGCCGCGCAGAACGTCGACATCTCCTTCGTCATGGCGCTGCAATCGGCACGATTCCTGATCGTGCTGCTGGTCGGCCCGAGCGTGGCGCGGCTGGTGGCGAGAAGCGTCAGGCAGGCAAGGCCGCCGCCCCAGAAGCTCAAAATCGTTCAGTCGAATCTATCAGCGATGCCGCTCTGCAACGGCCCATGCCAGCTTGGGCCGTTGCGGGGAAAAAATACTTGACTAACATACTCATATTTGAGAACGCGGGGACGCAATCAAGCGTGAGACGGTGGAGACGAGTTGATGCGAACAAGGCTGACGACATGGCGCCTGGGGATCTCACTGCTGGGCAGTGCGGCAATGCTTGGCCAGTCCGGCGCTGCACATGCGCAGGACAGCGAAACGTCCAGCATGCTCGGCAACATCGAGGTCACCGCGCAGAGCAACGAAATCCTGAAGCAGGATGGCTATGTCGCCAAGAAGGATCGCATCGGCACCAAGACCGACACGCCGCTGGCCAGGATTCCGCAGGCCATTTCGGTGGTGACGCAGAAGCAGATTGAGGACCAGAAGCCGCGCACGCTGAACGAAACGCTCGGCTACACGGCCAGCGCCAATCCCAACAGCTTCGGCTTCGACACCCGCTACGACGCGTTTTTCCTGCGCGGCTTCCAGGCCTTCTACAACGGCATGTTCCGCGATGGGCTGCGCCAGTACAACGGCCCCTCGGCCTGGTTCAGGACAGAGCCCTACGGCATCGAGGGTGTCACCATCCTGAAAGGCCCGGCATCGTCGCTCTACGGCGTCAGCGGTCCCGGCGGCATCGTCAACGTCGTCACTAAGCGCCCCAAGGATGAGCCCTATCGAGAGATCGAACTGCTCGCCGGCGAGCACAACCGGTTTCAGGCAGCCCTTGACGCCTCCGGGCCCGTGAACGAAGACGGCACAATCCTCTATCGCTTCACCAGCCTCGGCCGCAAAAGCGATACCGAATTGTCGGGCTATCCCGACGACAAGATCTATCTGGCGCCGGCCGTCACTTTCAAGCCGGACGAGGACACCAAGCTCACCATTCTTGGCGAATATTCGAAATCGGTCACCGGTGGCACGGCCGCCTTCTACAATTCAGGCTATGGCGTGCTGTCCGACGTCTATGAGGGCGATCCGGCCTGGAACGATTTCGACCAGACCCAGGGCCGCATCGGCTACGAGTTCGAGCATCGCTTCAACGATGTGCTGACGGTGCGCCAGAACCTGCGCTACAACGCCGTCGACAGCGACATCGAGTACAGCGGCCACTATCCGGACGGCGCCGACCTGAAGCGCTACTGGGGCCACTACACCGAAACCATGAAGAACTTCGTTGTCGACAACATGGCGCAGTTTGAGTTCGACACCGGCGCGGTCAGGCACATCGCCGTCGGCGGCATCGACTATGCCTGGTCGGACTACGATGCCGGCAGCGGTCTGTCCTATGTCTCGGTCGACGACATCAAGGCGATGCCGGTTCCCCACTCCGGCGGCCAGGAGATGAACCAGCTCGGCGTCTACCTGCACGACCAGATGGAGTGGAACGACTTCACCCTGTTCACCAGCGGCCGCTACGACTGGGTCGACACCACCTCCACCGCCGCCGACTTCAGCACCTCGAAGCAGAAGGACAGCGCCTTTTCCGGCCGTCTCGGCCTGTCCTACCAGACCGAGTGGGGCATCACGCCCTATGTCAATTATTCGACCTCGTTCTCGCCCAACATCGGCTTCGTCTATGACGACGTTACCAGCCCCGTCGGCCGCGTCGCCCGCCCGACCATCGCCACGCAGAAGGAGATCGGCGTCAAATACGAGATCCCGAACTACAATGCGACCGTCAGCGCCGCGCTGTTCGACATCGACCAGAAGGACGGTGTCGTCTTCGACGCCTCGACCGGCATCAACAAGCAGCGCCAGCTCGACCTGAATTCGCGTGGCGTTGAACTGGAAGCCAATGCCTCGCTCGACAACGGCTTCAGCTTCATCGCCTCCTATACGTATCTTCGCGTCAGGATCGAGCAGGGCGCCGAAGGAACCGATGGCAAGGAGCTATCAGCGACGCCGAACCACATCCTGTCGCTATGGGGCCACTATCAGTTCGAGAACGGCACGCTGGAAGGGCTGGGGCTGGGCACGGGCGTGCGCGTCGCCGGTTCGAGCTATGGCGACGACACCAACACGTTCAAGAACAGCGCCCGCGCCTTCGTCGACGCCTCGCTTTCCTATGATTTCGGCTACCGCAATCCGAAGCTGGAAGGCGTCAAGCTGCAGGTCAACGCCAAGAACCTGTTCGACAACCAGAAGACCATCTGCTCCGCCGGCTATTGTTACCGCGACGAGGGCCGCTCGTTGTTTGCCAGCCTGCGTTACCGCTTCTGATGGAACGCCGTTCCAGGAGGGTGGCGACTAGTACTCGCCGCCCTCGCCCTGCGCGTCCCGGCGCCAGTAGGCGGTGACCAGATGCCGGTCGCGCGACAGGCTCCATTGCTTGCGAACGATCTTGCGTATCTCCCGGAAATCGCCGAATTCGCATCCGGCCCAGACGTACAGGCCGTCGGCAAGCGCCATATGACTGCGCTCCAGCAAGGCGGCCGGCAACAGGTCGGCGGTGCCGGCCTCGCGGCCGTGCCGGTAAAGCCAGGTGATATCGATATTGTCCCCTTGCGCCAGCGCGATCCGGTCATCCGGACCATCGACCTCGATGAGTGCCTCGGCGCGGGTTGACGGCGGCAGATGCTCGAGGATCCTGCCAATGGCGGGCAGTGCGGTGTCGTCGCCGAGCAGAAGCAGGGTATGCGCCACCGGGGCGTCGCCGCCGCCGGGTCCGATCATGCCGATGACGTCTCCCGGCTCTGCGTTTTGCGCGAAGGTGGCGGCGGGCGTGTCCTGGCCGGGGTGCAGCACGAAATCGACGTCGAGCCAGCCGCTTGCGGCATCCACCGCCCGGATCGTGTAGACTCGCACGGTTAGAGCATCGTCGCCCGAGGGCCAGACAATCAGGCCGTCGGCACCCATCGTCGGCCAGACCGGCCGCCGCCCAGCTGGCGGCAATAGCAGCCGCATATGCAGGCCGCCATGGGTAAACCGGCCGAGATCCCTGCCGGCGAAGCGCAGGCGCTGCATATGCGCCGAGATCCGCGTCGATGCCATTACCGTGATCTCGCGGAAGAAAACCGGCGTGCCGGCATCGCTGCCGTCGCCTTGCCAGCGCAGTCCGCTGGCCGTGCCAAGATGTTCGGCAACATGGCCGGCAACCGTCATCTTCATGTAGGACAGGCAAGTCTCGTCTGTCGCCGCGACCCGGATCAGCATGCCGTCATCCTCGAGCGTGGCGCTCAACGAGCCGTAATGCAGGCGAAGCTCCCACCGATCGGCAACGCCGGTTTCGATCTCGAATTCGCCGTGTTCGGCGCGCAGCCGCTCTATCGCCGACCTGGTTGCCTCATCGCTGATATGGGTCTGCGCGCTCAGTTGGTCCATCACTCAAGTCCTTCGAAACCGTTTGGCGCAAGTCGCCGCGCGGCGTCCTCGCGATCAGCGGCATGCCACAGCCGCTTCGGCATTTCCATAGAAACATGATAATAAAAGTCATATTTTCTCCGACGAACCGCTTGGCGCCGCTGCAAGGCGCTCGGGAAGGAAATCGACGAAGACGCGCACCTTCGGCGACAAATGGCGATTGGAGGGCCACAGCATCCTGAACTGGCCACGGCCATCGACATGATCATCGAGGACGGTGCGCAGCCTGTCTTCGTGCAGCGCCTCGCGCACCAGGAAATCCGGCATGCAGGCGATGCCGAGGCCTGCGAGTGTGGCGCCTTTCAACGCCTCCATGTTGTTGCAGGTCAGCATCGAGCGTATCTGCGGTTCAGCGCTTCCTGTAATGAATGGCCACTCCAGCAGCCTGCCGCTGTTGAGGAAGCGGAAGTTTATGCCGAAATGCCTGATGAGATCCGCCGGCTCGCCGGGTGTGCCATGGCGGTCGAGGTAGGAGGGCGCCGCACACAGCAGCATGCGGAAGGGCGCAACGGATCTCGATACCAGCCGTGAATCCGGCAACTCGCCGCTGCGGATCGCGACATCGATGCCCTCGTCGATCACGTCGACGATCCGATCGTTGAAATCGATGTCGAGTTCGATCTCGGGATAGCGGGCCATGAACTCCGACAGCACCGGCAACAACAGATGATAGGTGACGATCGGGGTCGAGACGCGCAGCCGCCCACGCGGCGTCTCCCGTGTCCGCGACAGCATCGCCTCGGCGTCGTCGATGTCGTCGAGAATGCGCCGCACCCGCTCGTTGAACAGCCTGCCCTCTTCCGTCAAACCGATGCGCCGCGTGCTGCGTTGCAGGAGCCGGACACCAAGCTCCTGTTCGAGCCTTGCGACGCTCTTGCCGACGGCGGAAGCAGAAATGCCGAGCGCCTGGCCGGCGGCGACGAAACTGCCAAGCTCAGCCGTGCGTGCGAAGGCCATCAGGCCGCTGAGACGATCCATTGCACCATTCCATTCGAGCGTTTCATTCCGGTATGACTGGAGATCTAATACTATTTCGCCGGAAATGTCGTCGACCTATCTTGTCGGTGACCGGCGCCGCGACCGCGCGACCTGCCGACAGATCCTGCTTCAGATAGGAAAACCCATGACTTTGAAGACCAGAACCGGCCCGGCCGAGAGATGGCTCGTGCTCTTGTCGGTATGCCTTGCCGCGATGACGATGCCTTTGACCTTCACCGGACCGGCGGTTGCCCTGTCCCGCATCGCGGCCGATCTCGGCGGCAGCCCGATCGAGCTCAACTGGGTGACCAATGCCTTCATGCTGGCCTTCGGCGCCAGCCTGATGGCGGCAGGCGCGCTGGCCGACAACCTTGGCCGCAAGCGGATCTTCCTTGCTGGCCTCGGCCTCTATGTCCTTGCCACGCTGGGCTCGATGTTCGCACCTGACATCGTCTGGCTGGATGTGCTGAGAGCCGTGCAAGGGATCGGCAGCGCCGCCGCCTTTGCCGGCGGTGCGTCCGCGCTCGCCCAGGAATTCGAAGGACATTTGCGGCTGCGTGCCTTCAGTTTCCTCGGCACCAGTTTCGGCATCGGCCTCGCCTTCGGCCCGATCGCCTCCGGCCTGCTCATCGATGCATTCGGCTGGCGGTCGATCTTTCTTCTGGTTGCGGCACTCGCGATTGCCGCCGCAATGCTCGGCCTGCGTACCATCAGGGAATCGCGCGACCCGGATGCGACAGGCGTCGACTGGGCGGGAGCCGGCACCTTCACGATCGCGCTGGCGTCGCTGACCTATGGCGTGCTCCAGGCCCCACAGAGCGGTTGGAGCAATCCCCTCGTCATCACGCTTCTCGCCGCTTCCGCCATCTTCTTTGTCGCCTTCGTCGTCGTTGAGCGACGCGTGCACCGGCCGATGCTGGATCTCACGCTGTTTGCCTATCCGCGCTTCGTCGGCGTCCAGTTCCTGGCGGCGGCACCCGCCTATGCCTTTGTGGTCCTGCTCGTGCTGTTGCCGATCCGCTTCATCGGCATCGAAGGGATGAGCGAGATCAAGGCGGGGCAATTGATGATCTGCCTCTCGGCCCCGTTGCTGATCCTGCCGATGCTAGCTGGCCAACTGGCGCGCTGGGTTGCTCCGGCCACGATCTGCGGCGTCGGCCTGCTCGTCGCCGCCGCCGGCCTTGTCTGGCTGAGCCGCGTCGTGCCGGTCGACAGCGCGCTGGTGGCACCGCTGATGCTGATCGGCGTCGGCATCGCTCTACCCTGGGGGTTGATGGACGGGCTTGCCGTCAGCGTCGTGCCGCGGGAGCGCGCCGGCATGGCGGTCGGCATCTTCAACACCACCCGCGTCGCCTGCGAGGGCGTGGCGCTGGCGATCGTCATGGCGACCCTGTCGGGTTTCAATGCCGCGCAGCTCACCGCGCAGGGAATGGCTTCTCCTGTGGATGCGGCGGCAGCAGCGCAGTTGCTGGTGACGGGCAATGTCGGCGCAACAGCGCAATATCTGCCGATGGCCAGCGCCACCATCCTGATCCAGGCTTACGAGACGGCGTTCGACAGGCTGTTGATCGTGCTGGCGGCAATCACCGTCATGACCGCCATCGTCGTCTTCCTTGGCCTGCGTCGCGGATCGGCGTCGGAACACGAGGCAGCACCCTTGCCGGCATGCCAGGAAGGGTAGTCAGGCTATGACCAGGCTCGCTATGCGATCGCCGTCCAGCGTGAAGGTCATGTGGCCCTCGCCATTTAAGCCGTTGCCCGTGACGGCAATGCGGACGTGCGTGTGTTGAGAGTCAGGTCAGGCCGTCGTTCGCAGGCCGGCTGAATATCGACGCACCTCAGTCCAGCCTGTGCATCAGGTCCTCATCCAGCCAGCGGCCGAAGAAATAGACCAGTTGCTTGTGCCACCACGGCCAGTCGTGGCTGACGTCGCCGCCCCAATAATCGACCCAGGCGGGAATGGATTTGTCACGCAGGATCTGTTCCAGCTTGCGTGTTTCGACCAGCATCCGCTCCTCCCAGGCGCCCTGTCCGCAGCAGAAGATCAGCCGCAGCGCCTTCAGGCGGGCAAGCAGTTTCGGATCGACGATGCCTGGCAGATAGTCGAGCGGCGAATTGTAGAAGATGTCGCCTTCAAGCGCCTTGCCGAAAAAGTCGCCGGCCGAATAGACGCCCGACAGCGCGATAACGCCGCTGGCGAGTTCAGGAAAGCGGAAGACGAAGTTCGACGAGTGGTAGCCGCCCATCGAGCAGCCCGAGAACAACGGTTTCAGCTTGCGCCCACCATTGGCTTGCTCGGCTGCCGACAGGAATTCCGGCAGCGCCTCCTCGCGCACATAGCGGAAATAGGCCTCGTGGCGGGCGATGCGGTGCGCGGCGTCCGCATGCTTGTCGAAGAAGGATTCCGAATCGACGCCGTCGACCGTGAACAGCTGGATGCGGCCGGTGTCGATGAATTCGGCCAGTGCGCCTACGCCGCCGGAATCCTCAAACTGGTAGAAGCGCCCCTGCGAGGTCGGAAACACCACCACCGGCCGGCCGGCGTGGCCGTAGCGCTTGTATTCCATGTCGCGGCCGAGCTTGTCCGAGAAACTCTTGTGATAGGAGATGTCCATCGCCTCACACCTTTTCCGCGTGGATGTAGGCGACCGCCTCGCGCAGCGCCGCTTCGTCCTTCGAGCGCATCTGGTAGGCGTAATTTCCCATGGCGCGGCTGAAAACCTCTTCGATGGCCTGATGGTGGACGATCTTGTCGCCATGGGCGGCTAACACGTCCTCATGGCTGTGCAAATAGCTGAGGCGTCGCTTGCGGCTGGCGTAGGCGGTGAAATACTTGCCCTCATAGGGCCCGCCGGCGGCATCCCTGACCACCATGTCGGCCCATGCCGCATAGACGTCGATGTCGAAGGTATAGTTGATGGCATCGGTCATCCAGGCGCCGGGCGGGCGCATGTTGACCTCCAGCGCGATGACCCGGTTGTCCTTGGTCTCGAACAACTCGATGTGAAAGAAGCGCTCGCGCACGTCGAATGCCTTCAGGATCTTGCGGCCGGCCTCCTCGACCGCCGGACTGATCCTGGGAAAGCAGGTATAGCTCATGTGGCGATCCTTGTTGACCACCTCCATGACGCTCTGGTCGTAGCGGTGGCTGGCCGCCAGCACCACCTCGCCGTCACGGTTGACCAATCCGTCGAAGGTCACCACCAGCCCCTCGATGAACTGCTCCATGACGAAGGTCACGTCCTCGGGCTTGTCCCTGAAGAATTGGTCGAGCTCCTTGGCGTTGGAAATCTTGAAGGTGTTCGAGGCGCCCGAGCCGCTGTCGGGCTTGACCACCACGGGATAGCCGACGCGGCGGATGAAGGTCATGGCCCCAGCACGGTCGGAGCATTTGCGCTGCGCGATGGTGTCGACACCGCTCTTGCGGAAGAAGGCGCGCATGCGGCTCTTGCGCTTCAGATTCTTCACGAAATCAAGCTTGGTGCCGTAGATGTTGAAGTCGGTGCGGATGTTGGCTTCCAGCTCCAGCCAGTGCTCATTGAGCGATTCAAAGCGGTCGATGCGGCCCCATTTGTGGATGAAATGCCCCATCGCCCGGAATACCGGATCGTAGTCTTCCATGTCGGCGACGCGGTAATATTCCGAAAGCGCCGCCTTCAGCTTGGCGTCGAGTGCGTCATAGGGTGCGTCGCCGATGCCGAGCACCCTGGCTCCGGCCTTCTTCAAACGGTCGCAGAAATCCGCGCCATTTGCGGGAAAATGCGGCGAGAAGAACACGAAATTCATGGATGACCCCCTCCCGGCGACAGGACATCGCAAACCCGTCGGCGCCCAAGTCTGGCGCATTTGCCGCGCCTGGGGAAGAGCATGCGCGTTAGAGATTCCGCCCCGCCATGCCAGGGCTACGAACTCGGGTTAATGGGTTCCGTCGCAGCCTTCGGCGGCGATTGGCCGACTGAGCATCAAACGAAAAACCCGCCTGCGCGGCGGGTCACTGGCGCAAATCAGCACCATGGACAAATATGTACCATAGCTGAGGGCACGGAGTCAAGAAAAAATTCCTATCGTGAAAAGCTGCCGGCACAAAAGCTGCCGACATCGCCGAACTGGCTGTCGTCAGCCCTACTAGCAATGCGGCCCCACTTGCCTCCCACAAGCCGCTCCTATATGAGATCAGCCATGAACACGCGCGCCACCAACGCTTCCCGTCCGACCGGTTTTTCCGGCGAGACCGTGCGCGCGCTGGCTTCGACCCTGCTTCTTCTCGGCCTTATCGGCGATCGCCGGGTTCGCTGAAGGAGCGCCCGGCGGTCGAACCGCCGCGCAAGCGCATGCTCCTTGGCAATCACATCAAGCGAACGAAATTCTGGTAAAGGCGCCGCTCGCCATCAATCCATCTGAGGTGGATCCATGAGCCGCCGGGAGAAAAGACGATGAACGCACGAGAAGAGATCCGTTCCGATGCCGCGGTAGCCGGCAAGGGTGCGGAAAGAAGCATCCAGAACAAGGGTATGTCCGACGCAGCCCGCAAATATCAGCCCTATCCGACCGTCGGCCTCGCCGACCGCACCTGGCCCTCGAAGGTCATCGACAAGGCGCCGATCTGGTGCTCGGTCGACCTGCGCGACGGCAACCAGGCGCTGATCGATCCGATGGGTCACGAGCGCAAGGCGCGCATGTTCGGCCTGCTGCTCGACATGGGCTTCAAGGAGATCGAGATCGGCTTCCCGTCGGCCTCGCAGACCGATTTCGACTTTGCCCGCTGGTGCATCGAGCAAGGCAACGTACCCGCCGACGTCTCGCTGCAGGTGCTGGTGCAGTGCCGGCCCGAACTGATCACCCGCACCTTCGAGGCGCTCAAGGGCGCCACCAACCCGATCGTGCATTTCTACAATTCGACCAGCGAATTGCAGCGCCGCGTCGTCTTCGAAAAGGACGTCGGCGGCATCAAGCGCATCGCCACCGACGCGGCCAAGATGATCACCGACATGGCGGCCAAGGCCGGAGGCGGCTTTCGCTTCGAATATTCGCCGGAAAGCTTTACCGGCACCGAACTCGAAGTGGCGCTGGAGATCTGCAACGCCGTCGCCGAGATCGTCAGGCCGACGCCAGACAACAAGCTGATCGTCAACCTGCCGTCGACGGTCGAGATGTCGACACCCAACATCTATGCCGACCGCATCGAATGGATGTGCCGCAATCTCGACAACCGGGAGAACCTGCTGGTCTCGCTGCACCCGCACAATGACCGCGGCACCGGCATCGCCACCACCGAACTCGGGCTGATGGCCGGCGCCGACCGTGTCGAAGGCACGCTGTTCGGCAATGGCGAGCGCACCGGCAATGTCGACATCGTCACGCTGGCGCTCAACATGTACACGCAAGGTGTCGATCCCCTGATCGACTGCTCCGACATCAACCGGATGAAGGACGTCTACGAATATTCGAACCAGTTGAAGATCCCCGAGCGCCACCCCTATGTCGGCGAACTCGTCTACACCGCCTTCTCCGGCTCGCACCAGGATGCCATCAACAAGGGCATGAAGGCGCTGAAGAAGGCCAATACGAGCCTGTGGGAAGTGCCCTATCTGCCGATCGATCCGGCTGATGTCGGCCGCAGCTATGAAGCCATCATCCGCATCAACTCGCAGTCCGGCAAGGGCGGCATCGCCTATGTGCTGCAGGCCGATTACGGCCTCAATCTGCCGCGCAATCTGCAGATCGAATTCAGCCAGGAAATCCAGGCGATCACCGACGCCGAGGGCAAGGAAGTGCCGGCCAGGCGCATCTACGAGCGCTTTCTCGAGACCTATGTCGATCAGCCGGCCGCGCGGCTGAAATTCCTCGATCACCACACCTATCCCAGCACCGAAATCAAGGGCCGGCGCGTCGTCGAGGCGGTCATCCTGGACAATGGCAAGGAAGTGACGATCTCCGGCACAGGCACCGGTCCTATCGACGGCTTCGTCGATGCGCTGTCGCGCCATCTCGGCGTCGAGATGTCGGTGCTCGACTATTCCGAGCACTCGTTGCAGCGTGGCTCGAACGCCTCGGCCATTTCCTATGTCGAGATGGAATATCCCGGCGGCAAGCTGTTCGGCGCCGGCATCAACACCAACATCGTCGCCGCCTCGCTGGAAGCGGTGATGTCCGCCGCCAACCGTATCGTTGGCAAGAAAACCGGCTGACGCACGAACGGAACAAAGATCGGGACCGTCCCAACCTGGTGATCGGTTCCGATCTTTCGGGCCATTAACCACCGCGGAATTATCCGGTGGGGTACGTGATCGCATAATGGGAGTATACTTGTGTGGCGGTGCGGGACCTATATGATCGCGCCTCAACCTGTGCCGACTTCGAGAGGATCGACACTTGCAGCATGCCACGCCTGCCGCCCCCGCAGTGCGCGAGACACTGGAGCGACTGCTTGCCAGCCAAACGTTCGGACGATCCGAACGTGCGCGCAAGCTGCTTCGTTATCTTGTCGAACGTGAACAAGCCGGCGAAGCCGACAGGCTCAAGGGCTTCTCCATCGCCATGGATGTTTTTGGCAAGGACGGCGATTTCGATCCGTCCACCGATGCCGTGGTGCGGGTGCAGGCAGGCAGGCTGCGCGAGCTTCTGCAGCACTATTTTGCCAATGAGGGCGTTGCCGAGCCTGTCCGCATCGCCATTCCACGCGGCGGCTATGTTCCCGCCTATGAATTGAACGCCATAAGGTTGCCGGATCTCAAGCTGGACGGCGCTGAGTCAGCCGAGCGGCCCAAGGACGCCAGTGCGCCGGATGCGGTGTCGCTGGTTTCCGTGTCGCCTTCGCCCGCGCCCTCGGTGGTGCGCCATCTCCGCTTCTTCTGGATGGCGATTGCCGTGGTCATCGCCATGCTGGGCGTACTGATCCTTCGTCAGGGCAGCAGTGCCTTGCTGGCTGGCGGCGACATGTCGGCAACGCTCGAGACCGCCGGCGCAACCGGAAGCATCGCGTCATCGGCAATGGCTGACGACCTGCCGCAAGTCTATATCGGCCTCAAGGCGGAAGGCACCGACGCCAGCCGTGTCGCCGCGTCGCTGCGTGCCGGACTGAGCGGTTTCGATACGATCGACTTCATCGGCCGTGACACCGTCACCGATCCGGCCGACGACGCCACCAGCTTCATATTCGACATCCTGCCTGGACCGAACGCGGGCGACATCTCGATCGAACTGCAAAGCATGGCGTCCGGAAGGGTGCTTCTTTCGCGCAATCTCACCCCTGCCGACAGCGCACCTGCCGCGGTCGAAGACCGTATCGCCGACATGCTGAGTTCGGCTCTTCCCGCCTCGGGCACGATCTACAATTATATCGAGCAGACCGGTGCGCCAAACGGTCTGACGCAATGCCTGCTGCTCAACGACAAATACTATCTCGACCAGAACGCCAGGACCCATGAGGCCGCCTATCGCTGCCTCGAGAAGCTGGCCAATGGCGGCACGAAATCCTCGCTCGTCTATTCGGAACTTGCCTCCCTGCATCTGGAAGCGGTCTCCGATCATTATGCCTATCCGCCCAATGCGACGATCGAAAAGGCCGTGGAGTTTGCCCATCGCGGCGTGCAGATGGGGCCGACCAGCCCTTATGCGCATCGCTCCTACGGCTATGTCAGTTCGCGCCTCGGCAATACGGACGAAGCGATCCGCTGGATGCGCAAGGCCTACGAACTCAATCCCTACGACCTCGGTATGGCCGCCGCCTACGGCTACGGGCTGATCTTCGCCGGCCGATATGCGGAGGGAACGCCGATCCTTGACCATGCGGCGGAGACCTTCAGCGGGCACTCGACATGGTGGGACTACGGGGTGTTCGTTGGTGAGTTCATGCTCGGCGACATGAACAAAGCCATCGCGGCCAGCATGGCATTGAGAACGACGGCAACGAAATCGCACTATCTGGCGGCGCGGCTGATCGGCGCCAAGGCCGCCGGACAGGATCATCTGGTGAGCGCGTTGTTGAACCAACTGAACACCGAGTTCCCTAAATTTGCCGCCGATCCGCGCGCGACCTTTGTCGAGCGGAAATATCCGGCTGACCTGACCGACCGGCTGGTCCAGGCGCTGCGCGCAGCCGGGCTCGGCAACCCAAGCTGACACCAATCGACATCCGCGGAACGGGGGCCACGTTCCAGTGGATTTCCCGTGCTCCGATCGCCACTGCCGGCTGGTCGCCGAGGTCTGTCCGGAACCGTACAAATCGCGAAAATTTTACTGGCCATCGCTGTACACTAGGCGCAATTCAGCCACACTTGGTGTCGCGCATTCTTGCAATAACAAAAAACAGTTTTCATGACCGCATCGCTTTTTGCCGCCGAACAGGGCGTTGGCTCGAAGGCCATTGTCCTGATGCATGGTTTCGGTGGTTGCCACGATATCTGGCGCGAGGTGATTTCCTCGATGGCGCCTGCCACGCACACGCTGGCCTATGATCTGCCGGGGCATGGGCTGTCGCTCGATTTTCCCGCCGCAGGTCCAGCCAAGGTGGCGGCAAGGGCCGTGCTCGCCGATCTCACGGAGCGTCGCCTGAGGCGCGTTCATCTCGTGGGCCACTCTATGGGCGGTGCGGTGGCAACGCTGATGGCGTTGGCCGAGCCCGACAAAATCGCCTCGCTGACGCTTCTGGCGCCGGGCGGCATTGGCCCGGAGATCAACGGACCATTGTTGCGCCGCTATGCCGGTGCACAGGATCGGTCCGAGATCCGGTCCTGCCTCGCCGCCATGTCGGGGCCATCAGCCCGGCCGCTCGATCACACCATGGACAGCCTCTGGGAAATGCGCCGGCGACCCGGCCAGCTGGAAAAACTCGTCGAGATCGCGGCCGCAATGACCATGGATGATCGCCAAGGCGTCATCCCGCACGATCGTCTCGACGGGCTGAACATGCCGGTGATGGTGGCGTGGGGAACCGACGACGCGGTGCTGCCCTTTACCCAGGCGGATGATCTGCCGGCGCATTTTCACGTGCACCATGTGCTGGAGGCCGGCCATATGCTGGCCGAGGAAGCCCCCGACCTCGTGGCCGAGATCATTCGCCGCAACACCAACCGCCGCGCCAGGCCGCATCGCCAGAAATTCGCCGCGGCGGCCAGCTGACCTTTTTTCGCGCACAACAACCTTCGTGCGCGCCTCGATCCCGTCCATCTCGCCAGTGCATTTTGCCGGCGGCCGTGTTAACGCCATGTTAACCAAACCCGCGAGGCAGACGCCGATGAAGGAAGCAGGCGAGAAGACCATCGATCAGTCGAAGAAACTGTCCGATGCCATCCGTGATGTGAAAAATGCCTTCGCCGACCGTGACGACGTCGTCGTCGATATGCGCGAGGCGCATCGCATGCGCCTCGATCTGCTCGCCGCCGAGCTGGCGCCGGTTTTTGCCGATGTTCCGGCCGACATGGACAATTTCGACTTTGTCGTCTCGTCAGGCTTGCAGCCGCGCCTGTGGATCGACGCCGTCAGCCATGTTGCCATGGGACGCGACCGCCGCACCTATCGCTTCCTCAAGGACACCCGCATCGGCCGGGTGGTGCTTGCCGAATCGACTGAGATGAAGCCGGTTGCCGATTCCGTGACGCGCTATGTCGCCGAGCGCATCGTCGAGCGTCAGAGGATGATGGAAGGTGGGGTCGAGCCGGCTATCGCCGGCATGAAACGCGCCGATGTCCCGGAAGCCGAACCGCCACTGCGCGCGATGACGCGCAGCAAGGGCTGGTCGGCCTTTGTCTCCGGGCTTGGCCTGGTCGCCGCCGGCGCACTGGTCGGCCTTGTGGTGTCGGTCGTCTTGTTCTGGGACCGTATCGTCGCCATGAGCCTCAGCTTGCGGCCATAGCGGCTCCGGCCTCCGTGCCAAGCTCCAGCGTTTGCAGGTCGGATGGCGGTATCGACGGCCCGGTCAGGCCGCGCCGCGTCAGCCGGATCCGCCAATTGCCCTTTTCACCGTCGATGTCGAACAGATTATACTGCGCCGCCGGGTTGTTGCCGCCCGGTGCCTGGCCTGCGGCAGCAACGCCGACTGCTGGGATCCTGACGCCTCGACCGCCGATGAAGAACAGCGACGGCAGATGCGAATGGCCGTGCAGGACAAGTTCGGCGCCATGGCGACGCATGATCTTGTGAAAGCGGGCAATGCCGAACAGCCGCTTGTGCTGAGGGACCGCGCCGCGCACCGGCGGATGGTGGATCATGATGACGCGAAACAGCCCCTGCCGGGCCGTGGCATCGAGCAGCTCGCCGAGCCGCTCCGCCTGGCCTTCCATGAAGAAGCCGTTGGCCATGAAGGGCGCCGTGGCGCGTGCCGTCGAGACGCCGATCAGCGCGACATTGCCGCGCACGCGCAGATAGGGGAACGCGTTGCGGTCGACCGGCGTGTCGACGCCGTCACCGCTCATCCACGCTGCCCAGGATCGGCAGGCCTTATCGAACGCGCCGGGCACATAGGCGTCGTGGTTGCCCGGAACGACCGAAACATCATGCGGCGGTCCCAGCGTCTCCAGCCAGTGCCTGGCCATCTCGATCTCGCCGTCGAGCGCCAGATTGACCAGGTCGCCGGTGACGGCGAGGTGATTAGGCGTGTTCGCCTTGATGTCGGCGACGATCGTGTCGATGACGGCGTCATGCATATGGCGGCGGCGGTTGCGCTGCCAGTTGACGTAGCCGAGCACGCGCTTGGAGGCGAGATCGCGATAGGATACATCGGGAAGCGGCCCCAGATGGACATCGGAAATATGCGCGAGCCTGAACATTTCTCCTTCATAGGCGACCCGCGCTTGGCTTTCCAGCCACGGTTTCGCGCCTGATGGTGAAGCCTGAAGATGCCTTCCGCCAAGCCGGCTGGGCGGGTCTGAGGGCCAGGCTGTTCCATCTCTATTTCGTGCTGCGGCGGCCGATGACGCTTGGAGTGCGCGGCCTGATCCACGACACGGCATCCAATTCCGTCTTCCTCATCCGCCACACCTATGTGCCGGGCTGGCAGCTTCCCGGCGGCGGTGTCGAAGTCGGCGAGACGCTTGCCGAGGCGCTGGCACGTGAACTGGCCGAGGAAGGCAACATCGCGCTGACCGCCCCGCCGGTGTTCAAATCGATGCATTTCAACCGCCGCGCCAGCCGGCGTGACCATGTAGGCTTCTACGTGATCGAGCGCTTCGGCCAGACGGCACCAAAACTCCCGGACCACGAGATCGCCGAAGCCGGCTTCTTCCCGCTCGACCGCTTGCCCGAGAAAACGACGCCGGCGACGCTGCGCCGGATCGCCGAGGTTTTTGGCGGCGAGCAGCCCTCGCCCTACTGGTAGATCAGGCCGCCGCCCTGCTGAGCCGCGCCCGGTCATGCCGAGCGCCATAGTCCAGTTTAGGCCCGACAGGCACGATCCGCGTCGGATTGATCGTCTCGTGGCTGCCGTAGTAATGTGCCTTGATGTGATGCAGGTTCACGGTCCCAGCCACGCCAGGCACCTGATAGAGATCGCGCAAATAATTGGACAGGTTCGGGTAGTCGGCGATGCGGCGCAGATTGCATTTGAAATGGCCGACATAGACCGGGTCGAAGCGCACCAAAGTGGTGAACAGCCGCCAGTCGGCCTCAGTGATGCGGCTGCCGACGAGATAGCGCTGTTTTGACAGCCGCTCCTCCAGCGTATCCAACGCCGCGAACAATTCGCCGAACGCTTCCTCATAGGCGGCCTGCGTGGTGGCGAAGCCGGCGCGATAGACGCCGTTGTTGATGGCGGGATAGACCAGCGCGTTGATCTTGTCGATCTCGCCGCGCAGCGCCTGCGGATAGAAGTCGAGGCTGGCATCGCCCCATTGGTCGAAAGCCGAATTCAGCATGCGGATGATCTCGGAAGATTCGTTGGAGACGATGGTCTGTTCCTTCTTGTCCCACAGCACCGGCACCGTCACCCGGCCCGAATAAGCGGGATCGGCCTTGGCATAGATCTGGTGCAGGAAGTCGAGGCCGTAAAGCGTATCGCCGGTAGCGCCATCCTCAGCCAAAAACGTCCAGCCGTTGGCGCCCATGAAATGATGCACCACCGACACCGATATGATGCCATCCAGCTTCTTCAGCGCACGAAAGATCAACGTCCGGTGCGCCCACGGACAGGCAAGCGAGACGTAGAGATGATAGCGGCCGGGCTCGGCCTTGAAGCCGCGCGTTCGGCCTTCGACCGGCGCCCCGTCAACGGTGATCCAGTCGCGCCATTGTGACTGCGCCCGTACGAACCTGCCACCGTTATCCGCCGTATCATACCAGCGATCCTGCCACCTGCCGTCGACCAGCAATCCCATGCAAATCTCCTTGCGTCCTATTGGCGTAATTTAGGCGCAAGATTGGCCTGTCGAAGACGTCAGGTGCTGAACAGACCGTCACTTGGCCGAAACGACGGACAAAAACGGCCGATTGCAGCGGCCGAAAATTGATGCTAGCGGACAATCCGCATGTTCGATTTTGCTTTGATCCGGTTTGACCGACGACGAAAGGGCGCCCGCGCTTGATGAAGCGCTGACTGGCGAATGCTGCCGTTTGCAGCAACCTTTCCTCCTTACCGGAACGCAAAGACCATGAGCCTTGCCGACGTGAAATACCTGCCGGAAACCCCGGCGCATGACCTCCAGATCGAAGCCATCAACGACGAAGCCTTCGGGCCGGGCCGCTTTGTGCTGGCCGCCTACAAGATCCGCGAAGCCGGAGGGCACGAACGCTCGCTGTCCTTTGTCGCCGTCGATGGCGACATTGTCGTCGCCTCGGTGCGCATGACCCGCATCGCCGCCGGCGCCGGTCGCGCGCTGATGCTCGGGCCGCTCGCGGTGCGGCCGGCCTTCAAGAATCTCGGCATTGGCCGCCGGCTGGTGGCAATCGCGCTGGAGGCCGCCGCCAAAACCGGTGCGCCCGCGGTCATGCTGGTCGGGGACGAACCCTACTATGGGCCGCTCGGCTTCAAACGGATCCCGCGCGGCCAGATTTCGATGCCTCGCCCTGTCGATCTCGACCGGCTGCTGTCGCACGAGATAGCGCCGGGCGCGGTTGCCAGGCTCTCGGGCGAGGTCTGCCATGCCAGCCAGGCCAGGGTCGGCGAGCACGTCTAGGTGACGGCTTGACCTTCCCCGTCGATCTGGCGCCTGATCCGTCCCACTGTTCCTGAGATTGAAGGATGACGCCATGAACCCGAACGGCCAGATCGCGATCGTTACCGGCGGCGGCTCCGGTCTCGGCGAGGCAACGGCACGCGCGCTGGCCGCCAAGGGCGCCCGCGTCGCGATCTTCGACGTCGGCATCGATCGCGCGGCCAAGGTCGCGGCCGAGATCGGCGGCATTGCCGTCCAGTGCGACGTCAGCAGCGCCGACAGTGGGACCGCTGCACTCGCCGACGTCGCCGACAAGCTTGGCGAGCCGCGGATCCTGGTCAATTGCGCTGGCATCGCCATTGGGGTGAAGACGATCGGCAAGGATGGTCCCCATCCCCTCGATCAGTACCGCAAGGTGATCGAGGTCAATCTGATCGGTACGTTCAACATGATCCGCCTCGTCGCCGAGCGCGCGTCAAAGCTCGAGCCGCTGCAAGGCGGCGAGCGCGGCGTCATCGTCAACACCGCTTCGGTTGCCGCCTATGACGGCCAGATCGGCCAGGCTGCCTATGCGGCCTCCAAGGGCGGCGTCGTCGGCATGACGCTGCCGGTGGCGCGCGACCTCGCCCGTTCCGGCATCCGCGTCTGCACCATCGCGCCCGGCATCTTCAAGACGCCGATGATGGCCGGCATGCCGCAAGAGGTGCAGGATTCGCTGGGCGCCGCCGTGCCCTTTCCCTCGCGCCTGGGCGAACCATCCGAATATGCCGCGCTCGCCCTGCACATCATCGAAAACCAGATGCTGAACGGCGAGACCATCCGTCTCGATGGCGCCATCCGCATGGCGCCGAAATAGACGGATATGAGCACCGGCCCGTCCGCTCCCGGCAGGACCGGCCCGCTTGCCGGGCTGAAGGTGATCGAGATGGCCGGGCTCGGCCCCGTCCCGCTGGCCGGCCTGATGCTTTCGGAGATGGGCGCCGAAGTGCTGCGCATCGAGCGGAAGGGGACGAGCCAGCCCCTCCCGTCGCTGCCGGACGAGTACAACATCGACCGCCACGGCCGCGCCATCCTGCGTCTCGACCTGAAGCGCCGGGAAGGCGCCGATCTGGTGCTGCGCCTTGCCGAGAAGGCGGACATGTTGCTCGAAGGGTATCGCCCCGGTGTCATGGAACGGCTTGGCCTCGGCCCGGAAGCGGTGCTGGCGCGCAATCCCGCGCTGATCTACGGCCGCATGACCGGCTTCGGCCAGGACGGCCCGCTCGCCGGTCGCGCCGGCCACGACATCACCTACCTGGCCTATTGCGGCGTGCTGCACGCCATCGGCCACGCCGACGGCCGCCCTGTCCCGCCGCTCAACCTCGTCGCCGACTATGGCGGTGGCGCCATGATGCTGGTTGCCGGCACGCTGGCCGCCCTGCTCCAACGCTCGCGCACCGGCAAGGGCGAGGTCGTCGACGCCGCGATGGTCGAAGGCGCCTCGATGCTGGCGGCGCCCCTGCACGCCTTCATGGCGGCGGGGTTGTGGAGCGAAAAGCGCGGCGCGAACCTGCTCGATTCCGGCGCCCCCTTCTACGACACCTATGAGACATCAGACGGACGCCATATCGCCATCGGCTGCCTCGAACCGCAATTCTTCGCCGAATTCGCCAGACTGCTGCCGCTCGATGAACATTTTGTACTCGGCCAGTATGACAAGGCGCTGTGGCCGCCGATGCGCGCGGCCATTGCCGATCGGGTCCGGCAGAAATCACGCGACGACTGGGACCAACTGTTTGCCCAAACCGATGCCTGCGTCGCCCCTGTCCTGTCGCTGTATGAGGCGAAGCAGCACCCGCACAATCGGGCGCGCAACGCCTTCGTGACGGCGGGCGCACTTGAGCGCCCTGCCCCAGCGCCGCGTTTCTCCGGCTCGCAGCCGACACCGGCGAGCAAGCCGGCCAACGGCGATCTCGCCCCATCGACGGTGCTGGCGCGTTTCGGGTTTTCGAAAAACGAGATCGACGACCTTGTCAAATCCGGTTTGTTCGACAGATAATTGGAGAAAGAAAATCCACTTATTGCGGTGATGCCTTGGACGAGCCGAAGAAGGACGTGATCCGCGAGACCGACGCCGAGGCGATCCGGCTGGCCAAGACGCTTCTGCGCAACGCGCGTTTTGGCGCGCTGGCGGTGATCGAACCGCAAACCGGCTCGCCGCTGGCCAGCAGGGTCGGCGTGGCGACCGACATCGATGGCGCGCCGCTGATCCTGGTGTCGATGCTCTCGGCGCACACCGGCGCCCTGCTTGCCGATCCGCGCTGCTCCCTGTTGCTTGGCGAACCCGGCAAAGGCGATCCGCTGGCACACCCGCGCCTGACACTGGTCTGCCGGGCGGTACGGCTAGAGCGCGGATCAATCGAACACGCCCGCGCCGAGCGCCGTTACCTCAACCGCAATCCCAAGGCGAAACTTTACGCCGGTCTTGGCGACTTTTCGATCTTTCGCCTCGAGCCGCAACGCGCCAGCCTCAACGGCGGTTTCGGCAAGGCCTATCATCTCGATCAATCGGATTTGCTCACCAGCGGGCCGATCGTCGAGGAACTGGCGGCGAGCGAACAATCCGCCATCGACCACATGAACGCCGATCACCTCGACGCGCTCGCCGTGTATGCACGGCATTTCGCGACAGCATCCGGCAACGGCTGGACCGTTGCCGGATTCGATGCCGATGGCATGGATCTGGTATCGGGTGACGACACTTGCCGGGTTTTCTTCCCACAACCCCTGGCGGCAGCGCGTGAATTGCGGCACGTTCTGGTCGAGATGGCCAGGAGCGGCCGGGCCTCGGTCGACGCCGGCGACTGGACTTAATTATGTTTGATCAAAAGCAACACTTGAGATTTTAATGAAATGCTCTACCTTTTGGCGGTGGCGCTGAATCGCCAGCGCCGGTTCACAAGTGAGTTTATGGAATCAGACGCCATTGCCCCCATGGCGTCGGGATGAACAAGAAGCATGGGGCATCAATGGTCTCGACAAAGCTAATCGTCAACGCCGAATCTGCGGCCGAATTTCTCATGCTGATGGGCAATGAGAAACGGCTGTTGATCATGAGCTACCTCGCCGACGGTGAAATGTCGGTCGGCGCCATCGCCGAGAAGGTGATGCTCAGTCAATCGGCACTATCCCAGCATCTGGCCAAGTTGCGTGCGCTCGACCTCGTCGACACTCGCCGTGACCGGCAGATGATTTACTATTCCTGCAAATCCGACGCCGTGCGCGAACTGCTTGTCATGCTGGACGGCATTTTCGGCAGCGGCAAGGATGACCTGTCCCAGATGGCGCACCGTTTGCGCCGTGCCGGAACCTGACCGTCCTGTAGCCCCCTCGCTGGCGATTTCAGAGCGACATGCGCCCATCCGGGCGCATGGAGCTGGCTGACCGTCCCGAATTGTCGCATCGTGCTTTCCGAACCAACGGTGAGCGCCGGGAGATCGGCCCGGATTTTCGGGTCGATGCGATGGCCGCGAGGAACGCATGGATCCCATTCGCATCGACGACCCGCAAGATCCGCGCGTCGCTGCCTATCTCGACATCCGCGAACGCGATCTCGCCGGCCGGCAAGGCCGCTTCGTCGCCGAAGGCAAGGTGGTCCTGGACCTGCTGCTCTCGACTGGGCGCTTTGGCGCCGAATCGGTACTGGTTCTGGAGAACCGGCTGGCCGGCCTCGAGGGCATCCTGCGCAAGGCGCCGGCCGCACTTCCGGTCTATGTCGCCCCAAGCGCGGTGATGGACGCAATCGCCGGGTTTCACATGCATCGCGGCATTCTGGCCATCGGCCGCAAGGGGACGCCGGAGTCCGCCGAGGCCCTGCTGGATGCCTTGCCGGCCAGGGCGCTGATCGTGGTGCTCGTCGGCATCGCCAATCATGACAATATGGGTTCGATCTTCCGCAACGCCGCCGCCTTTGGTGCCGACGCGATACTGCTGGATGCGACATGCTGCGATCCGCTCTACCGCAAGGCGATCCGCGTTTCAGTCGGCGCAGCGCTCAAGATCCCTTTCGCGTCGTTCACCGACGCCGCCGGCTTCACGGCAATGCTCGCCCGGCGGGACTTCGAACAATTCGCACTGACGCCACGCGGGCAGACCGACATACGCGATGCGCAGCGCAGCGAACGCCTGGCGCTCTATCTCGGTACTGAGGGCGAAGGTTTGCCGGACAGCCTGCTCGCGCGCTTGCACACCGTGCGGATCACCATGTCGGAAGGTTTAGACAGCCTGAACGTCGCGGCCGCATCAGCCATCGCGCTGCATCATTTCTCGGCAAAAGAAACCTGATTTCAGCCCGATATCAGCTTGACGCGTCAGCCTTCTGCAGTGCCCGCACGCGGTCGGCAAGACTGCGGTCACCGTTGCCGGAGCGTGCATCCGACGGCACTGCCAGTGCCTTGGCGATCGGCGAACCAGGCCCCTCGAGCTTGGCCGTCAGATGGACGACCTCCGCCGCCAGCTCGTTCATCTGCTCGCGCAAGGCGGAACTGCCGTCTGCGGGATTGGACGCGGCCAGCGCGGTGAGATCCGCCTTCAGCCGCTTGTTCTCGCGTGCCAGTGCCGTCAGCCTGGCCTCGAGCCGCTCACGGTCGCTGTCGAGCTTGGCGATTGCCTTGTCGAGCTCATCGCTCCTGGCGACGTCGCCGCCCTTGCCGACCAGCCGCAAGGCCGGTGCGCTGTCTTCGGCTTTTGATTCTTCGCGCATGCGCGCCAGCTCCTTTTCGCGGCGGTCTAGCTTGTCCTCGCGGTCGGCAAGTGTCGCCAGCAGCCGTTCGACCTTCTTGTCGAGCTCGGCGGTCTTTTTCTTCTCGGTTTTCAGGGCTTCGCGCGCTGCCTTGCTTTCGGCCGCGATCTCCTGGCCGCGCCTGTCCGCCTCCTTGCGCTGGCCGCGCAGCAGCGCAATGTCACTGGCAAGCTTCTGCATCTCGGATTCGCGCGCGACAAGCTCGATCTGCCGGCTGCTGGAGGAGAAACTGGCATCGTCATACATGCGCTCCAGCTTTTCCAGCTCGAGCGCGCGCTTTTCCAGCTTGCGTTCGGTTTCCTTGAGACGCTCCGAAAGCTGCTGCAACTCGCCCTCGCGTTGACGCAACGCTTCGTTCTTGGCGCCAAGTTCGGTCAGCGCATGGTTCTTGTCCATGCGCTCGACCGCCAGCCCCTTCAGGGCCTCGTGGCCGCGACTGATCTCGACGAGTTGTTCGGCCGCCTTCTCGCGCAACGCCTTGACGCTGATTTCCAGGCGACGTGTCGACATGGCGTACTCGGCGCGGACGCGATCCTTGTCCGCCTGGATCTCGGTTTGCGTCAGAGGGATCGAGGCTTCGATACGTCGGCGCGTCAGGGTGACGGCACGACGCCATATGGCCGGAGCCACCATAAGCGCCAGAAAGCCGGCGCAGAGAAAGCCTAGGACGAAGAACAGGACCGATTGGACCAAGTGACTACCCGTTGTGGACGGCAACCATCAAACTAATGCATGTCGCCCAAAAGTGGGAACCGATTTTGGGACAACGACTGCAACAAGATAAAACCAAAGCGCATCGAGCGCTTTTGACTGCGCCAGGTTGACATGGCGGAAATCCAGCGTTGCGGCAAGGGTCTGCCGCAACGTGACGGGTTTAACGCACGTCGTCCAAAGTAACCCCGGTTTTGGGAGAACGATATGCACAAAGCCAAGGAATTAGCTCAGAACGGGTTCCACGTGGCGCGCTCGGTAAGCTTCAGATAACCGAGATTGACGCCGAGCCGGGCACCGACGCCGGTACGGATCGGCACCAAAACCACATTGTTGTTCTTCAGCACGTTGAAGCCGACGCCTGCCACCACATAAGCCGAACCGGCGACGCCGCCATAGCGGTTATAGAGGCTGCCCACATCGTCGAGATTGTAGACCAGCATCATCACCCGCGACCCTTCGCCGCCGAAATCCCAGCCGAGCGACGGGCCTTGCCAGAACACTTTGTGATCGCCGGCATTCTTGGTGTAGAGCGTGCCTTCGCCGTAGGTCAGCCCGCCGATCAGCGCGCCCGAGCCCTCTTCGCCCAGCAGATAGCCGTTGGGCAGGCCGTAGGAAGCAAAAATCTTCTCGACGACCGTGGCGAGCCCGCCTGATGTCGCGCCGAAAAACTTGTGACCGGAATCGACAATCTCCTGAGCGGTGTATTCCTGGGCCCGCAGGGCTGAAGTTGAGAAGACGAGAACGCCCAGGAGCGTGATCGCCATTGAGAAGACGCGGAGAAAGCTCCGGTCGTAGTATCGGGAAAACATGCTTCCAATCTCCGTCAGGGAGCACCTTCGCCGACGCCTCGCACCCCGTACGGCTCTTTTAGCCGGCCGTTAAGGGTAACTGTTACGGGCAAACTATGCCGTAATCCTTTTTCAACCATTAAGCTCCCACATGAACATGGCGGTTCAAAGGCTGTTTGAGGTCGCTTAAGTGGGGTCGGCAGCCTGCGTGAACACGCCATTTGCCATAACCACAATTTGGATTTGTTGCTGCACGCACGGGCGCTGTGTATTCAGAAAGCTCGAGGAGAGAGCGTGATTCGTGTGGGCAGGCGACGATCGATCGCTCGGCCATGAGTTGTAAGATTTTGCAGGGATTTTCGCCGATGGCCGATCTGTTCACCCTTTCCGCGCCCGACCTAGCGGCGCTTTTGTGCAGCCGGGTCTGCCACGACATCATCTCGCCGGTCGGCGCGATCAACAACGGGCTCGAACTGCTCGATGAAGGCGGCGCCGACGAAGATGCCATGAAGCTGATCCGTCAGAGCGCCCGCAACGCTTCGGCCCGCCTGCAGTTCGCCCGCATCGCCTTCGGCGCCGCCGGCTCGGCCGGCATGCTGATCGATACCGGCGATGCCGAAGCGGTCGCCATCGCCTTCCTCAAGAACGAAAAGCCGGAACTGACCTGGAACGGGACCCGTGCGCTGCTGCCCAAGAACAAGGTCAAGCTGCTGCTCAACCTGATCCTGGTCGCCAACGCCGCCATTCCGCGCGGCGGCAAACTTTCCGTGACGCTGGAAAACCTCGAGACCGAGCCGCGCTTCGCACTCGCGGCGGCTGGCCCGATGCTGCGTGTGCCGCCGAAATTCCTCGAACTGCATTCCGGCCACAAGCCGGAGGAACCGATCGACGCGCATTCCGTGCAACCCTACTACACGCTGCTTCTGGCGCGCGAAGCCGGCATGACGATATCGATCCACGCGACGCCGGAAGAAATCGTGTTTGCGGCAGCCTGATCGCGCAGTCGAGAAGTCAAAGTATTTTCACATCGAAACCTGTAATTCCGGCTCATCGACATGAAATGCGTTTAATTGCCTAGGCGGCATTGAAGCATTCGCGAATAAAAACTGGCAGCCGCCATCTTTGCAAAAATTTTACCTAACGCCTTTTCGGCTTCTTTACCAGATTGGCCTATGGTGCGTTTGGATGCCCCGACGCTACCGGATTGCCAGACGGCAAAGAGGACCCGGAAATGAAACGCTGCATGTTCGTCGACGATTCAAGCGTCATCAGGAAGGTTGCAAAACGCATCCTGGGCGGTTCCGACATGGTTGTCATCGAGGCCGCCAGCGGCCTTGACGCGCTGGAGATGTGCGCCGCCGACATGCCCGACATCATCGTCGTCGATGGCGCCTTGCCGGACGTACCGGCGGTCGATCTCATCCGTCGCGTGCGCGCCATGGAGAGCCCGATAAAGCCGCAGATCCTGATTTCACTGGTCGAACTCGATATCGCTTCGATCATGCGGGCCAAGCGCGCCGGCGCCCAGGGCTATCTCTTGAAGCCATTCAACCGGCCGCAACTGCTTGAGCGTTTTCGCGCCTTGAAGATCGCCGCCTGATTCGGCGGCCAGATGCATGTCGCCCGAAAGTGGCCCCGGTTTTGGGACACCGACATGCATAAAAACAAAACCCGGAGCAATTCCTGGAAAAATGTGTGACGGTTTTCCGTCAGGAATTGCGTAAAAACAAATAGTTATCCGCCCATCATGCAAAAACCCGGCCGGGGCCGGGTCTTTTTGATCGGACGTGTCCGTCGCTCAGGCGCTGACGCGGATGTCTTCCGGTTCGCGCAGCACATAGCCGCGACCCCAGACCGTCTCGATGTAATTCTGGCCGCCGGATGCCGCATCGAGCTTCTTGCGCAGCTTGCAGATGAAGACGTCGATGATCTTCAGCTCAGGCTCGTCCATGCCGCCATAGAGGTGGTTGAGGAACATTTCCTTGGTCAGCGTCGTGCCCTTGCGCAGCGAGAGCAGTTCCAGCATCTGGTATTCCTTGCCGGTCAGGTGCACGCGCTGGCCGCCGACCTCGACGGTCTTGGCATCGAGATTGACCACCAGGTCGCCGGTGGTGATGACCGACTGGGCGTGCCCCTTGGAGCGCCGCACGATGGCGTGAATGCGGGCAACCAGCTCATCCTTGTGGAACGGCTTGGTCATGTAGTCGTCGGCGCCGAAGCCGAGGCCGCGTACCTTGTCCTCGATGCCGGCCATGCCGGAGAGGATCAGGATCGGCGTCTTGACCTTGGAAAGGCGAAGCGTTCTCAAAACCTCGTAGCCCGACATGTCAGGCAGGTTGAGATCGAGAAGGATGATGTCGTAATCGTAGAGCTTGCCTAGATCGACGCCCTCTTCACCGAGATCGGTCGTGTAGACGTTGAAACTTTCCGATTTCAGCATCAGCTCGATGCTTTGTGCGGTTGCACTGTCATCTTCTATCAGCAGAACACGCATTTCATTCCCCTTTTCTGCTGCCGGACCATTTCACGACCCGTCCGGACCCGGAGCAGTGGTTGCCTTGTGCAGAGGCTGCCATTGAATGGTTAACAAAATCTAATTTCCCGTCCATGACGGTACCAGATTTTTTAACCCCTTTCTACACCCTCTTGAATCTAATAACGAATCTTAGAACCAAATTCCTAATGCAACACATTAATAACCCGGACTAAGTGACTCCAGGGACTCATCGACGTCGCTTCCGCATCGGCGGCCGGAATTTTTACCCGGCCTTAAGTCCTGACCCGTATGATTAACAATGCCCGTAAACGAATGGTTACCGCCGGCAAAAAACTTTAGGGTTTTGTTTCCCATAGTTCGGGGAAAGCCGGTGGACACGGGTGAGACCTGGGCGTTTCCAGGTGGTTTGGACGATAGATGCGGGTGTGCGTTTCCGGGAGTACCGAATCATGAAGTCACGTGAAAACCTCGTTCGGCTGAAACAGTTTCAGGTGAATGAGAAGCGGCGGCAGCTGCTGCAGCTCGACATGATGATCGCCGAGTTCGAACGCATGGCCGTCGAGCTGGAGCTTCAGATCACCGCCGAAGAAAAGAAGGCCGGCATCACCGACATCAACCATTTCGCCTATCCGACCTTCGCCAAGGCGGCGCGTTTGCGCCGCGACAATCTCAGAAATTCGCAAAGCGACCTCGCACAACAGCGAAGCGCTGCCGAATCATTACTCGGCGAAGCTGAAGCGGAGCTTTCCAAGGCGGAAATGCTGGAATCGCGCGACACCAAGATCCGCGAAGCCGAAGTCGGCGGCCGCAGCGCCATGATCGGCTGAAGCCCGGCCTGCACGCGGCTCTGGCGCTTGCCAACTGGCGGGCGCTTGATCTCGGCTGGGAAGGTCGCCAAGAGAACTGAAAGCCGCCTAGGCGGCCAAATCGCCTTCATTTTCGGCAACCGCCCGCGCTCTGGCGTCCTTGATGTCCGGCGCGTGTTGCTCCGCCCATGACCTGATCTGGCTAAGCAGTCCAGCCAGGTTCTGGCCGAGTTCTGTCAATTCATATTCGACGCGCGGCGGAATGACCGGGAATATCTCGCGACGCACCAGGCCGTCACGCTCGAGCACACGTAGCGTCTGCGTCAGCATCTTCGGCGTAATGCCTTCGAGCTTGCGCGCAAGCTCGCCATTGCGCAGCCGGCCTTTGCGCAGCGCGCAAACCACCAGATAGACCCATTTGCTGGCCAGCATTTCCAGCACGGTGTGCGATGGGCACGTTCGCCGGAACGCATCATAGCCGAAACCGCAGTCGTCATCACTATCCATGGGGTACGTATATATCATAAAGGTAAATACTAGACAAGAAGCCATTACTATCCAAATGATAGTGACGCCAACCAAGCAGGAGATATCCCAATGCGCGCCGCTATCCAGAATTCCGTCGGCGGACCCGACGTTCTCTTCGTCACCGACCAGCCCAATCCGACGCCAAAGGCCGGCGAGGTGCTGGTCCGTGTCAAGGCAGCCGGCATCAACCCGGTCGATGGTGCCGTCCGCGCCGGCTACTATCCGCTGCTCGGCGAGCCGCCCTTCACCCTGGGCTGGGACATCTCGGGAACCGTCGAGGCGCTGGGCGCCGGTGTTTCCAGCCTGCGCGTCGGCGACGAGGTGTTCGGCATGCCGCGCTTTCCCAAGCAGGCGGCGGCCTACGCTGAACTGGCCGCTGTGCCGGCCGATGAAATCGCGCTGAAGCCGAAGGGCGCCGACCACATCCAGGCAGGCGCATTGCCGCTGGCAGGCCTCACCGCCTGGCAAGGCCTGGTCCGCCATGGCAGGCTGAAATCGGGCCAGCGCGTGCTGGTGCATGCGGGGGCCGGCGGCGTCGGCCATTTGGCGGTGCAGATCGCCAAGGCGCGCGGTGCTTACGTCATCGCCACCGCCAGCCCGCAAAAACTCGATTTCGTTCGCAAACTCGGCGCCGACGAGGTCATCGACTACACCAAGGGCGATTTTACCGACCATGTTCGCGACATCGATCTGGTGCTGGATCCAATGGGCGGCGACCACGCCGAACGCTCGCTGAAGGTGCTCAAGCGTGGCGGCGTGCTGGTGTCATTGCTCGATGTCAACGACGACACCAGAGTGCAGGCCAGTGCGCGCGATATCCGGGTCGAGCGTATGTCCGTCGTGCCCGACAGGGAGGGCCTGCTGGAACTCGCCCAGTTGATCGACGCGAAAAAGCTCGCCGTCCATGTGGCCAGGACATTCCCGCTCGACCAGGCGGGGGCAGCCCACGCCTTTCTGGCCACCAAGCCGATCGGCAAAGTGGCGCTTACGGCCTGAACCAGGGACCGCAGCAGCCAGCAGCAGAAACGGAAGGGCGCGGAACATTCCGCGCCCTTCGTTCAAATTCGCAACTGTCAGTGACGGTATTGCTGGATGCGCGTCGTGCGCAGCCCGGCAAGGCCATACTCGTCGATCGACGCCTGCCAGGACAGGAATTCCTCGGTGGTGAGCTTGTAGCGTTGGCAAGCCTCGTCCAGGCTCAGGAGCCCGCCGCGCACTGCCGCAACCACCTCCGCCTTACGCCGGATAACCCAGCGACGTGTATTCGTCGGCGGCAGATCGGCAATCGTAAGAGGGCTGCCGTCAGGCCCGATAACATATTTGACTCTCGGTCTAACCAGATCGGTCATCGTACTCTCTACAAAAAACTCAAAGACCCAATCCCCGCCACGTTACCGCCACAGCTTTAAAAATTGCCTAAGCAGACCCTAATGACTAGGTAAGGATCATGAACGCCGCGTTAGTCTTTTCGCAGGCATTTGAAACATCTGCCCGCGAACCCTGATTTTGCCGGGGGAAATTGCATCTCCTAGCGGGATCGGCCGCAACCGGGTGAATCGCCCTGTGCGCTGGCGCGACCGTAAAGCTTGACCTATATTCTCGACATTGGCATTGAGACGCCGCGCAGAACGAAAGCACCATGAACAGTCTCGATCTCCCCGGACGTCCCGAAAACACCCGCATCGTCGTCGCCATGTCGGGCGGTGTCGATTCATCGGTCGTCGCCGGCCTGCTGAAGCGCGAAGGCTATGATGTCGTCGGGGTCACCTTGCAACTCTACGATCATGGCGCGGCGACGCACCGGGCCGGCTCATGCTGCGCCGGGCAGGACATCGACGATGCCCGCCGCGTCTCCGAGACGCTCGGCATCCCTCATTATGTGCTCGACTATGAGGAGCGCTTCCGCAAGGCGGTCATCGATCCCTTCGCCGAGAGCTATGTCGCCGGCGAGACACCGATCCCTTGCGTTTCCTGCAACCAGACGGTGAAGTTCGCCGATCTCCTGGCCACGGCCAAGGAACTTGGCGCCGACGCGCTGGCCACCGGCCACTATATCCGCTCTGGCGCCAACGGTGCCCACCGCGCGCTCTACCGGCCGGTCGACGCCGACCGCGACCAGAGCTATTTCCTGTTCGCCACCACGCAGGCGCAGATCGATTATCTGCGCTTTCCCCTCGGTGGCCTGTCGAAGCCGCAGGTTCGCGCCATTGCCGAGGAGATGGGGCTGACGGTTGCCGCCAAGCAGGACAGCCAGGACATCTGCTTCGTGCCGCAGGGCAAGTATTCCGACATCATCGCCAAGCTGAAGCCGACCGCCGCCAACCCGGGCGACATCGTCCACATCGACGGCCGCGTCCTCGGCCGCCATGAGGGCATCCTGCGCTACACGATCGGCCAGCGCCGCGGCATCGGCATCGCTTCCGGCGAGCCGCTTTACGTCGTCCATCTCGACGCCGACCGCGCACGGGTCGTCGTCGGCCCGCGCGAGGCGCTGGAGACGCACAAGATCTATCTGCGCAATATGAACTGGCTTGGCGACGAACCGCTCACAGAAGTCCCCGCCGCCGGCCTGGAGCTGTTTGCCAAGGTTCGCTCGACGCGACCGCCGCGCCCGGCCGTGCTGCATCATCGTGCCGGCGCCACATGGGTGGAACTGGTCGACGGCGAGTCCGGCATCGCGCCGGGACAGGCCTGCGTGCTCTATTCCGACGACGGCAACGAGGCCCGTGTGTTCGGCGGCGGCTTCATCGAGCGTTCGGAGCGTGGCGCCGAGGCCGAGGCCATGCTGACCCGGCTTGCCGCCGGGCCGGCGCAGGTCCCCGCCGAATAAAACCGCGTTTCAGGAACCGGACTTGGTGTGTGTAACCGTGCCTGCGGTCAGGATGCGCAGCACCCTGATCGCTTCCTCACCGCTGGTGCGCGGTTCGGCGCGCGTCTCGATGCACTGGATGAAATGCTCCAGTTCACGCGTCAACGGCATGCCTTGGGCAACCGCGACATAGGATGGCTCATTGGTGGTGAAGGCCCATTGGCCGCTGTCCTGCCAAACCGCGTGGCGGTAGACGGCAAGCTTGCGTTCCCATGGCTCGACGTCGTCGAACACCGCCATCGCCTTGGTGCCGACCACGGTCAGCCGCCGCTCGCGATAGGGATTGAGACGCGAGGTGAAGAGATGGCTGCGCAGGCCGTTGGGAAAGCGCATGTGCAGATGCGCGAAGTCGCTGAGATTGTCGAGCAGGGCGGCCCCCTCGCCGCGCACCTCGATCGGCTCGGTGCCGGTGATCGCCAGGATCATCGACAAATCGTGCGGCGCCAGGTCCCACAGCGCGTCGTTCTCGGTGTGGAACTTGCCGAGGCCGAGCCGATGCGAATGGATGTAGCGGACTTCGCCGAGCTCGCCCTTGTCGATCAGCCCTTTCAGCGTCTCGAAGGCGGGATGGAATCGCAGGACATGGCCGACCATGAAGACACGGCCATTGTCCTTGGCCGCCTTCACCGCACGCTCGGCATCCGCCACCGTCAGCGCGATCGGCTTTTCCACCAGCACGTCCTTGCCGCTCTCGACGGCACGCACGGCAAGGTCGGCATGGAATTGCGGCGGCAGTGCCATTACGATGGCGTCGATATCGTCACGAACGAATAGCTGGTCCGGCTCGATCGCCAGGCAGTCCTGCTCGCTGGCAAAGCCTTCGGCACGGGCCCGGTTGGCGTCGGAGACCGCGTGCAGCGCGCCGAGCGCCTTGAGGGTGCGGATGTGGTTGCTGCCCCAGTATCCGCAACCGAGGACTGCAATGCGCGGCTTCATCTGTTTCAAACTCTAAAAACTCGTGGCCGAGACATAGCGACGTGCCCCCTCGAACTCAACCCCGACGGCAGCAACCAAATGTCTGCGCGGCAAAGCTTTTCGATAATGACGATAAGCCGGCAAGCCGGTTGCTTCGAAGCTTGACAGGCTCACCCTCCCAACCTTATATCCGCGCGACCTTGGCGAACGCCCCCGACATGCCTTTCGATTTGAGGCGGATTTCGGGCCTTTCGCCGCCCTGGCGGGGTAGCTCAGTTGGTTAGAGCACGGGAATCATAATCCTGGGGTCGGGGGTTCAAGTCCCTCTCCCGCTACCACCTTACCCCCCACTGCTTTGACGCCGTTGGGGAAGGCATTCTCACCCAGGAGTGCGGTGAGACGTCCGGCGATCTCGATTTCAATTCCGCCGATCCTCGACGGATCCCGAAACACAGTAATGGTTTCGATCAGGTCTCGCATCGCTTCGGCGGATTCGGCATCGCCAGCCGCAATGCCTTTGGCAAGCCCGGTTTGAAGTTGGTTTAGTTGTTCCTCGTAGCGTGCCAGCACCGCAGGATGCAGCGCGATCATAGTGGCCGCCGCGGGCACTTGGTCCAGTTCGGCCACAATGCCCTCACGCTCCTCATTGAGCGTTGTTGATTGTGGTCCTAACACAGCTGGGTCGCCATGGCCCTTGGCGATGGCGTTGACCAGGCGCTCGATCTCCCGCGATAGTTCTCCAAGCCGTCGCTCCAAGCGAGTGCGCCGCGCATCGGTGTCGGCAGCCAGGCGCCGTCGTTCTTCGTGATAAGTTTGGACGTACTGGGCAATAACATCAGGATGGCGCAACTCGGCGGCAAGGCCATTGAGAACTGCGGTCTCAACTGTATCTAAATAGAAGGTTTTAGGATCAGGGCATATTCCGCTTTCCGTCGCGGCCGAACAGCGGATGCGAGTACGCTTGGACTTGTCGATGCCTTTTGACGACATTCCCGCTCCACAAGCACCGCACCTTAGAAGTCCCGCCAACATGTGCCGTGGTCGGCGCTGATGGCTTGGATGAGTGATTGTACGCGCTTTCTTTCTCGCGTTAACCGCATCGAACAGTTCAGGCGAAACAATGGCAAGTTCGGGAACGTCGACCGTTTGCCATTCGTCTTTAGGATTCGGACGCGAGACGCGCTTCCCAGTATCAGGGTCCTTGACCATTCGGACCCTGTTCCAAATCAAGCGGCCGGCATAAAGCTCATTCTGGAGCAGGCCGGTCCCTCTTTGCGCATTTCCATTGATGGTAGAGGCATTCCAAGCTCGCCCACGTGGTGCCGGTATGCTTTCCTTATTGAGATTGTGAGCGATATCGCGTGGAGTTTGTCCGTCGACGTACTCCCTGAAGATACGATGCACGACCGCAGCTTCATGCACTGCGATCAGGCGCTTCCCAGGGTCGCCTAAAACGTAAGAATAGCCGTAGGTCAACCCACCGGCGTGGAGGCCTCTGTTGATCCGGCCGGCTTGGCCACGCCGAACTTTGTGAGCAATGTCCTCTCGATAGAGTTGGCCAACAAGACCGCGAAGCCCGATCAAGACTGTGTTGACGACGCCCTCGTGGACAGCACGAATTTCGATGCCAAGAAATGAAAGGCGCTTGTGAATCCCTGCAAGGTCTTCCATGTCGCGAGAGAGCCGATCAAGTGCCTCCACGACGAGCACGTCAAATTCGTGCTCACGAGCTTTGTCCATAAGGTGGAGCAAACCATCACGCCCCAAGACTGAACCGCCGGAACGAGCTCGATCGTCGAACGTTGCGACAACGTCCAAACCCTCGCGCTCGGCATACGCCCGGCATAACGCGAGTTGATCGTCTATCGATCGCTCATTCTGGAGATCGGTTGAGAAGCGTGCGTAGATCGCGGCTCGATTCATGATGTGTTTTCTCGGCCTGTTGACGCGCGTGATCTTCGCGGGCGGCTTGGCGCGCGAGAGCGCTTGCAAGGCGCAGAATCGCTCTATCGGGCACACGGCGCAAGACCCGTTTGCCGGATTTCACTACCATTGCGGGTAGTGCTCGGCACGGGTCGAGAATGGCGGTGGACTTGCTAAATTCGCGGACAGCTTACCGCAGAATGCGTGGCATCTTTTAGGCCAACCGAGATCGCGATTTTTCTCCATACCTAGCAAGATGTATTCATTCGACAGCTGACAGAAGCAGGCAAACTGGCCCGTCGCAGAAACGGATAGCATGGCGTGCTATTCGGAAATCTGCCTGAAGGCTTTCAGAGGAACAGTCGCGACTGGAAGCCTACGTTTTCATCGGCGACCAGAACCGACTTGACGGAACATTAGCTACATCTAAATGTTTGTGCGCGGCGGGTGGTTCCCTCCATCGCCTGCTGAAGATCGGGCCTCCGATCGGCCCGCGTCCTCCGCCAGAGGTGCGGGCTTTTCGGTCGTTGGGGCTAGCTTCAGGTTGTGCCGCGCCGCCATCCCGCGCGCTGGTTTCCTGCGCCATTCCCACGGCTTGTCAACCGATCCGGCCCGCACGCCGCACTTGCCCGCCTGGCGTCGTTCTCCCAGCCTGAGGAATACCTATTAATCTCTAGTAGGCGGCACCATGGAAAACGCAGCGATGATGGCCTCGAGCGACACATTCAGTGCGTTGGAAAAGGTCCTGCCCTTCTGCCAAATCGCCACGTAGTGATAGAGCGCGGACGGTTCCACCGGTTTTGCTTCGAGGTGAAACGCTGCGTATTCACGCGCGATGATCTCATTGGTTATCGAAATGCCCAGGCCAGCCGAAACGTATCCGGCTTCGTGACCGTTGCAATCGAATTCCACCAGTATGTCTGGCTCAACGCCGGCGAAGCGCAAGGCATTGAAGTTCATTTGATGGGCGGCGAACTGCGGATCGATATCAACGATCGTTTCGCCTGCCAGGTCTTGAGCCTCGATACAGGTCTGTTTTGAAAAGCGGTGCTCGGGATGAAAGATGCATACGTTGCGAGCTGACCCAAGCGGCGCCCATTCAAACAGGAGTGGATCCAGCGGCAGTCGCGAGATTCCGAGATCCGCGCGTCCAGCCAGGATGTGCTCGCCGATCTGCTCGTAGCTTCCTGAAATCGACCGGACATTCGAAGCGGTCTTTGAGTGGATAATCGCCACAACCTTGGGCAGGGTCACGAAACCGAAAACAGAAGGCGCGGCAATCGCGATCCGTTGCTTTTCCTCGTTCTTCATAGCGAAGATCGACGCCTCCAGGCGATCCAGCGACGTCAGGGCAAGTTCTACGTTTCGCAGGAGCTCCCAGGCTTCCTGCAAGGGGACGATGCGGTTGGCTGATCGCTTGAACAGTGTGATGCCGAGCGTGGTCTCGAGTTGCTTCACGTGTTGACTGACGGCCGGCTGGCTTATCCCGAGTGCTGCCGCCGCTCGCCTTGTCGAACCGGCCCGCAACACTTCTCGGAAAACCTTCAGTTGACGGAGCTTGAGGTCGCTCTGCAACAACTCCATTCCTTGCGCGCCTTTCCCTGATAACCACCTGGGAAGCAGAAATCGCCATCCCGAGCAGCACCGAACCACCTCAGTATATAACGGCGAGTTATAGATAAAATAATAAAAATTATAGATTGAGTGTGTGATTTCAGGCGCTAGAATTAGCCAATATCTCAAATTAACTCCAAATTACAAATATAACAATTCACAACCTTGGGTTATACGCCTTTGTCTGAGTGACAAAGGCCGGCGTATCCTTCGGTAATTGCGAGTCGAGGAAGCGCCCCAATGGGTGGTTTTACTACTCAATTTGTTGTCGCACTCACCGTGACCATCAGCCTGGCCCTTATCAGCGGCTGCCTTGGTACGGCATTTGGGTTGTTCTTGGCGATTTCGAAGGGCACGGCAAAACCGCGCCTCAACGCGGTCGTGACCGCCTACACCACAGTCGTCCGTGGTGTACCAGAACTTCTCGTTATCCTGCTCATCTACTTCGGCGGAACCACGCTCGCCAGTAAAATCGCCGGCCGGTATGTCGAGGTGAACGCATTCACCGCAGGCGTTATCGCGCTCTCGGTCGTTTTCAGCGGTTATGCGACCGAAGTGTTTCGCGGCGCGATTGCGGCAGTGCCAGCGGGCCAAACCGAAGCGGCAAAGTCGCTTGGGCTGAACGCCTGGCAGCGCTGGATGTTCGTCATCGGACCTCAGATGCTGCGGTTGGCGCTGCCTGCCTATGGCAATCTCTGGATTTCGCTCTTCAAGGATACCGCCCTGGTCTCGATCGTCGGCCTCACCGATATCATGCGCGTTGCGTATCTGGGGGCCGGATCCTTACGCGCACCATTGACCTTCTACCTTGCGGCCTCCGCTCTCTACCTCTCGCTGACCACCGTCACGCTGCTGTCGATCCGGCTGGCTGAGCGGCGCTATCCGGCACTCGGCCGGTAGGAGGGAGCGATCCATGAACCTCGGCTTGGTGTTTGACGCAATGGTGGTCCTGCCTTCGGGTGTCGGCCTCACATTGACCCTGACGGTCCTGTCGCTGACGGCCGGGTTCCTTCTGTCCGTGCCGCTTGCCTTCATGCGCGCATTTGGACGTCCCGGTCTTTCGCTATCGGTGCTGGCATACACCTATGTCATTCGCGGCACGCCGATGCTCGTTCAGCTCTTTCTGCTCTACTACGGCCTCGCTCAGATCGAGGCGGTGCGAACCAGCATCTTCTGGGTGATCCTGCGCGACCCCTTCTGGTGTGCCCTTCTGACATTTTCGCTGAACAGCGCGGCACACACCACCGAGATCCTGTGCCGCGGTCTCCAGTCCGTGCCTAAGGGTGTCACCGAGGCAGCCACATCTCTCGGCTTGAAACGCTTCCAGATCGCTCGCCTGGTCACCTTCCCGATCGCTTTCCGGATATCGCTCCCGGCCTACGGCAATGAGATCGTCGGAATGATCAAGGGCTCGTCGCTCGCGAGCACCGTGACGCTGCTCGAGATCACCGGCATGGCGAGACAGATGGTGTCGACCACGTTCGCGCCGTACGAGATTTTCATCGTCGCCGGAGCGATCTATCTATCGCTGACGTCGATCGCGGTGAAAGCGATCCAGTTGCTGGAGCGATGGCTGTCGACCGACGGCCATCTGGTGCGTCGACGAAAGGCGCGATTGCGCCCCGCCCTACCTGACCCAGAGATCACCACGCCCCTGCCCTGACGCCGCAGGTTCTGGGCTCCCCTTTCCATCCAAACCAACGAAGAGGTGCATCATGCGCATACCCCTGGCTATTGCTGTTTCTATCGCATCCCTGATGTCGGCATCCCCCGCCGGCGCCGAAAGCGGGCGCGTCATATCGATTGCCACTGAAGGTGCCTCGCCGCCTTGGGACGGCACCGACGCGAATGGTCAACTCTACGGTTACGATATCGATGTTGGACAGGAACTGTGCCGTCGCATTGAGATCAAATGTACCTTTGTCCCGCAGGATTGGGACGGGATCATCCCAGCACTGCTTGTCGGCAAGTTCGACGTCATCATGTCCGGGATGGCGATCACGGAAAAACGCAAGCAGTCGATCGCGTTCTCGATCCCCTACGCCATCGGCTTCAACCAGTTCGTGGTGCGCAAGGACCTGGGTCTCGACGCTGGCGACACCAAGGAAAAGGTCAACCTTTCGACCATCGGGGGCAAGGAGAAGGCGACCATTGAACGCCTCAGATCGACACTCGCCGGCAAGGCGATCGGGGCTCTTCGCTCGTCAAATTCGGAAGCCGTGGTGAAGGAAATCCTGGGCGATGTCGTGACCATCCGCAGCTATGACAGCCTCGACAACATGAAGCTCGATCTTGCCGCGGGCCGTATCGACGGCGGTCTCGCCGACTATTTCACCTGGCGGGATTTTCTGGAGACACCTTCCGGTTCGGATGCGGTGTTTTTCGGGCCGGAACTGAAGGGCGGGCTTTGGGGGCCGGGCGTCGGCGCCGGCATGCGCAAGGATGATACTGAGTTGCTCGCCAAGTTCAACGCGGCCATCGACGCGGCTACCAAGGATGGGACGATCAAAGCGCTGAGCCTGAAATGGTTCAAGAGCAATATCTCGCCTGCCCTCTCGCAATAGGCGGCAACCGACTTCGACATTGACGTGGCGCTGGCCGCAACGCCGGCGCCCTCCCCTCCTTCAAGGCGAGCCCCATGAAAGACCAATTCTGCGCGGTCGTTACCGGCCAATCCCTGATCAAGCACGACATCCGTGACGTCAAAGACGAACGCTTCATCGCGGTTACGGACTTCCTGCGCCAAGGCGACGTCGTCTTCACCAACTTCGAGTCGACGATCCTCGGCAAGCACGGTGGGTCGCCGACCAAGGGCAAATACTTCGGATATTCCAGGGCTGAAGTGCTCGACGCATTGCAGGCCATCGGTTTTAACGCGCTTGCGCTCGCGAACAACCATGCCTTCGATCTCGGCGCTGGCGGCATCCTCTCGACGCTGGAGGAGGTGGAAGCGCGCGGTTTCCTGCATGCCGGCATCGGAGCCGACGAGACTGACGCCAGGAAACCGGGCCGCCACCGGCTGGGCGCGCGCGAGGTCGCGCTTCTTGCGATGGATGCAGGCCCCGGCCCGACCAACATGTATGCCGAAGACCGCACGGCCTTCCGTCCGGCTCGGCCCGGGGTCAATCGTTTGAACACCATTCGCAAGATGGGGGTGCCGGACGGACATTTCCGCAGATTGGCAAAGCTGGGCGCTCATCTGCAAAGCTCCCCATTTGAACTGGCGAACTATGCGCAACCGGAGGACCCTGTTGAGGTGTCGGCCGATAAGGAGATCAATTTCTACGGCACCGTATTCACGCAAGCCGCCGATTTTAGCCGTCTGATCGAAGTCGACCCGCAAAGCGCGACTGTCCATCTGTCAGCCATCCGCCAAGCGGCGGCACAAGGGGATTTCGTAATCGCCTATCTGCACCACCATCATTGGGAGCCAGGTTGGCAGGACGTGCCGCGCTGGGTGCAGACCTTTGCGCGAATGTGCATCGACGCTGGCGCGAATCTGTTCGTCAGCCACGGCGCGCCGGTGTTGCAGGCCGTGGAAATCTACAATGGCTCGCCGATTTTCTATGGCCTTGGAAACTTCCTATTCCACGTCCATCCAGACGAAAACGAATGGGATCCATCGGAAGTCTGGCAAAGCATCGTCGCCGCGTGCCGCTATGATGCGGGCGGAAACCTCGCAGAAATAGATCTCCTGCCCGTCGTGATCGGCGCGGAGGCCCAATCTCTCGGATCGGCAACAGGCAGACTGGTGCCCGTCGCCGTGACGGGAAGTGCGGCGCGAGACATCCTCAAGGGATTCGCGACCCGCTCGCGGGCGTTCGGCGTCGAAATCGAAGTGTCCTCGGCTTGCGGCCGCATCGCCCTGCCCGCTGCCCGAAAATTCGGCTGACGGCTCGACCGGCCGTCAGACGGTCTTGCATTTGGCCGGCGGGGATTCGCCGGCAGTCTCGCTGTCCGCCTTTGTGTCTAGCAGGGCCAGTTCTTCTCCTAAAGCTGCAATCAGGGACGAGACGCGACCGCGCACACGCGGCGGAAGTTTCACTAAGCCCTCAATCAGGCGCCGCCCTTCCGCGCTGGCAATGAAATCCAGGCGCTCATCGACCGGGAGGGGCCGCGCCGCGACGCGGGCCTCATCGTTTCCCGGCAGGCCTTCGAAGAAGCGGCCGACAGGAACGCCGAGCGAGCTGGCGATCTCGTAGAGCATCGACGCGCTCACGCGATTCCGCGCGTTCTCGTATTTCTGGAGCTGTTGGAAGCTGATTCCTATGGATCGGGCAAGCTGGGCTTGCGATACGTCGGACTGGACGCGAACGGTCGCAATCTGCCTGCCGACATGCTGATCGGCGGGATGAGGGTCAATGTCGATCTTTGGCTTCGGCCCCGCCCGAAGGAGGACGGAGCGTCGCGGTTTCAACAAGGCCTTTTGATCCTCCACAAGTCAGTCGGATAAAGAGTCTCTCGCGTACGCTCCGGGTTTTCGCGTCGATGTTATCTGAAAGCCGAATCGCCATTTAATATACCTTATAGGGTGTGAAATAACCCTATTAGTGGCAAAGAATATCTGCCTGCCGATTGTGGACGCATGGTCAGTCCACGACAGATTCGAGCCGCACGAGCTTTGCTGGGTTGGTCTCAGCAGGAACTCGCTGACAAGGCTATTGTTTCCCTTAACGCGCTGGTCCGGTTGGAAAACGGCAAGGTGGATTCCCGGATAAGCACTTTGCAGGCAATTGAAGCGGCCCTGACAAAAGCGGGCGTCGAATTCTTATCCGTAGGGCAGAGGGGTGAAGGTGTCCGGCTCTTAAATCCTCGGGCTTGATAGTGAATTTGGCGGTATGGTTTCTGTTTGATGCGGCTGCTCGATTGGCAGCCTCGCGTTTCGTTCGGCAATGTCGCGGAGTAGTCAATTCGCTATCTGCACGATCCCCCTTCCGACCTGCGCGATCCTAGCCTGCCTGATGGGTTGCCGGATCGTTATGGCCGCACCATCACACAACTTGGTTGCAGACCGATATCCAATCGTTCCGATGGGTTTGCTCCAGGCGGTGCTGCTGACAGAACACCCATTCAGTCCCCTCATGAGCCTGCCGACCTCCGCACCACGCGCTACCGCAGGACCAACTGATCCGGCTCGCGCCTAGATCTCTGTGTAAGCAAACGCGGTTAGGCTTGGTCTCGCATCCGCAATTGTCGTTCCCACAATTGCTCTCCTGCGGGTGACGAGAGACAAAGTCGTGGTATTGTCGGAATCAGCCATGATCCGAGCTCCAGACAGCTTGGGTTGTGGCCAGGCCGAACGACGTGTTGGAGCACGACGTTCGGCCAACAAGAGTGAACCACATTACGTACATACCGTACATTACGGACACCGCCATTGTCAAACGTTCCTGATCCTCTCGACAACAAAACTGAACGCTTCGAGTTGCGGCTCTCGACCGACTTACTTGCTCGCGTAGACGAATGGCGTCGCACTCAGCCAGATCTTCCCACCAGATCGGAAGCATTCCGGCGATTGGTGGAGGCCGGTCTAGCTTCAAAATAGGTTGCGGCTTGGTATTACCATCTCGAGTGCGCTTGGCAGCAGAATATAACCGGTCTGGCCATTGCAAAGCGGTTAGCGGTTGACACTGGCAGTCTGTTGAATAGCAATGCAGGGCGCAAAGAATACTCGGCTGGAGCCAAGCTGAGCCGGTCGAAGGCGTCTCGCGAGTTACGGTTGTGGATTTCGAAGAGGATTGCGTAGCCCACATCGCAACAACCTCGAATGCTTTCGTGAGGCACTCCATTGCCGGCATCGAATTTATTCAAGAGAACGGAGGCGGCGCGCGTGTGCGGTTGGCCAAACGGCACCTACCGACGCCAAACGCACGGTGTGGCGCTGTAGACGCGCCTCATCCACCGACCCGCGCGGCGTTGCCCTGAAACCAGATAGCCCTTCTTCTCCGTCGCGCGGAGCATGGGGTAGAGTGGTTAGAGCTGAGGCCGTGAATGGGGCTGAGTTCCGGGTTTCTGGAGATTTCCCACCGTTTATGCGACTTTTCGAGCACAGACCATTCATCGCCTAAGGCGGCCTATGATGGCAAGCCAACCTATCAGATGATCCTGCAGCATAGCAGCAACGCGAACGTCGTCATTCCACCTCGGTCGACGGCAGTGGAAAGCGGTGATACCGGACCGCTTGGTCAACGGCACAAGCCCATTATCGCGATCGCAAGCGACGGTCGGCTGAGATGGCAGGCTGCTACCGGCTATGGTAAGCGGGCTCTGATCGAGACCGCCATCGGAAGGTACAAGGCACTAATCGGACGACGCTTGCGGGCTCGTTCGTTCGCCGCTCAGCAGACCGAGGTTGCCGTCGGTTGCAGCGTGCTCAACCTCATGCTGGCGTGTGCACGCCGTCCGGCATCAAGTCCGGCAGGTATAACCGGCAACATCAAAGACGAAATGCGTTCGATTTCATATCCGCGCACCAACGCCGCGTCATTGCCTTCATCTCGCGGCAGATCCAATGCTCACGCAAGAAATCAGCCGTCGGCGGCCGCTCAAAATTTACCATTCTCATGAATAGTCCCAGATGTTTAACACCTACCGGTATCTTGGCGGCTATAGTCCGAGCCGCGCTGGTGGACTCGGAAATATCTCGGCATGTGCGGTTTTAGCGGTTATTTCGGCACTGTCCGGGATGGGAGGGCGCTCCTTGAAAGGATGACGGCTGCCATTGCGCATCGCGGCCCCGATGAGCAGGGGTTCTTCACCACAAAGGCGGCCGGCCTCGGCCATGCGCGGCTGTCCATCGTCGGCCTGGGGGACGGCCAGCAGCCCATGTCCGATGCGACGGGCGATCTGACGATCGCCTTCAACGGCGAGATCTTCAACTATGTGGAACTGCGCGAGCAGCTTCGCGCGAAAGGCCGCCATTTCCGGACAGCCAGCGACACCGAAGTGATCCTGCATCTCTATGACGAGATGGGGGAGGATTGCGTCTCCGCGCTCAATGGCGATTTCGCCTTTGCGCTCTGGGACGGCCGCCGCCGCCGCATGGTTCTGGCGCGCGACCGCATGGGGGTCCGGCCGCTCTTCTATACAAGGCAGGGCGAACGGCTTTACTTCGCCTCGGAGGTCAAGGCGCTCCTCCAGGCCCCGGGCGTCGCGGCCGAGATTGATCCGGTCGCACTCGACCAGATCTTCACGCTCTGGGCCCCGATCGCGCCGCGCACGGCCTTCCGCAATATCTACGAGCTCGAACCGGCAAGCCTGATGATCGTGCAAGAGGGCAGCGTCTCGACGCGGCCCTACTGGAGTCTGGAGTATCCCGACCGGGACGCGCCGCCCCGGCACCGGGACGAGCGTGCCGCGGCCGAGGAACTGAGCGCCCTCCTGACGGAGGCGACCCGCATCCGCATGCGCGCCGATGTGCCAGTCGGCGCCTATCTCTCTGGCGGCCTCGATTCCTCCATCACATCGGCGCTGGCGGCGGGCATGGCGCCGGGTGGCCTCAGGACTTTCTCGGTCACCTTCGATAGTGCCGAACATGACGAGAGCCCCTTCCAGCTCGAGATGGCCCGTGCGCTCGGCACGCATCACAGCGCCGTCGCCTGCGGGGAAGGCGATATCGCCGCCGTCTTCCCTGACGTTATCCGCTTCACGGAGCGGCCGATCCTGCGCACTGCCCCTGCCCCGCTCTACAAGCTCTCGAGCCTCGTGCGCGAGGCCGGCTTGAAAGTAGTGCTGACGGGCGAAGGCGCCGACGAAGTCTTTGCCGGCTACGATATTTTCAAGGAGGCCAGGGTTCGGCGCTTTTGCGCGAGACAGCCCGGCTCCCGCATCCGGCCGCATCTGTTCCGCAAGCTCTACCCCTATCTTCCGGGCCTGAGGCAGCAATCGGCCGAGTACCTGTTCTCCTTCTTCGGGGCTAGCGGCGCGGCGCTCGACGATCCGCTGTTCTCCCATCGGCCGAGGTTCGACGGCACAGCGGCGACGAAGCTGTTCTACTCGGGCGATCTGCGTGCCACATTGTCCGGATATGACGCCGCCGAGGAGCTCGCCGCGCGGCTGCCCGAGGCGTTCGCCCGCTGGCATCCCGTGCATCAGGCGCAATATCTGGAAGCCCGCTTCCTTCTCCCCGGCTATATCCTGTCCAGCCAGGGCGACCGCATGGCGATGGCCCACGGCATCGAGGGCCGCTTTCCCTTCCTCGACCATCATCTGGTCGAGTTTGCCGCCGGCCTTCCTCCCGAGATGAAGCTGAAGGGGCTCGTAGAGAAGCATATTCTCCGGGAGGCGACCAAAGACCTGCTGCCGGCCGCCATCGGCCGGCGGACCAAACAGCCCTATCGCGCACCGGACAGCCAGTCCTTCGTTGGTCCGGCCACGAGGGACTATGTCCAGTCGGCCCTTGGCGACGCCGCAGTCAGCGCCGGCGGGCTCTTCAATCCGAAGGCAGTGGCAAAACTACATGAGAAATGCAGCCGCCAGCCGGCCTCCGGCTTTCGCGACAACGCGGCCTTTGTCGGCATCCTGTCGACGCAGCTGTGGCTGACGACTTTCACCGGCACAGGCATTTGCAACGCAAAGGCCGCCTGACACCACCAAGGAAAGCGAACGACATGACCGATACGATCCGAGACGCAGTGAAGGCCTTTGTCATCGAGAACTTCCTGTTCGGCGACACCACCCACGCCCTCGCCGATACGGACTCGCTGATCGAGAACGGCATCATCGATTCGACCGGCGTTCTGGAACTGGTGGCCTTTATCGAGGACCATTGCGGAATCACAGTTGCGGACGCCGATATCGTGCCGGCCAACCTCGATTCACTGGCGCGCATCACGGCCTTCATCACAGCGAAGACCGCATCGCTCGTCGCGGCGTGACGGCTGGCAGCGGAAGGCCCGAGCTCATGCGGGTCGAGCAATTCCTCATCACGAACGCGGCCGCGCATGGCGCGAAGACGGCGCTTGTCACCGACCGGAAGCGGTTGCGCTATGACGAGCTCGACGATCTGTCGAACCGGCTCGCGACCGCTCTCGCCGCGAATGGCGTGCAGCGCGGCGACCGCGTTCTCGTCTTCATGGACAATTGCTGGGAAGCCGCCGTCTCGATCTTCGCGGTTCTCAAGGCGGGCGCGACCTTCAGCCCGATCAACGCCTCCACCAAGGCCGACAAGCTCGCTTATGTCATCGACGATTGCGAGGCTGCGGCGATCCTGACCCAGGCCAAGCTGAGGCCTGTCGTGATCCAGGCGCGTGCGCTGTCGGACCGGCCGCTCTTCGTCGCGTCGACGCAAGCGCCATCCAGCCATACGCCGGATGGCGCTGCCTCCTTCGAGGATTGTCTCAAGGTCGCGCCCGTGCCCGTTCGCCATGGCGGGATCGACATTGACCTCGCCATGCTGATCTACACCTCGGGCTCCACCGGCCGCCCCAAGGGCGTGATGATGACGCATCGCAATATCGATGCCGCGGCCGAATCCATCACGACCTATCTGCGCAACACCCCTGACGACATCATCCTCAATGTCCTGCCCCTGGCTTTCGACTACGGCCTCTATCAGCTGCTGATGGCGATGAAGCTCGGCGCGACCCTCGTCCTCGAAAAATCCTTCGCCTTTCCGCAGGCCATTTTCGAGCGCATCCGCGCCGAGAAGGTCACCGGTTTCCCGCTGGTGCCGACGATGGCGGCGCTGATCCTGCAGATGCGCGATTTGGCGCCGGGTTTCCTGCCGAGCCTGCGCTATATCTCGAACACCGCCGCCGCCCTGCCGCCGGTGCATATCGCCCGGCTGCGCGAGCTGTTCCCCGCCGTGCGGCTCTATTCCATGTACGGTCTGACGGAGTGCAAGCGCTGCACCTACCTGCCCCCGGAGGAGCTGGACCGCCGGCCGGGTTCCGTCGGCATCGCTATTCCCAACACGGAAGCGATCGTCGTCGACGATGAGGGCAACCGCGTGCCACCGGGCGTGGCGGGCGAGTTGGTCATCCGCGGCCCGCATGTCATGCAGGGCTATTGGCGCAACGACGTGGCCACGGAGCAGATGCTGCGTCCCGGGCCGCATCCCTGGGAAAAGCGGCTCCACACCGGCGACCTGTTCCGGACGGACAAGGACGGCTTCCTCTATTTCGTTGGCCGTAAGGACGACATCATCAAGACGCGCGGCGAAAAGGTCGCCCCGAAGGAAGTCGAAACTGTGCTGCATGCCCATCCCGGCATCGTGGAAGCCGTGGTGACCGGCGTGCCGGATCCGGTGCTCGGCCACGCCATTGCCGCCCTCGTCGTTCTCTCGGACGAGACCCTGAGCGAACGGGACATCATTCGCTACTGCGCCGTTCATCTCGAGGATTTCATGGTGCCGAAGCTCATCGAGTTCCGCCGCGAGTTGCCGAAGACCGATACCGGAAAGGTCAGCCGAAGGCTGGCGGCCGAAACGTTGGGGACTGCAGAATGAACCTCTCCCTCGCCCCGAGCCGTCCCGCCTTCTCGGCCGACGCGCTGACGCTCGACAACGCTGCGGAAACCGATCGCATCGTCGCCGGGTTGCGCGAGCTGCTACGCGGCATGCGCAAGCGCGGGCTCGTGCTCGGCCTCTCTGGCGGCATCGATTCCAGCGTCTCGGTCGCGCTCGCCGCCCGCGCCGTCGGCGCGAAGAACGTCTTCTGCCTGTTCATGCCGGAAAGTGACTCCGATCCCGACAGCCTCCGCCTCGGCCGGCTGGCCGCCGAAACCTTCGGCGTCGAAGCGATCGTGGAGGATATCGGCCCGACGCTGCACGCGATGGGTTGTTATGAGCGGCGGGATGCCTTCATCCGCGAGCTGGTGCCGGAATACGGGCCGGGCTGGGCCTCAAAGATCGTCATCGCCAATTCGCTCGCCGGCGAAGGCTACAACATCTCCTCGCTGGTGGTGCAGGACCCCGAAGGCCGGCAGACGAAGCAGCGCATGTCGCCGGCGGTCTATCTCGGCATCGTCGCCGCCACCAACATGAAGCAGCGCACGCGCAAACAGATCGAGTACTATCACGCCGACCGGCTGAATTTCGCCGTGCTCGGCACGCCGAACCGGCTCGAATACGACCAAGGCTTCTTCGTGAAGAATGGCGACGGCGCGGCTGACGTCAAACCGATCGCCCATCTCTACAAGAGCCAGGTCTATGCGCTTGCCGCCCATCTCGGCATTCCCGAGGAAATCTGCCGCAGGGCGCCGACGACCGACACCTATTCCCTCGAGCAGACGCAGGAAGAGTTCTACTTCTCCCTGCCCTATGACCGCATGGATATTTGCCTCTTCGGCCTGAATAACGGCCTTTCAGCCGTGGAGGTCGGCGCCGCCGCGAAGCTGACTACGGTCGAGGTCGAACGCGTCTGGGCCGATATCGCCGCCAAGCGCCGGGCGACGCGCTATCTGCACCTTGGCCCGCAGCTCGTCCGCCCCGTCGAGGAAATCGCCTGCTGAGATCGGCGCGACCATCGGGATTATGTCGCCGCGCGCGCAATGACGGTCTATTCGAACCGCTCCCCGGCCAGGCGATTCCAGTGCTCGCCGGCCAGCCCGTTGAAGAAGCCTTGCGAGCTCAGGAACGCGTTCACCAGCTCCTCGTCGCGCGAATGCACCACGGTCGAGGCCGGTTGAGTGAAGGCGACCTGCCGACCCAGCATCGCTGCCAGCAGGGCGGGTTGCGTCCGGCCGCGCAGGCCGGCGGCGCCGCGCCGCGCTGCATCGCCAATCAAGCAGTCGACGACGGAACCAGCTTGCCCCGGCAGGGCCAGAACCTGCAGCACGCGCGCCATCCTGCCCGGGCGGGTGTGATAGAGGAAGGCGCCGACCAGCGCCCCGCTGGGGGAGGAGACGGACGCGAACACGGCGTCGCCATAGTCCGGCTTCTGGGAAGCCTCCGCGAGGATATGCGCAAGCTGCTCCGCGCTCCAGTCGGGGCGGAGCGGGAACTGCCGCGTCAACGGGTCCAAAAGAGCCGCAAAACCGGCATGATCGATTTCGGCAACCATGAGGCCGCCCTTGCCATTCCAGAGTTCCGGGACCCCGGACCAGCGCATCTCGTTCTCCTGCATCCGTCCGCGAAGATAGCGATCGAGTCCGCGCGCGAGCGGGTCAAGCAAGCGCACGGCGCCGGCTCGCCGCGAGGCTAGATCGAGCAGGAAGGCCGAAGGCCGGATGACCCGGATCCAGTCCAGGCTGTATTGCGGCAGGGCGACCCCGCGCAGTTTCGTCCACATCTGCGTCGAGAGGGCATTTGCGGTTTCGCTGAAGGAGATGTCCTGCGGCCCGGCCAGGAATGTCCTGAGCAGCCTTGCGCCGGCCATCGGGTCGTTCGCCCGCGGTTCGACCATGAGCGAACCACAGATGGCGGCGCGCAGCTTGCGCTGGCCATGCCTCATCGGCAGCACATTCACGCCGACAAAGCCTGAAATGTCGCCTTCGCTCGCAATATGGACGAGAGACGCGATCTCCGGATCGCAGACCGGGCCTTCGAGATAGTGCCAGCGCAGATAAGTCTCGAGCGCCGGAGGCGGCGGCTTTCCACCGTCCCGGAAGGTTCTTTGAAAGAGCCCGACGACGGCCGGAATATCCGCAGCCTGCAGGGGACGAATCTGGCTCATGCCAAACTCGCGGAGGATGAGATCGCGGGCGCACCGTTCTCCCGCTTCCGGAGGAGTGCGACACGCGGCATTCCGACCTCATCCTTGGCGAATGTCACGGGTTCATAGGCCTTGGCTCTGGCTATCAGCGCAGCCACCTGGCGGTCCTGCCCCCGCCCGAACTCGAACAGCAGCCAGCCACCAGGCTTGAGGGAATCGATTGCGTCCCGGATCAGCCGCTGGTGGATCGAGATGCCGTAAGGCCCCCCGTCGAAGGCCTCGCGCGGCTCGCCCTCAAGCAGATGCGCGCTCTCGCCTTCGAGGCGCGCGGTCGAGATATAGGGCGGATTGCAGACAATCATGTCCGCCGCGCCGATAAGCCCATCGCCCTCCAGCGCACCGAACAGATCCCCTTTCCGGATGGTGACCCGGTCCTGAAGGGCCAAGCGTTCGGCATTGCTACGGGCGAGCGCGACCGTGCTGTCAGTCACGTCCACCCCCCAGACGCGGGCCAACGGAACTTCCGCCGCGATCGCCAGAGCAAGGTTGCCGGAGCCGCAGCACATGTCGATCACCATCGGGCCGGGCGCGCGATCGCGAAGAATCGCGAGCGCGCTCTGTCCGAGCAACTCTGTTTCCTGACGCGGCACGAGAACGCCCGGAGCCAGTTCGAGCATCACGCTCATGAAACGATGCAGGCGGGGCGTAGAACGGCCGGCTAGGGCTGCTGCTCTGTGCGGCACGGCGGTTCCTTACGTCATCCGACGGTATTGCATACACAATGACCTATCGCGCTCCGGTAAACGGCTGCTAAAGATATCGCCGCCGATACTCCGCAGCGCGCCAACTCGGCCATATAGATGCGGCGTTGGTACGCGGATATGAAATCGAACGCATTTCGGTCTTTGATGTTGCCGGTTATACCTGCCGGACTTGATGCCGGACAGATTCCGGGCGTGCACACGCCAGCATGCGGTCGAGCACGCTGCAACCGACGGCAACCTCGGTCTGCTGAGCGGCGAACGAACGAGCCCGCAAGCGTCGTCCGATTAGTGCCTTGTACCTTCCGATGGCGGTCTCGATCAGAGCCTCGCTTACCATAGCCGGTAGCAGCCTGCCATCTCAGCCGACCGTCGCCCGCTTGCTTCGCTGTTGCCCCGGCCGCCTCAAGCGCCAGCCGCTGCCGCCAAGCGCCGGAAAACCGCTCCTGCCGGCGGAGGCGCGGAGAGGGTTTGGGACGCAGAAACATCGCAAGCACGATGAATCATGGCGGCGCTTTTGGCAACCGTTTGCGTTCAAAACCGCCACACCTGTCGCGACGTAAGAACGAATGATAATGTTGCAATATCAGTCGTTTAATTGTGCCAGCCTCGTATCAGTCATTGCTTTCTGTTAGCTGTTTCTGATGCAGTGTCTGCTTTTGGTGCGAGTTTGAATTGAGTCCATGGAGAGCGAGGCGCGCAGCAGCCATTCGCTACCGGCATTACACATGCCAGTTGCTGGAAGCGTATAAAACATTTCAGGAAAAAGCCCATTCCTCATCGGTCGGCGCAATCAGCCCGTTCCGCAGCCGGCTGTGAAGCTCATGCCACGACGGGTCCGTCACGAAGCCTTTCATGCTTCCACATGCCTCGGCGAAGGAAATGTCGCCCAAACGGTCGATAAGATCACTCATCCCGCCGTTGCTGCCATTTAGGAATAGGTCGAACGGATCATTATCGCACTCAATTACCCGATGTCCCCAAGCTCCCGGCACGTCGTCCATCGCAAGAGCCTGCCGAAGATCTTCATCCACGCCTGCGGCCTCAAGCGCCCGGCAGACGACATAGCGCATCAGAGGATAGTAGATCGGCTGATAGCTGCCTCCAAGCGCGCGCACGCCGGGCAGGATCGACAAAACCAGAAACATCAGCAGGAGATTCGGGATAAGGCTGCGGTTTGCCAGCCGCTCTACGATGTCGGGGGCCGTGAAGCACGCCACCTTCATACCGGTCGCAGGATCGATGAGTTCTCCGGCGATCAGACGCAGCGGAAGGCGTTTGCCATTTTCATAGGACCAGAAGAAATCAGTACCGCGCGCGAGCCAGCCACTCCAGGGGCCGGACGCGAGCCCGTCGAGGCCGGCAAGGATATTGAAGGCGAACTTCGGGTCTTCCAGCAGTCTCATGCGTAGCCAGGAATTTTCGTCCGACAGATGGTCGGCCACCAGGTCGGCGATATCCTCGTCGTCGATCTGCAGGAAAGCAAAGTGGCCTCCGAACATTTTTGGCCAAAGGATGAGATTGGCTGCCTTGATGGCATGCGCCGGCCGCTCGAATTGCGCCTTCGGCAGAAGGTTACGAAGCAGCGTGAGCGCGTCGCCCTTAGTGTTCGGCTCCCTCGGCAGCAACTCGAACCTATAGGGTCCCTGCTCGGCTAGCAGGCTGTATCCGATCATCCGGCTTCGGCTCAGGCCGAAGACGTTGACCGGCTTCCCATCAACGGTGAGCCAGCCTGGTCCCTTGCGTGGCTTTCCGACGAGATTCACCGTCGAAACGGCGTAGGAAACATAGGTGGAACAGCCATGCGCCTCGAGACCAAGGAGGCTGAAAATATGCGTGTAGTAGGCTTCGGGCTCCATGAGGAGAAGCAAATGAGGGCCTGTCTGCAACACGCGGCGCCTTTCGAAATCCCTGCAGATTTCCGAGGCGGTATCGGCAGACAACCCGTTTCGCGTCGCTGCCTGCCTGATGATGTCGAGTAGTTTGGTGAAGGCGCGAAAGCGGATTTCTGGCACGGACCTGGTAGCTGGCGCCTCGAACAGGCGAAACGCATAGTCGCGGATCGGCCGGGAATGATAAGGTCTCATCCAGGGGTAGAGTGCCTCCAGAGACCCCAGGACTGCCTGTTTCGCATCTACGCCTGCTGTTAGCTCTTCCACCTCACGAGTCACCTTTTTCTTGCGTCTGAACGACGCCGACGCTCAAACACGAAATACTGATGATGAGCACCACTCCAAAGCTGAAGAAAATCGTCGAAGGAAATGCTCGATCTCCGACAGCGGTGGCGATGCCGAAGATGAGTAACCCGAGCACTACGGCCACACTGTGCATAATGCCTTTTGCCCGGCCCAACAGATAAATGGATACCTGCGACTGCAATGTGACTTCAACACTGACGCGTCCAAGATTGTATAGAAATCCGAGCGCGGCAAAAAGGATCACTGTCCAGGGCGCGCGCAGAGATGTCAGCGCCATGAGTACCAGCGCCGTTAAACCCAAAAGCATGAGATGCCGCGCGTGGGTACTCATCGCTCTTTCAATCCGGAATAGAGAGACCGCGCCGAACAGTGAGCCCGCCGACCATGCGGCCTCAAGGTAGCCGAAATCCGCGGCAGTACCCTTCTGCTCCTGGAAGACGAAGCTAGATCCCATGACGCTGACAAGCACCGCGCTTGTATAGAGAAGCGCGTAGACGACAATGAGACGACGCAGGTTCAGATCGAATTGTGCTGCCGAGATTTTGGCGATGCGGACATCGCGCGAAACCGGTTCCAGCCGCATCAAGGCTAGGCAGCCCGCTGAAAACAGGAAGAAGGCAGCAAGAACGGTGAATGGCAGGGCTGGGGAGCGCTCATGCAGCAAAGGCCCTGCAAGCAGAGCTGCGCCGAGATTGCCGAACTGCATGACGAAGAAGACGGCGGAATTCGTGGCTACAAGATCGCGGCCGTCAGCTATCACGGGGATCATTGATTGAGAGCTCGTTAGCGCGACACGGTCGCAAAACGAAAAGAGGGCCGCTGACAGGCAGATGATCAGAAACACGTCCATGTAGAGGAGCGCGCAAGCGGTAGCCAGCATAATGACGAAGCGACTGAGGTCCGCCGCAACGTTCAAGCACCGCCTGTCAAACCGATCCGCCCCTACGCCGGCCAAAGGGCTCGCGATCAATTCGACAACGCTGACGATCGCAAGGAACATCGCCACGCCAGCAGTTCCGTGCCCTCGCTCGACGAGAATCCATGCGGATGCGATGTAGTAGCCGTTTCGGGCAACAGCCGCCGATAACGTGCTGGCTAGGAATCCGAAGCAGGGATTGGACCGGCCGGCCCGTGCTTTGGCATGATGATTTCGAACCAGGTTTGACATGAGCGGCGTATCCGGGCTGACCGCCCATGGATACCTTCTTTCACCAAGCCTGCTTTACCGTGAATGTTTGGGTTTTCCGATACTTGCTGAGAACCGACAGGCGGCGACCTAGATTCTGCACTTACGACGAAATTCCGTGGGGCCCGCGCCGAAAGCCCGCTTAAAGGCGGTCGCGAAATGGCTCGAGCTGCCGAAACCGCATTCCATCGCGATTTCCGTCGCCGACAGATTGGTCGATCGCAGCATGTCCGCGGATTGCTCCAACCGTCGCTGCGCAATGAATGCGTGCGGCGTCATGCCTGTCGACTGCTTGAAGGCCCTCCAGAAATGGAACCGGCTAACCCCAACCTCTTTTGCCAGATCGGCGAGCGTAGGTCTGCCGTCCGACAACGTCTCGATCATGTCCACCGCCCGCTTGAGATCGAACGATGACAAACCGCCTTTTGCCGGCTCCTGATGGAAGCCGTTCAACCTTAACATTTGCCCGAGCAATTGCGTGGCCTGGCACTCCACCATCGTTGCGCTGATGGGGTCAGGCTGCTTGAGCTCCAAGGCAATCCTTTGCAACGCCAACTCTACAGTGCCGTCCCGAAATCCGATCGAAGGCGGCAGCGGGCGATGGCGAGCCATTCCCGCAAACACATCGTCGGCGAACCCTTTTTCAATCGAGACCAGGAGGTAGGAAGCGGTCGCGTCCCCCTCGTCCCATCCATTCCAATCACTGCCGGCGGGCATGAAGATTGTCGAACCGGCCCGGCGCGGCAAAAAGGCAATCCGGCGCCCATCCACAATGTCTTGTCCGCGGCACGCCGTGCCCTTGAGGTTCATCAAGAACACATGGTTTGGCTGGAGGAGTCTTGTCTCCTGGCGCTCAAGCCCGGTTCTTTTGACCACGTCCGCCCGCACGCTCCCCCAATTCTCATATTTGTGGGCAAGCGACTGGTGCCGTGAACGGCGGTTCTCGGTCGGGTCGAGCGCAAGATTATTCACGTATCCACAGCCTCCTTACTGGCGAGTGGCCAGTCGTCGCATGATGTGGCGAACCATGGGTTGCTGAACAACACGCAAATAACTCTGGATTGGTAGAAGATGTGACTTTAGCGAAAAAATGGCAAACGAGTGAAAGCCGCCTGTATCCGGCAGGCCTACCAGTTGGCTCAGCCAATACTTGAGCCCGGTGAAATATTAGACCCCACTTACCTTAGTGGAATTTCCCCCATCGACGTATCGGTATCTCACCAATGGAACGGTGCTGGAGGCATACTGCGATGCGTGGACTCGACGACTTTCTGGCTGAGTGCGACCATGGCCCACGGATCAACGGACTGGCCGGCTTTTTCGCCGCGACCGCCGCTGGCAAGAGCGGGATGCCAATCCGCAAGCCCGTCGCCGATGCCCGCCTTCTTCCGAGCGATGAACTGCTGCGCGACCTGGTCAGCCTGCACGCGGCACGACAAGGTTTTTTTGACCAGCACTATCACGGCAGCATTCCCTACAGATTGGAGGAGGAGTGCCGGATGGCCTACGCAGTGCTGAAATACGCACGGCATCGTGGTGGTCCGCTTGCGCTATACAGCCTTGGAACAGCGGAAGGCACGATGGCGAGAACATTGTCGGAACTGTCCGATGGACAGGTACGCTCGCTGTCGTGCAGCCCGAACTCGGAGAATTACAAATGCTTCATGGCCTATGGCCAACCGCCGCACGCCGACTTCTTCATTGGCCCCTTCCATAAGTTGACCAAGGACGTCCTAGGCTCGGATCCGCGAATGGCAAATTTCGCTCACGGGTTCGATATCATTCTCGAAGATACGACCTTTCAGATGTACTCGCCGAACAGAACGGGACAGATCGAGTTCGTAACCCAGCACCTCAAGGCGGACGGAATCTTCGTCTTCGTCGAGAAGTTCCGGGCAACCGAGGAGCCGGACTACAGGCGTCGCGAATATCAAAAAGATTTCGGCTTCAAGGCGCGCTATTTTCCCCCAGACGAAATCGAGAAGAAGCAAACCCTCGTTCTGGATACGATGTTCGGCAATGAGGTGACTTTGGCACACATGGCTGACGCATTACGCGCGCATTTCAGCTACTGCTTCCTGACGTGGAACAGCGGAAATTTCTGCAGCCTCGCGGCGAGCAATAGCGAGGAAAACCTAAACCGGTACCTTTCCCAGATGGCCACTCCAGCCATTCCGCACGAGTACGTCTACGAAACCAGCTTGGATCCGACCCTGCCGGTTAGCGTCCCCGCCGCACAGGAATAGGCTCCTGAGCCTTGAGACAGGTCAACAATACGCTCCGCCGTTTGGACCATGTCTTCGCAGCTGTCGACCATGGTAGCCTCAGGCAGGCCGCAAGAGTTCTCAGAGTGAGGGAATCCTGTGTCAGCCGCAACATCGTTGCTCTCGAGCAATTGCTAGACATGCAGTTGTTTGATCGCGACGTCCATGGTGTTCGGCTGACCGAAGCAGGCCGGGCCTGGACTGACCTCGTCCGGGCTCATTATGAAGGCTTGCACGATGCCCTGGCCGGAGGTGGTCGCGACGACCAGGATGCCAAAACAGTCAAGATAGGGTTGTGCGGCCAGATAGGTCGGGCGTTCGTGGCGCGGCTTGTCGATCGATTTCGCAGCTTGCATCCGGACGTGAGCATCGCCATCGAGGACGTTCCCCATGAACAGTGTCTGGCGGCAATACGTCGCCGGCGCCTTGACATCGTCTTCACGCACGGGCTCGAGAACGGCGCCTTATGCCGCAGCGAGCTATTTGGGCACGAGCGCTTGTTCGTTCTCCTGCCCGGTGGCCATCCTCTCGCTGAAAGGCCGGCAGTCAGATGGAGGGATCTTGCAGATACTTGTCTGCTGGTTTCGGGCGGATCGCCGCAGTATCCGGTTTTGCTAGAAAAGATTGCCGTGGAGGGTGGCCCCGCTATTCAAATATGTCGCGCGAGCGAAGCGACGGTCATCCTCAAGGTGCAACTCGGTCAAGGGGTTACTCTGGCGGGCGAAGGTTTTGCCAGGACCGTCGCCATCGACGCTACAGTGTGGAAACCCATCGACGGTCAGTACAGCATCAGTTCGATTAAGGCGGTGTGGCTGGAATCGAACCCAAATCGTGCGCTTCTGCGGCTGGTTGGGACCGCAAGAAACATGGTGACAGCAGCGCGACCCGCGCCTACCCCTGTCAGTGCAGGTATTACGGAACGCCGCGGCGCGATTTCTGAAATCACGTCATGAATGGGAGGCGCGACTGACCCGGTTTGACTTCAGTCGTCCGGCTTTTAACCACCCTCCGAGCGCTTTGCCCTGGCAAAGCCCCGATCCGTCGCAATGAACCGCTCCAACATCGCAACGATGAGGCGCGGCGCATCGGCGGGCCGTTGCCCCGCTTCGCGGCCGAGGATCTCGGCATAAGCGGTCAGATCGCGGTGCAGTGCCGCTGGGAGTTCCACCATGACCTTGACGGGTTTGTCGTCGGCGATCGGCCCCAGTTTCAGCTTGGCCATTTCAGCCTCCATAAGGTTCAAGCACGAGATCGCGCGTGACGATCACACGCACCGGGAATCCCGGTCGGATGGTGAGCGTCGGCGCTATGTTGAGCTGGCGCTGGACGATCTGCTGGCCTGTCTGGCTGATGCTGTCCGAGGCACCTTGGCGAAGAGCGCGCATTATGTCGCTTTCCTGGCCCGATGAGCCTGCCTGCGCCCCGATGCTCAGAACCGTGGAAAGTGCTGCAGCCTTGAAGAGCTCGCCCCAATGATAGTCGACGCCATCCTCGAGGCCAGCATAGCCCTCGGCGTCCGCGCCAGGCTCACGTTCCAGAACGATGGAGCGGCCGTTAGGAAAAATCAGCCTGGTCCATACCAGCAACACGCGACGCTGGCCGAAGCCGACACCATTGTCATACTGGCCGATGAGACGCGTGCCCTGCGGAATGAGACGGATGTGTCCGGTGGGGCTGTCGTAGACATTCTCCGTTACCTGCGCGGTAATCTGACCCGGCAGGTCGGAGCGAATCCCCGTGATGAGGGCGGCTGCGATGACGGCGCCCGCCTGCAGGACATTCTTCGACGCCGGCGGGGCAATACGATCCGACGAGACGGTGCGCTTGTCCGGCGGCTGATCGAGGAACGCAAGCTGCCGGTCCTGCGCCGAGGGCGTCGCCAGCTCCGGCGCGAGGCCAAGGCTGGCGAGGTTGGTCTGTGACGGGGTGCCAGTCGTGCCTGTTCCAGGCTGAGCGGCGGTCGCGTCACTTGCGGGCCGCGTTTGCGTGGACGCGAACAGACGCGCGGTTCTTGCCGCTTCCAGTTCCTGCTCCCGGCGCTGCTCCTCCTGGTCCGGTCCAACGGGACCTGTCGATGGCGCGGGGCCGCCAATCTGCGCGGCGAGGATCGGGCGGCCAAGATCGCCGGGAAGCGGTGGGCCAAGCTTTGGAACGCCTGTATAGTCCTTCGGCAGGCCGGCGAGCCCATCGGGCGTCGAACCATTATCGGTTGAATACAGCTCCTGACCCTGGCCTTGTTGACGGTTCTGCAGCGCATAAATCAACGCACCGCCGACAGTGAGGCTTGCGGCGAGCCCTAACCCGGCCAGCGCCTTGCGGGACAGACGCGTCACCCGCGGCGGCTCGGCGCGCAGCCGCATGGCCGCGGCCGGCTCGCCTGTCAGCGGCCGGGCGTCATCCTCGACCGGCGCCTCCGCTCGGGCGTCATTCACCGGCCCCCGGCCTTCTTCCTTCCCGGGATCCAATCTGTCGCTCATGATGACGACCCTCCCCTGTCTGTTCGGAGGTTCGTCGCTGACGGGGCCTCACCAGGGCCACGCATCCATGAAAATCGACTGCTCCTTACCCCATCGGTGCGGGAGATGCGGATGCGCTGCTGGTTCTTGCCTGCGCCGAAGCGCAACTCGGCGGCGGCAAACAGCCGGTCGACGATCATGTAGTTGCCGCGCACGCGATAGTTGACCAACTCGGACGTGTCGCCTTCCGGCCCGACCACGAAGAGCGGCGGCATCTCGCCCTGGCCGATGCCCCGCGGGAACTCGATGAACACCTGTTTGCCATCGTCGAAGGCGCGCAGCGGCCGCCACGGTGCGCGATCGCCAGTCACCGCGTAGCGGAAATTGACCCGAGAAAGATCGATGCCTATCGAGACCGGCTGTGCAGCCTCAGCCTGCTGGTTCTGCCTGCGCAAGGCGATGAGTTGGTCCTGCGGGTATTGCCAGGAAACCGACGCCATATAGGTCGACGGCGTCGAGCGCAGTTCCATGTGATAGGTACGCCGATCGGTATTGATGACGAGATTGGTGAGAAGGTCGGCGCTCGTCGGCTTGACGAGGATGTGGACTTGCTTGGCCCCGCCCGTACCGCTCTCGGTATCGCCGATGATCCAGCGCACGGTGTCGCCGGCGGCGACGGGACCGGAGCCGACGAGCTGCTCGCCGGGCTGGAGCGCGATGTCGGTGATCTGCCCCGGCGATGCATAGACCTGATAGAGCGCACCATCGACGAAAGGATAGACCTGCATCGAGTTGATGAAGCCGTTGCGCACAGGCTGGACGCGCGCGGCCGCATTGGCCAGGTTCACGCGCGCGGTCGGATCGGTCGGTTCCGGCTCGGGCTTTGCCTCCTTGCCGACCGGCTTCAACTGGCCTGGAAGCGGAAGCGGCTTTGACAGCTCAACCACCTTGACGGGCGGGGGCGGATCGACGGCCTGCACGGCCGGGACCGGATCGTCATAGGAAATCTCCGGCGGCTTCTGCCTGGTGGCACAGCCCGCAAGCGCCGCAGTGCAAAGCAGAAGTGTTGGAAAGGCCATTTTGCGGAAGGCCGGCATTGCGTAGATGAGGAAGGCCGGACGCCCCCAGGGGGCGGCTTTGCAGAGTGCGGGCGTCATTGTCCAAGCTCCTTCGACCAGTTGATGGCGTTGAGGTAGATTCCAAGGGGGTTCTTGCGCAGCGTGTCGGCGTCGCGCGGGGGCTGCACGACAATGGTGAGAATGGCGGACCAGCGCTCCGTGGAAGCGAGTGAGCCGTCCTGATAACGGCGTTCGACCCAGGCGATACGGAAGCTCACCGGCGATGCGCGGATAACCGACGATACGTCGACGGCGACCTGCTGTTTGCCGACCTTGGCGAACGGGTCATTGGCGCGCGCATAGTCGTTGAGAGCCAGCGCCCCGCCCTGCGTCGTGAAGTCGTAGGCGCGCAGCCAGTTCTGCCGCACGATGATCGGATCGGCGGGGATCGACCTCACCTGTTCGATGAAGTGCGCCAGGTAGAAGGCAATCTGCGGATCGTTCGGCTGATAGTCGCCGACCGCAGGGGCGACAGCCTGCGCTTGGCCGAGACGATCGACCTGCACCACCCAAGGCACGATCGAGCCCTTGGCGGATTGCCAGACGAGCGCGGCGGAGAAGCCGGCGGCGAGCGCCAGGCAACCGAAGGCCATGGTGCGCCAGTTGCGCGCCTGCACGCGAGCGGAACCGATGCGCTCGTCCCAGACCTGGGCGGCGCGCTGGTAGGGGGTCTCGGGTTGTGGGGATCTGCCGTAGTGCGTGGACGGTCGTTTGAACATGCTCATTCACTTTCAGAGAGGTTGATCGAGGAGCCGCCGCCATGGCTGTCGCCACTGCGAACGGCGTGAGCGGCGGCCTGGACGCCATGGGTCATCTGTTGCGAGCGCTTCATGCGCTTTGCCCAGGCAGGCTGACTTTCGGTTGCGGAGGACGCGACGGGAGCGGAGCCGGCTTCGGGCGCGTTCGCGCCGATTGTGCCAGCCGTGGATGACCCGCCCGTCGTCTCGAAGGCAGCGCGAGCGCCGGACTGGTAGCTGTGCTTCATGCTGCCTGCCGCATGATTGGCCGCGCGCTTGAGCGGTGAGATGGCACCTTGAGCACCGGCGCTGATGACACCGCCGAGCCCGGATGCAACCCCGGAAAAGCCTGACTGTCCCGCCGCGCCGAGGCCGTAGGCTGTGGATGCCCTGCCCGCGGTGGCGGCACCGCCACGGGCCGCCGCTGCAGCACCGCCGCTGACAGCCACGCCTCCGGACACGATGGCGCCGCCGGCCGCTGCGCCCACTGCTGCCATGCCGCCGGCGGCGAGCCCGGTGCCGACCGCCGCGCCCGCGCCGAGCTGCGGGCCGCCGGAGACGAGGCCGTTGGCAATGCCAGGTCCAAATATGCCAAGGCCGAGCAGCGACAGTGCGGCCAGCACGATCGCCATGGCGTCGTCGATCGACGGCGTGGTCCCGCCGAATCCGGAAGTGAACTCGGAGAAGAGGGTCGAGCCGATGCCGATGATGACGGCGAGCACCAGCACCTTGATGCCGGACGAGATGACGTTGCCGAGCACCCGCTCGGCCATGAACGCGGATTTGCCGAACAGACCGAAGGGGATCAGCACGAAACCGGCGAGCGTCGTCAGCTTGAACTCGATCAAGGTGACGAAGAGCTGGATTGCCAGGATGAAGAAGGCTAGCAGCACCAGCGCCCAGGCGAAGAACATACAAGCGATCTGGATGAAGTTCTCGAAGAAGGACCAATAGCCCATCAGGTTCGAGATCGAGTCCAGCAACGGCCGGCCGGCGTCGAGCCCGGTCTGCGCCACCTTGCCCGGGCGCATCAGATCGTTGACGGTAAAACCCGTACCCGAGGCCTTCAGGCCAAGCCCAGCGAAGCTTTCAAAGACGATGCGGGCGAGATTGTTCCAGTTGGAGATGAGATAGGCAAAGACGCCGACGAACAGCGTCTTCTTGACGAGGCGCGCCATGATGTCGTCGTCCGCCCCCCAGGACCAGAAGAGCGCCGCCAACGTCACGTCGATGACGATCAGGGTCGTGGCGATAAAGCCGACCTCGCCGCCGAGCAGACCGAAGCCGCCGTCGATGTAGCGCGTGAAGACTTCGAGGAAATGGTCGATGACGCCCATGCCGCCCATATCAGCGAATCTCCGACCGAGGCGGCTCGACCTGCATCGCGGGAGCGGTCACATCCGTTCCCTCCCCTTCTTTCCGGTCGGCTGACGCCGGCACATCAGGGAATGACGTTTTCGGGGCAACGGCAGCAGGCGCGGTTGCCGAGTCATGTTGACCGAGAAACCGGCGCCGGCTCTCTGCCCACGCTTTCAGGCAGCCGGGATCGCGAGGGCCCGCCTCGCCTATCCCGGTACAGCGGCGCAATTCGGCCGCGAGCGGGTCTTGTAACGCCAAGGAACGGCCCCGCGTCACAATAGCGTCAGGCTGCTCGTCCTTGCTGCTCATTTCGATCGCGGTCACTGTCAAAGCGACTGCGATGAAGAGGACAGCGCCGATGCGAGCGAGGATCTTGCCATCCATCGCGCCGGCCTCAGTTCTTGCCATAGAACATCTGCGCACTGCCGGGCTGGTAGCCCGAGCCCTGCGTCAGGAAGCGGCGGCGCTGCTCCCGGCCCTGGTCGGCGGCGGTGGCCTGTTCAGCCGATAGCAACGCCTGCGCCCGACCGTTCGCGGCGACGACCGCGGTGAGATCGGCGAGCTGCTGCGCCTGAAGCGCGAGGAGCTGGTTGCCGGCCTGTATTGCCTGAAGCGCGCCGATCGCACCCTGGCTCTGGCCGACCAGCGCCGACATCTGCGTGCGATTGGTGTCAATGTTGCCGACTACGCCCGCCTGCACACGCATGGCGTCCTGAAGGCCACCGACCGTGTTGCCCCAGCGCGAGCGCGCGTCGGCGACGAGTTGCTGATCCGAAGCCGACAGCGAGACGTTGCCGTATTTCTGCTGGAAGGCCTGATCGATCTGCTGGACGTCATAAGCGATGTTCTGCGCCTGTCCGAGCAATTGCTGCGTGCGTTGCACGGACTGTTGGAGCTGTTGCAGTGAGGAGAACGGCAGGCTTGCGAGATTGCGGGCCTGATTGATGAGCATCTGCGCTTGGTTCTGCAGCGACGTGACCTGATTGGTGATCTGCTCGAGCGAGCGCGCTGCCGTCAGGACGTTTTGCGAATAGTTCGAGGGATCGAACACGATCAAGGCGTGTGCCGGCGTCGCCAGCATCGGCGCGATGGCGGCGGGAGCGACAAGAAGGGCGGCAGCGAACCGCATGGCAAGTGAACGGCGCAGTTTCATAGGGATTTCTCCTTGCTGGTTAGGACGGGGACGAGTTCAGCGGCCCAGCCGACGCCACAGTGGTTGAGCCAGGCTGCGAGGAAACCGTCGCGGCCATGCTCGGCGACGATGCGGGCGATCGCGGCCTGGTCGGTCTTCGCGGATGCAGCGCACAGCGCGAGCGCCACATCCGACAAGCCGAGCTCGAACAGCCGGTTGCCGCGGCGGGACTGGCAGTAATAGTCGCGCTTCGGCATCGCCCGGGCGATGATCTCGATCTGCCGATCGTTGAGGCCGAAGCGGCGATAGATCGCGGTGATCTGCGGCTCGATGACGCGCTCGTTCGGCAAGAGAAGCCGGGTCTGGCAGCTCTCGATGATCGCGGGCGCGATTGCCGAACCATCGATGTCGCTGAGCGACTGCGTGGCGAAGATGACACTGGCGTTTTTCTTGCGCAGTGTCTTCAGCCATTCGCGGAGCTGGCCGGCAAAGCCGTCATCGTCAAGCGCAAGCCAACCTTCGTCGATGATCAGAAGGGTTGGCGAGCCATCGAGCCGGTCCTCGATGCGATGGAAGAGATAGGACAGGGCCGCGGCCGCGGCACCCGTTCCGATCAGCCCTTCGGTTTCGAATGCCTGGACCGACGCCGTTCCGAGATGCTCGCGCTCGGCATCGAGCAACCGGCCGTAGGGACCCCCGACACAATAGGGGCGCAATGCCTGCTTGAGATCATTTGATTGCAGCAGCACGACCAGACCGGTGATGGTGCGCTCCTCGGCAGGCGCGGACGCCAGGGAGCTCAACGCCGTCCAGATATGCTCCTTGACCTCAGGCGTGATCGCCACATTCTCGCGCGTCAGGATCGACACGATCCAGTCGGCGGCCCAGGCGCGCTCGGGGACATCGTGAATGCGGGCGAACGGCTGAAGGCTGACGCTGTCGATCGCCCCATCGCTGAGATCGCCGCCGAGGTCATGCCAGTCGCCGCCCATGGCGAGTGCCGCCGCGCGGATCGAGCCGCCGAAATCAAAGGCGAAAACCTGTGACCCTGGATAGCGGCGGAACTGGAGCGCCATCAGTGCCAGCAGCACGGACTTGCCGGCGCCGGTCGGGCCGACGATCAGCGTATGGCCGACGTCGCCGACATGAAGCGAAAGCCGGAACGGGGTCGAGCCTTCGGTCTTGCCGAAGAGCAGAGGGGGCGCTGCAAAATGCTCGTCCCGCACCTCGCCCGCCCACACCGCGGAAAGCGGGATGATGTGGGCGAGATTGAGGGTGGAGATGGGAGGTTGACGGACGTTGGCGTAAACGTGCCCCGGCAGGCTGCCGAGCCAGGCGTCGACGGCGTTGATGGTTTCGATGATTGCTGTGAAATCGCGGCCCTGGATGACCTTTTCGACCAGGCGCAGTTTTTCGTCGGCGATGCCGGGATCATCGTCCCAAACCGTCACCGTCGCGGTGACATAAGCCATGCCGGCATAGTCGGCGCCGAGCTCCTGCAGCGCCAAGTCGGCATCGGCGGCCTTGTTTGCGGCGTCGGTGTCCACGAGGACGGACGCCTCGTTGGTCATCACCTCCTTGAGGATCGCGGCGATCGATTTTCGCTTCGCGAACCATTGACGCCGGATCTTTGTCAGCAGCCTGGTGGCATCGGTCTTGTCGAGCAGGATCGCGCGTGTCGACCAGCGATACGGGAAGGCCAGCCGGTTCAGTTCGTCGAGCAGACCCGGCGTGGTCGCGGTCGGGAACCCCGTGACCGTGAGAATGCGCAGATGCGACGCGCCAAGCCGCGGCTCAAGCCCGCCGGTCAGCGGCTGGTCGGCCAGCATGGCGTCGAGATATATCGGCGTTTCGGGAACGCGGACACGGTGGCGATTGGTCGAGACGCAGCCATGCAGATAGGTCAGCGTCTCGGCGTCATCGAGCCAGCGGCACTCCGGCATGAAGGCTTCGACAAGGCGCAGCACGCGGCCGCTGCGGTCAGTGAACCCGGTGAGCACCTCATTGGGGTCCAGGCCCTTCTTCGCACGCCCTTCATAGAGCCAACTTTCCGCGCGCGCAGTGTCTTCGGCGGGCGCAAGATAGGTGAGCGTCAGAAAGTAGCTGGACTCGAAATGCGCGCCGGCCTCCTCGAATCCCGCCTTTCGTTCCGCATCGACCAGAGTGGAGGCCGCATCCGGAAAGCTGCTGTCGGGATAGCGGGTCGAGGGATGGCGCTGCGCCTCGACGAAGATCGCCCAGCCGGAGCCGAGGCGGCGGAAGGCATTGTTGAGCCGGCCTGCGACGGCGATCAGTTCGGCCGGAACGGCGCTGTCGAGATCGGGACCGCGAAAGCGCGCGGTGCGCTGGAAGCTGCCGTCCTTGTTGAGGACGACGCCGGCGCCGACCAATGCCACCCAGGGCAGGAAGTCGGCGAGCCGGCTGCTACGGTTGCGATATTCGGCAAGGTTCATCATTGGCGCGACCTCGCTTAGACCGTGAGATGCGCGGGGATGCGCAGATGCCGGCGAACAACGTCGACGAAGAGCGGATCACGCTTGGCGGCCCAGACGGCGGCAACATGGCCGATCGCCCAGATTGCGAGGCCGACGAGCCACAGACGCAGTCCCAGCCCCACGGCGCCGGCGAGCGTCCCGTTCATGATGGCAATGGCGCGCGGGGCGCCACCGAGCAGGATCGGCTCGGTCAGCGCCCGGTGCACGAGAACCACATAACCCGGCACTGCGTAGTCCGGCATTGACCCGCCCTGTTCGACCGAACCCGCCATCAGATCAGCGCTCCGCCGCCGAACGAGAAGAACGACAGGAAGAAGCTCGACGCCGCGAAGGCGATGGACAGCCCGAACACGATCTGGATGAGCCGGCGGAAGCCGCCCGAGGTGTCGCCGAAGGCGAGCGTCAGGCCGGTGACGATGATAATAATTACCGCCATGATCTTGGCGACAGGGCCCTCGATCGACTGGAGGATCTGTTGCAGCGGTTGTTCCCACGGCATCGACGAGCCGGAGGCAAAAGCGGGCGCGGCCATCACCAGGATGAGCGTGGGAACGAAAACTGTCATGGCAAGACGATGGCGCGCAAGGCGCAGGCGTTGGATCACGGATTTTCTCCTTCAGGGCTTTGGATGAGCAAGGTCGGGCTGTCGCCTGTCGCGAGGACGGCTGGCGCGACCCGGTAATCACCGTCCGGGCGAAGGCCATCGACACGGGCGAGTTCGGACAGCCGGCGCGCGGAGCCGCGGCCGGAAAGGACGGCAACCAAGTCGATCGTTTCGGCGATCAGCGCGCGTGGAACGGTGACGACGGCTTCCTGGATGAGTTGTTCCATGCGGCGGAGCGCGCCGATTGCGCTGCCGGCGTGGATCGTGCCAAGGCCGCCGGGGTGGCCGGTGCCCCAGGCCTTGAGCAGCTCGAGCGCCTCGGCCCCGCGCACCTCGCCGACCGGAATGCGGTCGGGGCGCAGGCGCAGCGATGAGCGAACAAGATCGGAGAGCGACGCGACCCCGTCTTTCGTGCGCATCGACACGAGATTGCGCGCGGCGCATTGCAGCTCGCGCGTATCCTCGATAATGACGACGCGATCGGCGGTCTTGGCCACTTCAGCGAGCAGCGCGTTGATCAGCGTGGTCTTGCCCGTGGATGTGCCGCCAGCGACGAGAATGTTCGCGCGGCCGGCAACGCCCAACCGAAGTGCGTCCGCCTGGCACGCCGACATGATCCCGGTCGCGACATAGTCTTCAAGGGTGAAGATGGCGACGGCGGGCTTGCGGATCGCGAAGGCGGGCGCCGCGACGACGGGAGGAAGAAGCCCCTCGAACCGCTCCCCCGTCTCGGGCAGCTCGGCCGAGACGCGTGGGGCGCCGGCGTGGACCTCGGCACCGACATGATGAGCGACGAGGCGAACGATGCGTTCGCCGTCCGCTGCCGACAAACGCTCTCCTGTGTCGGATAGGCCCTCCGACAGGCGATCGATCCACAGACGCCCATCGGGATTGAGCATCACTTCGACGATGCCGGCGTCGTCGAGATAGCGCGCGATCGCAGGTCCGAGCGCTGTGCGCAGCATGCGTGCGCCGCGCGCCAAACCTTCTGAATTGTGATACGAAGCTGCCATCCTGTCCCCGTTTGGATCCGGGGGAACATGGACGGCCCCTGGACGGGGATGATTAAGAGAGCCGCATCTCGAGTGGTTTCAACACCTATATCGAGGCGTAGTAGCGTAGAGTGCAAATACAGGAGATTGGCGGTGCCGACCTGTAATCAAGGCGGCGATCTTCAGGCAAGGGCGGCGCTCGCCGTCAATTGTACGCTCGTCGGCAAGCCGTCTGATCAAGCGGCTTCAGCACGAGTTGACCGTCGAGGCTTGTGGCGAACCACCACGTCGACCTTGTAGTCGAGCCGGTCCAGACAGCGAACCAGCCTGTCTATTGAAAACTTACCCGTGCGCCCGGTGGCGATCGCGGAGACGTCGGGCTGTTTCATACCGAGCAGTTCAGCCGACTTCGCCTGGGTCAGGCGCCGGCGCTTGATAATGGCGCGGATCTCGCGGGCCAGCTTGGCCTTGAGCAATTCCTCTTCGGGATTGTCAAAGCCGAGGTCCGCAAACACGTTGCCGCTGCTCACTTCGGCGGTGATGTCTTCCGTCATGACTTTGTTCCTTTCCCATAGTTTTCGCGATAGTGCGCCTCGGCCGCCTTCAATCGTACTGTGACGAGATCGATTTCGTGCTTGGGCGTCTCCCTGCCCTTCTTCGACTTCTTCTGGAAGCAATGAAGGACGTAGATCATACCAGCGAAGCGGACGGTGTAGACGGCGCGGTAGGTATCTCCGTCGAAGTCGTCGACCACCTCAAGGATGCTGCGGCCCCCAAACCCTTTCAGGGCTTTGACAGCCGGGTGCTCCTCACCATTCTGGGCGTCGTTGATTGCGACACCCATCAACCGGCGAACATCGACCGGAAACTCGCGCAGGTCATCCTTCGACGACCCCATCCATACCGTGGGCTTTTGGTTTCTCATTCGCCCTTTGCCTTATAGCATACAGACTATAATTTTCAACGAAAAATCCTGACACCGCCTAGCCACTGAAAATAACTGGTTCGGCTCAGACGGCTGTTTTTTCCAGGTGATCATAGAAGCTCATAAAGGCGTGGTCCCTCATGCAATCACGGATCTTAAATTGCGGATTTCGCGCCCAACATGGTTTCCCGTATCAGCGACCCCACCCTGCTGCTGTCTAGTTCTCTTCTGCCAAACTCGACAGGTTGGCAAAGCGCGTTTTAGGACAACATATAGTTCCAACGCTTTGATATGTTTTGACATATCGATGCATACAATCTCAGTCCGCCAGTCCATTTAGCGCACGGGTATGCCGGGCTGGTGTGTGTCCAGACCGCCATCGATGTCCTCGGAGATTTCCTGTCGGAGCTTTGGACCTTTCGCCAGGCGCCGGCCGAGCGCGGTGACGAAGGCATCATAGCGCTCGCCAGCCTTGGCGTGGGCTGCCTGCACCGCAGGCTCGGGCAACGCTGGTGTTGTCGCCAGCCAGAAGCGGACGAAAACAGCGAGCGTCTCCACGGCAATCGCGACATCGCGCTCCTGGCGCGTCATACGGCGATCTAGCTGGTCTAGCCGCTTGGTGATCGCCGCCTCCTGCCGCTCGGCGGCATCGGGTGAGAGGAACGACTCGATTGCCGCCTCCGCGACGAGCGACCGTGAAAAATCACGGCGCGCCGCATGTTCGGCCAGCCTGCTCATGACCTTCAGATCGAGATAGACGGACAGGCGTTGTTTGCGGGGTGGCTTTGCCATGGGAGCCTCACATATCCACGCCGTCGCCGGGGTCGAGCGACACCTGTCGCGCAATGCCTTGCATGAGGCGCGTCAATCGACGATTGCGAGCAACATTGTCTTCGTCGGCGTCGTCGAGGTGATCGATCTCGAATTCGTTCCCGGTCGAAGGCTTCACGACCTGCTCGACGCGACTGAGCTCGGGTTGCCGACGACGCTCGGAATCAGTTGTGTCGTCATCTGTGGCGGGCGTCGCCGACGTGGCTTCGGCAATCTGCGGACGGGAAGGTAGAGGCAGTCTGGTCCAGTCGTCCGGTCTCCCCTCCACTGCCGCCACCAACGCCGGAGGCGGCAAGATACGCTCCTGGAAGCGAGCATCCTCATGATAGCGCGCCTTTTTGGCGCGGATCGGCGGCGCACCCGAGACCATGACAATCTCGTCGGTTGACGGCAGTTGCATCACCTCACCAGGTGTGAGCAGCGGACGAGCCGTCTCCGAACGGGAAACCATGAGATGACCGAGCCACGGCGACAGCCGGTGGCCGGCATAGTTCCTCATGGCCCTCATCTCGGTCGCTGTTCCCAGCGCGTCGGACACCCGCTTGGCGGTGCGCTCATCATTGGTGGCAAAGCTTACCCGGACGTGGCAGTTGTCGAGGATCGAGTTGTTCGCGCCGTACGCCCTCTCGATCTGATTGAGGGATTGAGCGATCAGGAAGCTTTTCAGCCCGTAGCCGGCCATGAAGGCGAGCGCCGACTCAAAGAAGTCGAGGCGGCCAAGCGCCGGAAACTCGTCAAGCATCAGGAGCAGCCGGTGCCCTTGCGCCCTCACCTGCAGATCTTCAGTAAGGCGGCGACCGATCTGATTGAGGATCAGGCGAATAAGCGGCTTGGTCCGGTTGATGTCGGACGGCGGCACGACAAGGTAGAGTGTTGTCGGATGCTTGTCGTCGACGAGGTCGCTGATGCGCCAGTCGCAGCGGCGGGTCACCTCTGCCACGACAGGATCGCGATAGAGGCCAAGAAACGACATGGCGGTGGACAGTACGCCGGAGCGCTCGTTGTCGGATTTGTTCAAGAGCTCTCGCGCGGCGCTGGCGATGACAGGGTGTGGACCCGCTTCACTCAGATGCGCCGTTTTCATCATTGCGGACAACGTCGATTCGATCGGACGCTTTGGATCGGAGAGGAAGCCGGCGACGCCGGCAAGCGTCTTGTCCGGCTCGGCGTAGAGGACATGCAAGATCGCGCCGACCAGCAGGGCATGGCTGGTTTTCTCCCAATGGTTTCGCCTCTCGAGCGAGCCTTCGGGATCGACCAGAATGTCGGCGATGTTCTGAACGTCGCGGACTTCCCATTCGCCGCGGCGCACCTCGAGTAGTGGGTTGTAGGATGAGGATTTTGGATTGGTTGGATCGAGCAGCAGGACCCGGCCATATTTGGCGCGGAAGCCTGCGGTGAGTTGCCAGTTTTCGCCCTTGATGTCATGGACGACGGCTGAGCTCGGCCAGGTCAGCAGTGACGGGACGACGAGGCCGACACCCTTGCCCGAACGTGTGGGCGCGAAGCACAGCACGTGCTCCGGTCCATCGTGGCGCAGATAGGCGCCGTCAAAGCGCCCAAGCACCACTCCATCGGAGCCGAGAAGGCCCGTTGCCTTGACCTCCTGCTTGTCGGCCCAGCGGGCGGAGCCGTAGGTCTCGACCTTCTTGGCCTCGCGCGCCCGCCATACCGACATGCCGATGGCGACGGCGACGGAGGCAAAACCGCCGGAAGCCGCGATAAAGGCTCCCTCCACGAAGATCGATGGCGCGTAGGCATCGAAGCCGTACCACCACCAGAAAAAGGATGGCGGAAGGTAGAATGGAAAGCCCAGGACATGGAACCATGGCCTGCCGAGCTCGGGCTGGAACGCCAGGCGCCAGGCCACCCACTCCGTCGCGCTCCAGGTGGTGATCAGCACGATCATCAAGACCGCGAGAATCTGGCCCCAGAGTATTTTGGTGGCGGACATAGAAGCGGTCCTTTCTTCACAATGAGGTTAGAGACCGAGGCTCCGCTTGCGGGCGAAGCTCCAGTCGATGCCGCCGTCATCGCGAGCGATGCCCGAGACGTGGCGGCCAAGATCCTTTTCGAGAGACGGCGTCCAGGGCACCAGTTGGAACCCGAGGCCGTCATCGATCATGGCGAAGCGGCCCGACGCGAGCGTGAAGCGCTTCCTATAGGAACCGGCCACAAACTCGCCGCTGCGGACGCGGTTGAAAGGCTGGCCGGTTTCGACCGAGAGCTTTTCGCCGAGCGCATCCAACTCGCGGCGACGCAGCGTGTCTATCAAGTTGCGGGTGAAGGTTGTGCGTTGGCCATGCCGCTCACCGAGGCCCTGTTGGACGAGGTGGTCGGCACGGCGCTCCATCGCCTGCCGCACCTCGGCACCGAAACCGGATTCCGACAGCGCAATCGGTTCGCGGGCAATATTCTGACGGTCAAGCCAGGTCGCGCCGGCGGCGATAACCTGCTGCTCAATATCGAGATCGGAACGGACAGCGAGCGCCAAGCGCCCATGTCCCTGCGCGTCATGGAACCTGCGCAGCTCAACGATCGAACTCGGAGCGCTGTCGCCGGCGGCATCGAGATCGGACAGCTTGATGTGATGTGTGCGGCCGTCGATGCCATCGACCACGGCATAGGCGCTGCCCTTCAACTCGTCATCGAGACCGCGGTCGACCAGCCGACCGACGATCGGCGAGTCAAGGCGCTCCGCCGCCAGCACATAATTCGCCGATCCGCGCTTGATACCCTGTTCTGTCAAGGCGCGGTGCATCCGCTTGATGATGTCACCGCGCTCGCCAAGCTCGCGCAGCGTCGCCTCGGCCTTGTCGTCGACCATCCATTGCCCCGGGCCGACCTGTTCGGCAAGGCCAAGTGTTTCGAGCTTGCGCATCCGCCCGACCTTCAGCACGTGATACTCGTCGGGCTGGGCGTTCGCGGCGGAGGCAAGGTCGATGACGGCTGTGTCGCGGCCGTCGCGAACAAGCTGCCGGTCAAGCTGGGTCCAGCGTTCGGCTTCGACCTGGCGCTCCAGATTGCGGCGGATGTCGAGATCGGTACGCGGGCCGAGCTCCTGGGTAACAAGGTCGGCCGCGCGGGCGCGCATCCCCTCCTTGATGTAATCGCGAGAGATGACGAGATCCTGCCCGTCATCAGTACGGCCGCGCAAAATGATGTGAAGGTGCGGGTTGTCGGTGTTCCAGTGATCGACGCCGGCCCAATCGAGCTTCGTGCCGAGGTCCTTTTCCATCTGGCCCATCAGATCGCGGGCGAAGGCTTTGAGATCCGCCATGTCGACGGCATCCTCCGGCGAGACGATGAAGCGGAAGTGGTGGCGATCATCGCTGCACCGCTCGGCGAAAGCACCGCCATCCACCTCCCCGGTCTCCGGCCCGAATAGCTTTGCCTTCTCCCCGTCACGGGTGACGCCCTCGCGGCGCAGATAGGTGAGATGGGCGGCAAGCGGCGCAGCGCGCGCGTGATGTCGCACCAGCCGTGTCTTGATGATCACGGTGCGCGAGCGGCCGGTGAGGAGACGATTGGCGCGCACGCTCGCCGAGCGGCCACGCCCGAACGTCGAGCGATTGCCCGCACTGATCCGGCCGGAGCGAGAGATGCGGGCGCCGGCCTTCTGGGCGGCGGCAAGCGCCTGCGCGATGAAGGGCCTGGCGCGCTGGGCACTGGGCGAGCGGATACGTCCAGGCCGGATTCGGAAGCCATCCTCGCTGGTCATAGCGAAGACCCCGCACATCGAGCCAAGGCACGGAAATCACGGGGAAAACGGTGTTTCGGCGAGGTGCGCGAAACCTTCGCACCTCGCGGAAATGCTGTATAACCTCTTGAAACAACACAACCGATCGACGCCGTACCTCGCGGCCTTTTATCTCGCCATCTTCCGGTTGTTCTGCCCACCTTCCGCCTCCATCCACGCCACGGTGCGCTGGAGCTGGCGGTTGCGCGAAAACGCCCATACGCGCTCATGGCCGGATGCCTTCGCCTGACCGCGCCACGAAGAGACCCGCGGACAGCGGCGCGATGGCGACGACATCGCGCACTGGAGCTGCAGAGCCAGCGTCATTTGGCGGTCGCTCGGCCGGTACGGAGGCGACAGCCTGTCGGCGACTCGGCTGACCTGCAAAGAGCGAGGCATGCTTCCAGGGAATGGCCTCGGCAGACGTGACGGCGAAAGGGCGGGTGGTCGCGCGGCCTCCGACAAGCGGGGCAAGTGCTGCGACATAGGCGCGGGTCTCGGCCGGTAGCGGACGCCCAGTGAGGTAGGCTTGGTAGCGTGCAGGTCCCGCGTTGTAGGCGGCCAGAAACCCCGGTGAGCCGAAGCGATCGTGCAGTTCGCGCAGGTACGCCGTTCCAGCCAGGATGTTGTCCCGGGGATCGAATGGATCGCGGCCAAGCGACCAGCGGGCGCGCAGATCATCCCATGTACCGGGCATGATCTGCATCAAGCCGCGGGCGCCTGCGCTGGAGACGGCGCGCACATCGTCCGCACTCTCCTTGCGCATGATGGCGCGTATCAACGCGGTCGGAACGCCGAAGCGGTGCGAGGCTTCTGCGATATGCGCGCCGAACGGATCGAGTTGGGACGACCGCGCGACGGCCAAGTCCTGCGCCACTGTCGCCGCCGGCATGACGGTCGCGACGGACAGGCCGCAAAGGAGGAGCAGAGCCATGCACCGGGCAGCACGAAGCCGCCCGGCACCGCGATGGCTGGTCGACGAACGGCGAGCGCGCATCGTTCAATCCTTCTCGCTGCGGTCGCGCGGGCGCGCCCAGTGCAGCGACCAGGACGTTTTGTCGTCACCATTGCGAAAGAGGTTCGCGCGTATCGGCTGCGCGAAGGTCGGGTCGTCGAGCTGGATCGAGACATAGTCTCCGGCCTTTTCGCTGGAGCGTTTCCAGCCGGCGCCGATCTGGGGGCCGTCCTCGCTTCCGGAGTGAACGCGGTAGTCAGGCGCATTCTCCGTTTCGCTCGCCTCTGCCGCCACAATGGCGATATCCAGGTTGAGGCTGAGCGTGTGGATGCGCCCGCTATAGCCAGTCTTCTGGCGCGTGAACTCTCCGATCTGTTGCATGTCAGGCTCCTGATTTCAGTTGTGCGGTGATGAAGGCTGGCGGCACGACGCGCGCCGCCGGTCGCGCGCTCACCGCGTTGGCGCGCGCCATTCGAAGCGGCCGCTGCCGTCCTCGTCTGTCCACAGTGGGACGGCGCGGCCGATGATCTGGCTGGTGGAGAGGAGGCCGAAGTAACGTCCGTCGAGGCTGTCGCGGACCTGCCAGTTCATCAGGAAGACTTCCCCGGTCGAGACGCGGCGGCAGCCCTTCCAGACCGGCAGGTCTCGGCCGGCCCGATCACGCTCGAGCGCCGCGCCCGCCTCGATACCATCGACAGTGATGGTCAGATTCGAGCGACAGACTCGTTGCCCGGACACGCCAAGGATGCGCTTCAACAGGGGCACGCCCCTCGGCAGATAGCCGCGATCAGTGAGGAAGTCCGCGAGTGGCTCGGGCGCGTTGACGGCGACAAGATCGGTGACCTCGAAGGGTCCGTCGAAGTCGATCGTGTAGAAGCCGATCGGTGCGCTGGCTGACGCATTCCAGATGAGCTTCGTGGGCATCGAAGTAAGGCCGGGATAGCCGACGCCCATGGTTGCGAGAACGCTAGCGAGGATGATCCCGGCGCGCGTCACGGCTCGGTCCTCTTGCGCAGCAGGAAGGCGCGATGTTGGTCGAGTGTGTAGCTGCGCGGCGTGTGGCCGGCGGTTATCCGGTTGTGGATGTGCCGCCAATGATCGGGCGACACCAACTCGGGCTCGATGTCGAGGCGCTGGATGGCGTCGATCGCCTGCAGCACGCTCTCGACCTTGGGCCAGCTCTCGACCTTCAGCAGGATATCGCCGCCGGGGCGCACGAAGGGCAGTGTCTGATAGGCTTCGCCAGGTGCTACCGCACGCACGATATCGATGCGCGAGATGATCGTTCCAAAATCGTTCGCGGCCCAGCGCACGAACGCAAAGACCGTGCCGGGGCGATAGAACAGGATGCGCCGGCGACGATCAACAATCTGTTCGTGGGCGTGCGTGCCGAACCGTATCCAGTTCTCGATCCTCTTCTCGACCCAGGTCAGTTCGACATGGATGAGATTGTCGGTAGCGTGGTGCGTGGACGGGAACGCGCCGCGCATGCGGGGAGCCGCAATGCCAATCATTTCGGTTCTCCTGATGCGGTGGGAAATGCGCGCGCGAGCCGCGCGCGCAGCGTGTTGGGGACGATGAAGTCGTGCTCGAAAGCGGCGATGCGTGCGCGCTCCTGAGTCGTCATGTCGGTGGTCGGGCGCACGACAAAGGTCGCGAATTGATTTCCCTTGCAGGTCAATTCACCGGCGAGAAGCAGCGTCAAAGTTGCCTTGCCGACACGGCTCTTTCGATTGAGGAGTGCGGCGATCATCGGGTGGCTCCCGAGCGCGGATCAAGAGGTGGACTGGGGGCTTCGGAGACGCTTGTTGCCGTGCTGCTGCCGTCAGAAACCGATGGCACATTCGAGGTCTTGTCAGTGTCTATGCTGAGTGCGTCGCTGGTTCGTCGGATGAGCCTTTGCACACCGCTAGCGCGCGCTTCAAAGTTAGAATCTGGGTTAGAGTCTAAGTTAAGGGCGCGATTTCGGCTTTGCTTTCCTAGGGTTAGGCCCCATTTGGGTTCCTGATAGCACGAGCCTGCGGTTCCCGATGGCACGATAGGTCCGGTTCCCGATAGCACGATGCCGTCCACAGGCTTTCCACAGGAGGCGATCCGCTCGAAAGCGAGCAGCGTCCGGCCGCCCATCTCCACTTCGAGGAAGAGCGTGTAGCCGGGCAGCGGCTGGCGGCGGATGATGTCGCGCAGCTCGAAGGCAAAGCGCTTGTGGGGCGACAGGCTGCCGGATTTCTGGTGAAGGTGACGGAAGTCGAAGCGCCAGCCGTCGGGCTGGCGTCCGCCATGCTTGCGCACCAGCCGATAGAGCCAGCGCTCCAGCCCGCCAGTCAGGTCGAAATAGGCGCGATCGATCGTCAGCACGAGCGCGTCATTGAGGACTGCCTGGTAGAACCAGTCGGGGACGATCAACTCGATCCCCGCGGGTTTGCCATGGCGATCGATGCGCTCCTGCCACTCATTGATCCATGAGAAGCGGTGACGCCGGCCTTCGGCGGGCTGACGAATCGTCGTCGAGACGGTGGTCGACTGCAGCCGGTCAAGCCCCGCCTTCAGGCGCTGATAGTCGCGCAGGCTCTTGCCGCGGCCGACGAAGGTCAGAATCTCATAGGGCGTGGCGGCCATCAGGCGCGAGGTGCGAAGGCCGGCGTCGCGCGCCTCGACGATCTGGCTCGCGGCCCAGATCAGGATGTCGGCGTCCCAGATGGTCGCCATGCCATGATCGGGTACGGCTTCGACCCGGATCGTGTCGTTGCCGGCCGTGAAGGTGATTGGCGCGACGCGATGGGTCTTGGAGAGGGAGAAGAACGGATAGGCCATGAGATCCTGCGCATCTCGTGGGGCGAAGTCGCCAGGCAGCGCCCTGAACAGGTCGAGCTGCCCGCGCTCCGAAAGGGATTGGTTTCGTGCCGCCATTTGGAAATCCGCGCGCGGTCAGCGTGCGTATCGTCCGCCGTGCGTCGGCGGCGTCGGCGTGTGACGCTTGGCCGGCAGGACCGACCCACGCGGATCGGATGTAGAGGTGACAGCGCCGCGTTCGGCCCAAGCCTGAAGATCGTCGACGGCATAGACGACACGGCCGCCGAGCTTCCGGTAGGAAGGACCAGTGCCATAGGTACGGTGCTTTTCGAGTGTGCGGGCGGACAGGCTGAGGAAATCCGCGGCTTCCTTGGTGCGCAGGAAGCGCGGCGGCAAAACGGCGATATCGGGTCGCATGGGTCGAACCTCCGTGGGGTTTTGGGCAGCCGCTGGTCGTTCAGCGGTGGACGGAGACCACGGTGGCGGAGAGCAAGCTTCGTCAGGGATGGGGAAGTTGAGGGGGGCTAAAACTCCACCCCTTTTGCGCGGCCAGTACCCGCTAGGATCGACGGCGATGACGCAGGATTTGCAAATAGCCGCCGCCGATCATGGCGGTGGCGCCTTCGACGAGACCGATCACCGCATCGCGCAGCGCGGAGGTTTTCCAAGGATCGGCGGCGACGCGCTTAAACCCGTAAAGCGCGATCGCAATGTCGCGGTAGCTCGCGCCATTCGAGTGGCCGTCAGCGGCCTGTATCATCAGTCGAAAGCGGCGGCGCTGCTGCGGGGTCATCCGCGTGTCCGAAGGCGTGGGGCGCCCCTGCAAGGAACGCCAGAAACGGGTGAGTGCTTCGATCCGTCCCAACGTTTCTGCATCCAAAGGGATCAACGCCGCCAAAGGGCCGTGCGGCTCACTACCGGGCAGAAGCAGAAGTTGAGTAGCGACACCTGCACTATGGACAGTGTGGCGTCCTTCCACACTGTCGCGGCTTACACCCATGCCGGTCAACGGCGCCGATCGCAAGGACGACAGGAATTCCGGCGCCGGCACGAGAGAAACCACAGCTGGATCGACGTCAGGCGACCAGAAAACGTCTTGCGCCAAGGCGGACAAATCCGGCGTGGCCGGGAAATCGCAACCCCCACTGCCGCTGTGCCTCAGGGTGGAAGGGTGCCTTTTCGGCTCTTGTGGTCAGGAGCGCTTGGTAGTGCCGTTGATAGGGTTCGTGACGCCGCAGACACTCCCAGGCGAGCCCTTCGATGGGTAATGTATCGAAATAATCATAGCTGCCATTGTCTCGCCAATGCGACGTATCCGGCCTCATCCAAGAGCTCCTCGCAAACAACGCGTAGACCCCGCCTCCAAACGATTCCGGGTTGTAGCGATTGGCGGAAGACCCTTGCCGGGCATCGGGTGATGCCACTTCGGCATCACCCGCGAACCATAGGCGCTGTGGTGCTAGTTGCCGGGTCGACGCAAGAGATGACGGTAGCCTGCACGCGCCATCCAGCGCGCTCGCGCCAGATGGCTGTCGTGGATGCGCCGGGCGCGTTGTGGCTCCTTCGTCAGATCAATGCCGAAGAGGATTTCAACCACCTCGCGCCAGTCCGCGCCGTCGTCGGCGGCGTCAAGCAGGCGCACATAGAGCTTGATGTGTTCCCGATCGTATTCGGTGAGTTCGTCACTGATCGGCGCGGTTTCGTCAAACGGCTCGATCATCGCTTGCCTCGTCGTCACAGAGTGAGCCTGCATTTTATAGAAGTAATTTTGCCAGCGGAGGATGGTCGATCAGCATCGGGCGATGCGGTTTCGGCATCGCTCTCGGCTTGGGAGAACCGAACCGGACGTCCGCGGAAGAAGGCCCCGGCCTTCCGGCCGGGGCCTGTGCGGGTCCTTAGTCACCCCGCCGCGCGTTCGGGCGGGACCAGATGAGCGAGAAGCCCTCACCTTCCTCGTCGTCGAAGAGGTTGGCGTAGATCGGGGCGTTGAAGCTCGGATCGTCGAGCTTGAGACCCATGTAGTCGCGGCCCTCGTTGGAGGTCTTCGACCAGGCGGCGCCGATCTCGGCGCGGCCGACCAGCACCCGGTGGCTGGGAGCGTTCTCGCCAGTGGCGCGGGTGTCTGGGACGATGCGCACGTTCTTGGCCTGGACGCTAAGGGTGACAATTTCGCCGGTGAATTCGTTCGCGGTGGTCTTCTTGAAGGTGCCGATGGTAGCCATTGTAAGTCTCCGTTTTCTGTTCCCGAGCCCGCACCATGCGGCCTCGATGGCGATCACTTGGCCGGAGGCGACCGACGACGCATCGCTTGCGACCGGAGCAACGCAGAGGACGGCGCTGGAACGGCTTTCTTGTCTCGCGAGGAATGGCGGCGCTCGGGGTCCCCATGCGCTTGCGGCATGGGGTGGGCGCCGGCAGGGGAAGAAAGTCGAGACGCGCCGTTGCGGCCTACGGTCGAGGCTTCAGCCGTCCTTCGGCCAGATCAGCCCATTGAAGAGGCCGTCTGGAGCGCTCTTGGGACAGATTGGCAGACGTTGGCGTGCAACGCGCCTCCGGCAGATCGCTACAGGCTTCACCGGCATCGCCCACGCATTTCCAGGCACAGATTCCGCGCACCTGCAACGCCCCGCCACCGCGCGCGCTGCCGTCCTGCTACCGACTGGTCGGTCTGCCATGGGCATCGACCGAAGAAAGTCCAAGTCCACAGACGGGGCCGCGCCGGCACATGGCCGTTGCTCGATCCTGGCATGGAACCCGATTGCTCCAACCACCGATAATGAGGTGGCTAGGCCTTCGTCGGTCTGGTCCGCCCGCGTCGCCCGCGCGGGTCTAGGCTCGAACCACGTCCCTGCCGGATTGGTCGGCGGCTGTCATGCCCGCGACCCGGAGATATGCCGTGACGCCGACGGCGGTCGCGCCAATGACGGAAAAGACGATCTGCCAGGTTTCCGAAGGCATCACGTGCTTCGCGATGCCATGGGAGGCATGGTAGCCGGCAACGATCGCAGGCGCGATGAAGACCAGCGTGATCGCCAGCTTGGCCCACATGGGGCTGATAACGGTGAGGAGGATTTGGCCGACGCCGAGCGTCAACCCGGCTGCGAGGCTACCGACGAGGATCGCGCCAAGCCAGCCGGCACCGGTGTTGAATGCCCACGTGCCTGCGCTGACCCCGACGAACAACGGAAGGGCGAAGATAGCAAGCGTGAAGAGCAACCAGCACAGGATGCCGATGGCCGCGATACAAACGAACATGCCGAGGATGATCATGGTGGTGTCTCCGAGAGAATAGCTCTGGCGATTGCGCCTTCCACCACCACCTCGGCGCAGCGCAGAGCATAGCAACGAAAACCACGGGCGAAAACTGCCGAAGCTCTGTTTCGCCAGCGGCAATGTTCGCCCCGTCATGGGGCGAACGGGTCGACTTCGCCGATGATGGCGGTGTCTTCGCCGTCATACTCGTTCGCCGGCACGACCGAGAGAGTGCCGTCGCCGGCACGAAAGATGACGATGGTGACCATGAGAGTGGCGGCGAGGCTGAAGGCGAAGGCATGTGCGTCGGCGAAGGACATCGATCCGGCTCCTGTTTGAAGCGGAGGACCCTCCCCCGCTGACAGGCGCCCGAAGTGTTCGGCCGATGGCCGCAATCACCGCGAAGGCGAAGCCGGAGCGGCGGCACGCTTCGCGTAGTCCGACCCCTTGCGGGTTGATGGCTTTAGGCCATCGGCTGGACCAAGGATCAGCGCAATGGAATCGCGGGGTGCGGTCATCTTCAAGTCAGGAGCAGCGGTCGTCGTTGGCGCGACGCTCTTGCTCCAGGAGAGCCTGAGCAAGCTGCCGCGCGATGTGGCGGGCGTCGAGCGAGAAACCGGACGGCCATGATCGCGATGGATCCCGTTGGAAGCCGCCACGCTGAAAATGAGGATGAAGCTGGGCGATGACGCTGTGCAGTTGCGGTGGTAGGCCTGATCCAGCTCTCTCGGCAAAACGAGCCGCCTTGTCGAGATCGTGCCCGAGATGGCGGCGGTTCCAGCGATCATCAGTCGCTGTTCTGAGAAGATGCGACTTCAGGAGCAATTCAATGGCGATGGCGATGGCGTGAAAGGCAGCATTGTTCCTGCCTCGATCCGCCGCCCAGTCAGCGCCATCGAGGCACACTGCGGCTTTGCGCAAGAAGGTGTCGGCGAGCCCGATGTCCGGCGTGAAGCTATCGGGAAAGGATAAGAGCGACATGGCTTGAAGAATGCCGTGACTCCCCGGCTATTTATAGGAGGGCGTAGGTTCCGACGGCGCTCACGCGCCGCCGTTGCCGAGTCGATAGACCGGGATGCCGAGCTTGCGGGCCTTGTCCGCGAAGTTCTCCTGAATGCCGGTGCCCGGAAAGATGATAACGCCGATCGGCATGACCGCCAACATCAGGTCGTTGCGTCTGAAGGGAGCGGCCTTGGCATGTTTGGTCCAGTCGGGCTTGAAGGCGACCTGCGGAACCTTGCGATGATCGGCCCAGCGGGCGGCGATCTTTTCGGCGCCTTTCGGTGATCCGCCATGCATCAGCACCATGTCGGGGTGCTTGGCACGGATTTGGTCGAGCTTTGCCCAGATCAGCTCGTGATCGGCAGTATCGCCGCCGGAGAAGGCGATCTTGGGGCCAGCGGGCAACATGACTTCGGTTTCCGCGCGCCGCCTGGCCGCGATGAAGTCGCGGCTATCGATCATTGCGGCGGTGAGATGGTGGTGGTTGATCATCGATCCCGTGCGCGGTCGCCAGGCCGAGCCGGTGTACTGATCGTAGTGGTCGGCGGCCTGGTCACGCATGAGCTCGAAGGCATCGCGCCGTTCGATCATGGTCTGCCCCTGGGCGGTGAGGTTCTCGAGTTCAACCGCCTTGATCTCGCTGCCGTCCTGTTCGCGCTGCAGTCGGCGCTGGGCCTGCTCGTTGTCGTCCAGTTGCCGCTCGATCCGTTGTGCAGCTCGGTGGAAGACATTGGTGACGGACCAGAGCAGGTCATCAAGGTCGGGTTCGAGGCGCGTGTCGGCCAGGGTGCCGATGAGGGCGTCAAAGATATCGGCCACGGCTCCGGCCACGTGGTCGCCACCGGGGAGCGGTCGCGGATCGGGCTCGTCCGCAAATGGGCGCCAGCCATAGAGCTGGAGCTCGGTGAGGGTGTGATCGGTCGGAGAAGCGGCGTGGTGCGGTTCAATGTCGTCGTGCTCGCTCATGGGGATGCTCCCGTCGGTTTGACCGCGACCCTCGCGGCCTTCATGGCGACGAAAGCCCACGGGCGGGTTGGCCCGACACCCGAAGCGAAGCGGAGGGCCGGAGCGCAGCGGAGGATGGCGGCGGCCGGCTATTTTGCATCGCGATGGAAAGGCGTCGCGCCCAATCGCTGCCATTCGCGAGTAGTCGTGCGCCGCCGGAAAATAGTCGGCCGCCGCCATTGCCTGGCCGGCCAGTTCGTGGGCCGATCGCCCTCTCGAAGGCCGGGTCGCGGTTCTCTGCCGGCGGGCCACGCATCCATGCGGCGCAGCCGGCACGGTGCGCTGGGCGCTTCCCTTCACGGCTCATGCCGCCTGTGTCAGATAGCGGGTGCGATCTTTGCGCATGAGCTGGTCCGCAATCGAGGCCTGGAAGGCGGCAAGTCCGAAATGGCGGAGGTCTTCGTTGAAGTCTTGCATCGCCGGCGACAGCACGATTGCCTCGATTCCGGCGTCCGTCGCGCGCTCGAGCAGGCTGTCTCGGGCACCGTCACCGGCCGGATCGTTGTCGCGAATGACATAGAGCCGCCGCAGGTTCGGAGGGAACAAGATGGCGGCAAGATGGGCTGCCGAGAGTGCCGCAGCCATCGCCATGTCGGGCAAGGCGCATCTGAGCGACAGCGTCGTCTCGATGCCTTCGCCTGCCGCCATGACGCTGCCGGGTGCGCCGAAGCGGACGGCGTGACCCAGAAGGTCACCCATTGCCCGACGCGGCGTGTCGACGGGTGCCTTGCCGGTGCCGTCCGGTGCGAGCCAGGTGCGGTGCGCGCCGGTCAGATGTCCATCGAGGTCGGTGACAGCGGCGATCATTGCCGGCAAGGTCTCGGTCGGTCCTTGATCGTCGTGCCGGTAATAGCAGCGCGGATGGAACCGCAGCGATCCGGTGCCGTACAAAGTCGTAATGCCGCGTCCACGCAAATACGTTTCCACGAGGGTGCCTATAATGGGCTTCGACATGGCGACCAGTCGGCGAGCCGCTTCTGGAGATCCAACGGGGACCTGCGTGATCGGCTCGGCCGGTCGGGGTGGCATGGCATCCGGCATAGCGAGAAACACGCGCGCCTCGTCGGCGACGTCCCGAAAATTGACCAGTCCGAGGGATTCGCGAATGACATCGAGCAGGTCGCCATGCTCACCGGTAGCGGCGTCGGTCCATTTGCCTGGCGGTCCCTTCGGGGATGGCCGCAGACGCACGAACATCGAGCGGCCCGGCGCATTGCGGACGTCGCCGACGGTCCAATAGTTGCCCTGGCGACGGCCATTGGAGAGGTAGTGGCGGCACACCGCCTCGGCATGTTCGCCGAGGCGGTGTGCGAGGTTGGATGCAGCGTGACGCGGAATCATGCAGCCTCCCGCTCACTGACCCGCTCGATTGGGAAGCGGTCGAGCACGCGCTCCAGCACGGCGAGCCCGTTGGCGTCGATCGGCACGAACATCCTGAGCTTCCACGAAATGATCTCGTGGAAGAGACCGTAGGCGGTGAGGCGCTCGCGCATCGTGTCGGTGAAGCCGGACAATTCGATGCGCCATGCGCCCATGACGCGGCTGCGGCGAAGCTGGAGATCCTCGGCGAGATCGAGGATCGTCCGCCCGTCCATCAGAGCCGCAAACGCCTGTTCCGGCGACAGCGCAACCACGTTCGTCGCAGAGGCGTTGGCGGCCCATGCCGGCGAGACGCGGCGGCCGATGAGGCGCTCGCCCTCGTCGGTCTGAAGTCGATAAACGCGGGTCGACTCGTTGGGCAGGCGCTTCCAGATTGGAAGCAGCAGGCCGGTGACCATGTGCAAGACCGAGTCCGAAAACTCCGGCACCCCGGCGATTTCGGCGGTCCAGGCAGTTGTGAACGCCTCGCGGTCGGCCTCGACCCAGCGTGTTTCGCCCATGGCCTTGAGCGGCATGTTCTGGCTTTCCATCGGCCGGATCAGGCGGACACGGCGCTCGACCTCGCCATCGTCGAGCATGACGCTGGGGGTCGGGATCTGTACCGCGGCGCGGCCCGATTGCTTGTTGATGAGCAGTAAGGCACGCGGATCGCGGAGATGATCGAGCGCCGCATTGAGCGTGACGGGTCGATTGCGCTTGCGTTCGGTGATCGTGAGCAGGCGGCTTTCGGTGCCGGTGCGCGGATGGGTGTAGATCACCTGCCGATCGGTGACGACGAAGTTTTCGGCCTGCAGCGTCTCCAGCCCGGCATCGTAGGTGCCTGACGCGATCGCGCCCTCGATGCGCGCCGCCTGCAGTTGCTCGAAGGCACCGAACAGCACGCCCTGCAACTCGATGGTCAGTGCGAGCAGGCGATTGAGGAAGGTGGTGATCGGCGGCAACTCGTCCTTGATGCCATTGGCATCCATCAGCTTGATACCCGTCGCCGCCTCGAAACGCTCGACTGTGCAGCCCTCGACCTTGCCGCGTACGATCAGCAGATAGAGTTGCCGCAGCGCATCGCGGGCATAGTGGCTTTCCAGATTGTCCTCTGGTCGGAACAGGCCTTGGCCACCGGTCTGGCGCTGGCCACGGGTGATCGCGCCCAACGTGTCGAGGCGGCGGGCGATCGTCGAAAGGAAGCGCTTTTCCGCCTTCACATTGGTCGAGATCGGCCGGAAGAGTGGCGGCTGCGCCTGATTGGTGCGATGTGTGCGGCCGAGGCCCTGAATGGCGGTGTCGGCCTTCCAGCCGGCCTCGAGCAGATAATGCACACGCAGCCGCGTGTTCCGGGCTGAGAGTTCGGCGTGGTAGCTCCTCCCCGTTCCGCCCGCGTCCGAAAAAACCAGAACGCGCTTCTGGTCATCCATGAAGGCCTGCGTCTCGGCGAGGTTGGCTGACCCGGCACGGTTTTCAACGACAAGGCGCTCGGCCTTGCGGACAATGCGGCGCGAGCGACCGGTGACCTCGGCCACGATGTCCACCCCGAAATGCTGGACGATCTGGTCGAGCGCGCCGGGGACAGGCGTCAAGCTGGCGAGTTTGGCGATCAGCTCGTCGCGCCGGGCGACCGCCTCGCGGCTCTCGACGGGCTGGCCATCGCGGTAGACCGGGCGCGACGACAGATTGCCCTCGCTGTCGGTGAACGGCTCGTAGAGCTGCACCGGGAAGGAATGGGCCAGGTAGTCAAGGACATATTCGCGGGGCGTGATGTCGACGCGAACGTCGTTCGATTCCTCGGTCGGCAGTTCGGCCAGCCGCCGTTCCATGAGCGCCTCGCCCGTCGAGACGATCTGGACAACGGCCGCATGGCCCTCCTCCAGATCGCGGGCGATGGAGCGGATCAGGGTCGGTGTCTTCATGCTGGTCAACAAATGGCCGAAGAAGCGTTGCTTGGCGCTTTCAAAGGCGCTGCGCGCGGCCGACTTGGCCTGGGCATTGAGCGTGCCGGTGCTGCCGGTGATGTTGGCCGCCTGCATCGCCGCATCGAGATTGTTATGGATGACGCCGAAGGCCCCAGCGTACGCGTCATAGATGCAGACCTGTTCGGGCGTCAGCTCATGCTCGAGCAGTTCGTATTCGACGCCGGAGAATGACAAAGACCGCGCCGTATAGAGACCGAGCGCCCTGAGGTCGCGCGCCAGCACTTCCATCGCCGCGACGCCACCGGCCTCGATCGCCTCGACGAATTCGGCCCGCGTCGAGAACGGAAAAAGCTCGCCGCCCCAGAGGCCTAGCCGCTGGGCATAGGCGAGATTGTGGACGGTAGTGGCGCCGGTGGCCGAGACATAAACGATGCGGGCATTCGGCAGCGCGTGCTGCAGCCGCAGGCCGGCACGGCCCTGCTGGGAGGGAGCGGCATCGCCCCGCTCGCTCTTGCCGCCGGCGGCATTCTGCATGGCGTGGGCTTCGTCGAAGATGATCGCTCCATCGAAATCCGGACCCAACCATTCGACGATTTGTTTGACCCGCGAAACCTTCTCGCCGCGATCGTCGGAGCGTAGCGTGGCATAGGTGGTAAATAGGATGCCTTCCGCCAGCGTGACCGGCCTGCCCTGCGGGAAGCGGGAGAGCGGGGTGACCAGCAAGCGCTCCATGCCGAGCGCGGACCAGTCGCGCCGCGCATCCTCGATGAGCTTGTCGGACTTGGAGATCCAGACCGCCTTACGACGGCCCTGCATCCAATTGTCTAGGATTACGGCGGCGGATTCCCGGCCTTTGCCCACCCCAGTGCCGTCGCCGATCATGAAGCCTTGCCGGAAGCGCACGGCCCCCGCCGCGTCATCGGCCGCGGCGCTAACCATGTCAAAGGTCTCGTCGAGCGTCCAAGCGCCGGCGAGATACTCGGCGTGGGCCTCGCCCGCATAGATGACGGTCTCGAGCTGCGCGTCCGAGAGCAGGTCAAGGACGTTCTTCGGTAGGCGCGGCCGGTAGCCCGGCTTGGGTGGCGCTACCGAGGCCATGGCCGCCGATTGAACGAGCTTGGTGGGATGAGCCCGCGAGCCGGGAATGCGGATCGCCTGAAGCCCGTAGGCCTCATAGATGGCGTCGCTGATCTGGCCGTTCTCGGCGGCCTGCCAGTCGACAGCCTCATAGGCGAGGTCGATGGCTTCCGGTTCGGCGATCGACATGCGTGGCGTGGTACTCGCCGAGCGTGTGAGATAGCCGTGCACTTTGCGGGCCGCAGCGACCGCCGATGTCGCGCTGGGAAGGGCGGCCATCACGACCGGCGGCCGCGCGGGAAGGCGCTCCTCAATCCACGTGAGGAGCGTTGCCGCATCCGGAGCGATGCCGGGAGCATCCGGGAAGAGCGAGGGATCGTCCGCCGGCACCCTGTCGATGACGGTGAGGCGCGTCGGGAAGGTCGTGCCGTGCTTGGCATAGACCGAGCCATCGATGGCGGCGGAGAAGACCACGCGACCACGCTCCTGCAGGCGAGTGAAGGCGGCGGTCCAGGTCGGATGGTCGGGCGCGAAGTTCGCACCGGTGATCGTCACCAGCCGCCCGCCGGGCGCAAGGCGCGACAGCGCCGAGGCGATGTGCCGCCAGGCCGCGTCGGCCATGCGGCCCTCGACATTGGCCATGACCGAAAAGGGCGGGTTCATCAGCACCACGCTCGGCACGGCGCCGGGATCGAGATGGTCGTCGATTTGGGCGGCGTCGAAGCGGCTGGCGGAGACGCCCGGAAAGAGACACGAGAGAAGTGCCGCGCGCGTCTCGGCAAGCTCGTTGAGGATGAGCGAGGCGCCGGCTATCTCGGCCAGGATGGCGAGCAGCCCGGTGCCGGCGGAAGGCTCCAGCACACGGTCGCCGGGCGTGATGGCGGCGGCCGTTGCGGCGACCAGGCCGAGCGGAATCGGCGTCGAGAACTGCTGGAAGGTCTGTGCTTCTTCGGACCGGCGCGTATGCGTCGGCATCAGCCCTGCGATCTTCGACAAAGCGGACAGCCGTGCAGCCGGAGATTCGGCTTTGCGGGAGAGCGCCTTTCCGTACTTGCGGAGGAAAAGGACCGTTGCGGCCTCGCAGGCATCGTAGGCCTGCTTCCAGTCCCAGGCGCCGGCGGCGTCGGAGGCGCCGAATGCGGCTTCCATCGCCGAGCGGAGCGTTGTCGCGTCGATGCACTCGCCGCGTTCGAGACGGGGAAGCAGCAGGCCGGCGGCGGCGAAGATAGCGCCGGCTGCACGGGTTTGGACGAGCGGGAGCGGCGCGGCGGTTGGAACCGCCGCAGCGGGCGAGATCATGTACATGGTGTGAACCTCGGGAGAGCGGGGACAGGACCGAGCCGCGCGGCGCTCTCTCTGGACCGCACGGTTTCAAACCCATCCCGGCCCGCCTCTCCCTCTCAGGTCCCGCCGAAGCTAAAATGAAACAAGCGCCCCGCCATGAGGTGGAGCGCTTGCCGGTATCAACCGATCTCGATCATATTCCGCCGTCAGGCTCCGACTTCTGTAGGAAACCTTTGGCGTCGTCGGGATCGGGCGGCAGGTCGGCATCATAGGGATTGCCGTCGGCAAGATGACCGAACGGCGTGAACACGTAGTCCGCGCCCTCCCGCCCGACCGCGCAGATTACATAACGCCGCTGCCCGGTCGCCGCGTCGGCGCATTCCATCAACGCAAGGTTGCCGTCGCTGGCGGCACGAAGCAGCGTCTGGAAGTTGCTGCGGGCATGGTCGGGAATGCTCATGGCAAGTCCTTCGCATCTCCGGGTTCAACTTGGATCGCGGGCGTCCGCGAGGATCGCTTCGCCGCGCGCGATCGCCCATTCGGCCTTGCCGAGCCACCCCGGCGGCGTCGGTCGGCGGGCCTTAGCATCGCCGACAATGATCTTGAGCAAGCCCAGCATGAGTTCGAATTGTGGGGCCTTGCGCTGCACCGCTTCCCCAAAATGTGCATGAACCGGAATGGCCTGTCCACGATACGCGGCACCGGCACCGGTGACATGGGTTTCACCCGAGGACTCGCAATCCTCCCGCTGACCCGACCAGTCAGTGTCCTCGATGGCAAATCGGCACGCGACGTCGGATGTCTCAGCCAAATAGGTTGAATGCCGGAACACTGGCAGGTGGTACGTCGTCTCGATGGTGAATTGCGGCATTTGCTGCTCCTAAAAAAACGGGCGGCCCGGCGTTCGTCTCCGAGCCCCGGCCGTGGCGGGTCGAGGTTGATGTCCATGCGTGCAGGTGTGATGTTTCGCGGTTACGCCGCCGCCCGCCCCTCGACGACGTCGGCGCCGACTTCGTCAGCGGTGACGTCTTCAAGACGCGCATTGCGGTACCCGGTCTTGGCCAACCAGAGTGCGGCCGCCTCCCGGCTCTCGGCGAGGTGCAACAACTCGTCGTCGTCGCCGATCTGCTGCAGGACCCGGACCATGCCGATACCGGGCTGCTCGACGATCTTGAAGCTGAGGTCGCTGTCGACCGAGTATGTTCGCATGACCGTCACGAGGATGACGCCGCCGGAGGAGAAGTTACCTTCATTGAGCGTGATCGAGGCCGGTGCGCTGTAGGTCGGACGGTCGCGCGGCGATGCCTTGCGGACCAGACGGCCGAGGCCGTTGCGACGGCCCCAGTCGGCGAGCTTGCGGGTAAAGCGCGCCGGCGGTTTGGGGGTGCCGTCCGAGTACTGGATCAGCGAGCCGAGCGGGGCGTTGTCATAGACGATGTGGGCGGACATGGATGTCTCCTGAAACGAAAAGGCCCGACAGGGCGTCGGGCCATGAGGGTGAGGTGAAGGGGAACGGGGCGACCGTAGTCGCCCCGTCGATGGGTGCTATTCGGCAGCGACAGCGTGTGCGATGACCTCATCGGCTGCCGCCGAGTCGTCTTCGTCATCGCCGGCGAGGAATTCGGGCAGGTCAGGTTCCTCGCCCTCGCCCGGCTGCGCGGGCGGTGCGTCATGATCGATCAGACGGAGCGGTTCGGGTAGCCAGCCACTATCGGCAAGGAGGCGTTCGGCCTCTTTGGCCATGTCGCCCTTCTTGAGGTGGTCGATGAGTTGAGCCGCCTGCTCGCCGGCACCTTCGCGCACGGCTTCGAGGATGCGGGACTTGGTGACCCGGCCGAGATAATTATCGACCGTCGGCCGCCAGCCCGCATCCACCATGTCGAGCCCGGTGGCGTGGGAGAGCCGGTCGGCTTCGCGCAAACGCTGCTCCAGCCCGTGCTGGGAAACGCCGCTGCCATAGGGGTTAGGTCGCTCGAACAGCGCGTTGATCCCATAGCTGACGCAATGCGCCAGCAGTGTGTGCTGACTGGCTTCATCGAGACTGTCGAGCCAAGCCCACAGAGTCTGGTCGTCACCGCGCGGAATGTCGCCCTTCCACGCCTCATGGCGTTCGTCGATCGCCTTGGCCGCGGGGCTGTCTTTCAGCTCGGCGTCTTGCGTCGGCAAGTGGACATGTCGGACGAATGCCTCGAGGCAGCCGGTCGCGGAGCGATGACCGAAGGTGTCGATGACGAGCCGATGCAACAGCGCCGTGATGGCCACATGCTGGTTCTCGGCCACGGCATTGCGCAGCGCCAACGTGCGATACGCGGTGAGCTCGATCACCAGGCGTTCGGGCAGCGGCTTGATGGCGTCGCCGTCATCCTCATCGGGCTCGGACGTTTGCGCGCCGATGGTGATGGTGGCGCGGCGAACCGAAGGATCGTCGCTGCCCCCCTCGCTCCCGGTCACACCGCCGGGCTCGGCGGCGTCGCCGTCGACCGCTTCCGGCGCTTCGTCCTCGGGGCGCACATATCCGCGATCGACGACCAGGTCACCGTCACGGTCGATGCTGATGAAGGCACCGGCGCGGCCGATATCGGCGGGATCGTAGTTCATCGGGCGGCTCTCGAACGCCTCCAGCACAGACTCGATCTCGCCGAGACGTTGATCGACCGCGTCGGGGAGTTCGTCGGATTCACCATACTCGGCTTCCAGCCGTTCGTACTCCGCGCGCAGGGCTTCGCGTTCCGCCCGCTCCGCGTCGGTCAGATCGACGGGGGTGCCGGCCAGTGCCCGCAGACCGTGATTATGGCCATAAGGCAGATCGACATCGACCACGATCCACTTCCAGTTCTCCGCCGCGATTTCGTCGGCGATCGACTTCATCCTGTCGCGGACCAAGCGGTCGAGCAGAGCCGGGTCCTGCAGCCAGCCGCCATTGTCGGCCTCGAACAGGTCACGCAGCACCACGCCGCCGGCGGCGACATAGGCCTCGACACCGACGAACAGCGCCCGGCGATCGCTCGCGCGCACCGTGGTCTCCGTCAGTAGGCGCCGGATCTGCTGCGGCTCCTTCGACCAGGAGTTTTCGAGCGCCTCCCAGACCTGCTCCTGACGGGCGTGATCGTCGGTCACGGTAAAGGCCATGAGCTGCTCGATCTGCATGCCCTCCTGCTCGTAGACCTCGTGCAGCTTGCGCGAAACTTTTGCGAGCCGCAGGCGCTGCTGGACAAAGGTAGCGGACACGAAGAAGCGTGCCGCAATCTCCTCGTGGCTCGCGCCCTGGTCGTGAAGGGTCTGGAAGGCGCGAAACATGTCGAGCGGATGTAAATCTTCGCGCTGAAAATTCTCGGCCAGCGAATCCTCCTCGATCGGGACCGCGCTGTGGGCGTCGCTGGCGACGCAGGGAACTGGCTCGGTCTTGATCATGCGCTTCTGCTTGACCAGCAGTTCCAGCGCGCGATAGCGGCGCCCGCCAGCCGGCACCTCAAACATGCCGGTCTCGTTACCCTCGCCATCCAACACTGGCCGGACGTTGAGGCTCTGGAGCAGGCCGCGCCGTGCGATTGACGCGGCGAGGTCCTCTATCGTTTCCCCGCGCTTGATGCGCCGGACATTGGACTGGCTCAGCATCAGCTTGTCGAAGGGGATGTCACGTGAAGCGTTGAGGGTGATCTTCTGCTTGGGCGCAGCCATGTGGACTATCTCCGCGACGGGCGGCCGAGACTCTCTCGACCTCCAAACCCGTCAAAAGAGACGGGCGCAGCCCTCTCACTCTGAGGACTGCGCCGCACACCGAAGATCCGAAGGGGACAGGGCCGCAGACACGGCTTTGCGCATCTGCGGCTTTGCGGATTTCAAGTTGAGATCTCACGCGCGGTCTCGGCCAGACTGGGCGGCGTGGTAGAGGAGTCGTTCCGCGTCGCGAAGGCTTCCGGCCCGGCGGGAGGCCTCTGCCCAGACCGAAATCGGCAAGTCGGTGGCAAAGAGGATGTCGCGCTCGATGCCCATGCCGAAGGGCAGCCGGATCGACGTCATCTCAAGGAGCGAGAAGCTGCCCAGCTCGGGATAGCCGAGATCGGCGAGACCGAACATAGCGTCGCCATCGGCATCCCGCTCGGTCGCGAGCCAGGTTCCTTCGCCGAGCGGGTTGAAGAGCTTCACCACCGGCACGTGATCGGCGTTGCGTTCGCGGCCATTGGCGAGCAGGCGCTCGCGCTGTTCCTCGGTGAGGAGGATCATGCCGCCCTCCTGTCGATCTCGGCCTCATCGACCTCGGCGGAGCCGCCCTTGGCTCCGCTTCCAGGTTGCGGTAGCAAGGCAAGCAGCCAGTCGGCCGCCTTGCTGGCCTGGGAGGCGGCACGAACGATGGCGCGGTTGTCTTCGCGCAGGACATCGAGCCAGGAGGCCAGGTAGTCGGCGTGGCGCACGGTTGGCATGATGCCAAGCGAGGCGCAGCAGAAGGCAGCGTTCATCTCGGCGATCAGTTCCTCGAAAGCATATCTCTTGGTGCCGAAGGCGCCGCCGAGGTCACGGCCGACGCGGGAGGGATGCCCTGTCGCATGGCCAAGCTCGTGCAGGGCGGTGCGGTGCCAGTCGATGGTCTCGAAATAGGCCTGCGGGGGCGGCACCCGCACGTAGTCCTGCGCCGGCACATAACAGGCTCTGCTGCCACCGATGCGGAAATCGATCCCTGTCGCCTTGATCAGTGCGTCGATGGCCGGCTCGATCAGCCCGGGCTCTGGTGCAGGCGGAGCCAGGGGCAGATCGTCCGGCAGATTTTCACATTGCGCGACGTTGAACAGAATGAAGCGCTTCAGAAACGGTATGGCCTTTGCAGCCTCGCCGGTTTCCCGCGCGCGGTTCTTCTCGTCGTCAGGGATGAAGCGGTCAGCATAGACGACAGTGGTCCCGTGTTCGCCCTGGCGGACATGGCCGCCCAACGATAGCGCCTGGCGGAAAGTCAGCCAGCCCTGAACGGGAAAGCCATGCTCGACGACCGCACCCCACAGGATCAGCACGTTGATCCCCGAGTAGGCGCGGCCGGTCGCGGCATTGGCCGGCATGGCGAGGGGGGCTTGCGCCGCCGCCGTGCCCCAAGGCTGCACCCAGGGAAAGCGCCCAGCTTCCAGCTCGGCGATGATCTTGTTGGTGATATCATCATAGAGGCTTGTCCGGTCGGCGCCGGCGCGAGCGTAATGTCTGGACATCGCGGTTCTCCGCGACGGGCGCCGGAGGCCTCTCCTCCAGCTCTCAACCCGTCACGGGAAACCGGTCCGTGCTCTCACTCTAGACGGCGTTGCCGGGCCTCCCGTAGCAGGGGGAACGCTTCGAACTTGGGGCAAACGCGGTCCGCACCAATCAAATGTCGCCGACCCTCTAGTATGGTTATTGCTACCGGACTGCGTGGCGGATGCGGTCGGTAAGCGTCTGTTCGACGTCGAAATAGCCCTCCCAGGCTTCGGGCAGTTGAGCCCGCGCGGCGGCGGCGAAAACATCGAAATCGTTTGCGCTTTCGCAGGTGGGCAATTCCTCCCAGCTGACGGGCACCGCGCACGACGCCCCCGCGCGTGCCCGAGTCGACCAGGGGCAGATTGCAGTGGAGCCCTGGCCGTTGCGCAGGTAATCGAGAAACATTCGGCCCTTGCGCTTCGCCTTGTTCATATTGGCGACGAAGCGCGACGGATCTGTACGGGCCAGCAGTTCGGCGAAGTCTTGGCAGAAGCTCTTGACCTCGTCCCAGTCTGCCAGGGGGACGAGCGGGACGACCACATGAACGCCCTTGCCGCCGGACAGCAACGGCCACGACTGCAGTCCAAGCGCTTCCAGAATGCCCCGAATGTCGAGGGCTGCCTGCTTGACGGCACTGAAGTCCAAGCCCTCGTCGGGGTCGATGTCGAAAATCATGCGGTGCGGCAGATCCGGCAGCTGGCGAAGGCTTCCCCAGATGTGGAATTCGAGCACGTTCATTTGGACGCCTGCGATCAGCCCAGCCAAGTCATCGACCCACAAGATGCGGCTTTCCTTACCGGACATCTTCTCCAGCTGGCCGTCATGGATGGCCTTGGGCATGCCTGGCAGTTTGTGCTTCTGAAAGAAAGTCTGTTGCAGGTCGCCGTCGGTATCGCGCACCAGAGACAGCGGCCGATCCTGAATGTGCGGCAGCATCTTCTCGGCGACCACGGCGTAGTAGGCGGCGAGCGTGGCCTTGGTCACCTTGGTCCCCGGATACATGACCTTGTCCGGATGCGTCAGCTTGACGCCGACAGCAGCGGCGATCTCCTTGCCGATTCCCGGATCGATAGTGGCGGAGCCAAGAGTTGCCGGCGTCTTCGGCATTTCCATCACCACCTGGTCGGCCCGCTTGTCTTCGCGCATGCCCTCAAAGCTTGGATGCCGCAAGCTGCCGTCCGGTGTCACTTCGGCATAGGTAACCTCGGCAACAAGTTCGGGCTTCACCCATTTGGCACGGCGGGCAATGTCTCTCGGAACGGAGGCGAAAGCCGGTTTCTCAAGACGGCGTCTCTCGAGCTTCGCGAGGATGTCCTTGCGCATCGCCGCGGTGAACCCCGTGCCGACGCGGCCGCGATAGATGAGCTTGCCATTGTCGTAAGTGCCGAGGATTAGCGAGGCCATGCCATGTCCTGTGTCACTTGGGCGATAACCGCCGACAACGAATTCCTGTCGCTTCGTGCACTTGATCTTGAGCCAACTCGAGGTGCGGTCGCCGACGTAGGAGCTGTCGGCGCGCTTGGCGATGACGCCTTCGTGGCCGCCCTCGCACATGGCGTCGAACACCCTTTTGCCTTGGTCGACGATGTGGCTGGAGAATTGCAGGCGGTCGTCAGGGCCGCGCGCGCCAAGCAGGGACTCAAGTCGTTCCTTGCGCTTTAGGAGTGGCTGGTTCGACAGATCTTCGCCATCGAGTTCAAGCAGATCGAAGGCGTAGAATTTGAGGGGCATACCCGCGGCAATGCCGGTTTTCAGCATGGAGAAGTTCGTGCGGCCCTGACTGTCGATGGCGACGATCTCACCATCGATCAGCACCGCGCCTTTGGTCAGTCTCTGAAGCGGCGGTAGGATGACCTTGAACTGTCGGGTCCAGTCGTGGCCATTGCGGGTATAGACGACGACGTTCGAGCCGGAGATGGCGACTTGGGCACGATAGCCGTCGAACTTCATCTCGAAAAGCCAATCCCCGCCGACCGGTATGTGGTCTGTCAGCGTGCATAGCTGGAAGGGACGAAACCGCGGGAGCCGATTTGTAGGGACAGATTCTGAGTCTCTGGGCCGTGTGCGCCTTTTACTGAGGGTGCCGTCTACAGCCGACATGCGGAACTCGGATACATAGTCCGATTCAATACCCTGCCTCGGATTCGGTTCCATGCCCACCCGTCCCCGCGCCGGCGACCGTCGGCGCCCAAAGGAAGGACGGCGTATAAAACGCAGTCCTGCGCGCGTCCGCAACAGCGGACGATTGCCGCGCGTAGGACGGAGGAAATTCGCCCCCGCCGGCGGGCGGTGAACGGGACAGCCGTAGGAGCGTCAGCATAGCGCCGGCCGCAGGACGGGACGCGGGACCGACTGTCCCCGTTCGCGGTGGTCCGCGTATTTTGCGCCGAAGCCACCGGCGGAGGTCGCGCGGAGGTCCGGCTCTCGACAGCTGACCGAGATCGGATGTCCAAACCCGAGCCGAGATGGCCTAGACGAAATCGATGAGGTCTTGCATCTTCACCCCTCAATTGCGTGGCAGCTTGTGAATTTCCAACCTGACAGGCCCTCCCCTGTCACAACTTGTGCAGAATAGCGCTCGCTCGACCGAACTGAACAGAGCGCCTTTCCCATAGCGTTCGATGAGCCCGGCAGGCTTTACCGTTGCATGGTGCGAACAGGATCTGCACCAAGCCCGCAATACATGCCATTCACGAAGATCGCCGAGCGCCACATCGAGGCTCGCGTGAACGCTGCCATCGATGATCGCCTGCGGTGGGACCTTGACCTCGCCTGGTGTCAGGATTTTCTCCATCACATGCCGACTGTTGTAGTGGATAAGCAACATTCCCGGCCGGCGCCGGATGGCAGCTTGCCAGGCTGCCTGACTCACCGTTGAATCGGGGGATCGCGAAATCGTTTCGAATAGGGCCTGCTCGTCGCGATCCCATACCTCGATCCGGAAATTGTCTTCCGCGGTTTTTGCCATAGCTTCGCCGGCCAACGCGTTTCACGCCGAACCATGGTCCCTTTGCTGCTCCAGATCACGCTGAAATAAGGAACATATTCCTCCCTCGTCAAGGGGCATGCTTGACTCTGTGTTCTCTTTTTGTTCACTATGGCGGAAATAGCCATAGGAGGCGAACCATGGAACTTCGCTTGAACATTGAAAGGGCGACACCCCAAGAGTTCGAACGCGGCATCGCGGCATGTTCGCGTTGGATGGCTGGGACATCAAGGGCTTTCCAGAAGACGACAAGCCTACCGAGGACAAGGATCAGGCTGCCACTGTTTGGCTGGAAGCCGACGAGGCTGCGGCGGCGGCATGTTGCGCGGGCTGGCTCGCGGAAAAAGTTCCGCACCATCAGGTCCGGCGCGCCTGGCGGAAGGAGGGAAAGCCCGCTGCCTCGGGGGGAGAGCAGCGGGCCTTTGACACAGAACACGGCCGGGTGGACGTTGGCCGCAAGCGATTGTTCCGCCGGTCTCCGGCTTGGTAATTTCCGTACAATTAGCGCTTCTTCGCCTTCGGCCTGATCTCCTCGACCCGCACTTTGTCGCCGATCTCCTTCGCCATCGCCAGGGCTTTGGCCTTGTCCTTCGTGGTCAGTACGGCGCGCCAATGCGGCTTCTCGAACACGCTGACGACGTAGCTGGTGGCCAGCGGCTTGACCGTCAGCTATCGGAGCCCGAAGAAGCTCAGTATCGCTAAAGCGATGACCACTGCTCCAACGATCCAAATGATATTGTTCATGATCTCTCTCCTGGTGTCTTAGGAAGCCCGCGCCTCTGTGGGAGGGCGCGGGCCGATCGGGAGCCCGATCCTCGGCACGCGATGGAGGGCACCACCTGCCGCAAGCATCAACTTTTAGAGACGGCTAATGTTCCCTCCAGCCAGTTTGGTCGGCTCGAAAGTGCTGGAGCTTCGGCCTTGGGTAGAAACCCGCAGCCCAATTCGCGGCAGCGGCGGGCGCGGCTGAATGATGCTCTTATGGAGCGCTTCCGCTGCCGTCAGAAAGCGTTCGATTTCAACCTGTGAAAGCTGCTTGGAAGGTTTCGATCTTGCCATTTGTGCGAACTCCGTTTGAGGAGGATCGCCGCAACAGGAGGATTACTTCCTCATCCGGATTGGGCTGGCAAGCGCTGGCTATTGCTTATCCCGGAAATCGAGCAGCTTGGGCATGGCGGAGCTTTTCCTCGCCCTTCAGGAACCGGACGCGACCGACGAGACCAGGCTTCAGCCATTCGGCCTTTTCCTTCTTGAGGCCCGATTGGCACTGGTCCGCCGACCTTCCCTTGCACGCGATCCCATAGTCGTTGACGCTTGCCGGCTTTAAAGGCAACGAAAGCGCCGCCGGCATATTGGCCCTTGTCGGCCATGAGCACTATAGCGGGCTTTCCGGCCTCGCGCTGCACGCCAATGATGTCCATTTTCGGCATAGCACTTGATCTTGCGCCAGTTCATCGTCGGCCCGCTGCGGTAGACGCTGTCCTTGCGGCTTCGAGACCATGCCCTCCAGCCCAGCCCTGTCGACCAGGTGATAAACCGCAGCGCCGGTGCCGGGCATGGCTTTGCTGAACTGAATGCGGCCGACGGCTGGTATTAGTTCCTGCAGGATCTCGCGGCGGTCTTCCATGTTGCGCAAATCATGCCCGTTCAGGTGCAGGAGATCGAACGCCACCAAATACAGGTCGCGCGACGGCTCACGGCGGAGACGGCTGATTGCAGGGCGTGGAAGTCGGACAGGCCAGCCTCATTGACCGTGATCGTCTCGCCATCGATGATGAAACTTTCCGCTTCTATCGCCTCCGCCTCTCCGGCAAGTTCAATATAGCGGCCAGTCCAGTCGTAACCGTTCTTGGTGATCAGCCGGATCCCGTCTTCATCCTTGATAATCTGAGTGCGATACCCGTCGAATTTGATCTCATGGGCCCATTCGTCGCCCTGCGGTGGCGTGTCGACCAGCTCGGGCTCCATGGGCTTGATGAAGTTCAGAGGCATGCGCTGACTCGCATAGTGCGATTCAATTAGCGCGCGCTAAAATAGTTCCGGAACATTTTAGACGAATTGCATGTTTGAAGAGTTATGAAGATCGAAGCCGACGAATGCCGGACTGCGCTGATGCTGATCCGGCGCACGATTGAGGAGCACTGTCCGCCTGGCGTGCTTCCGAGCGAGGAGATGGTGAATGGGCTCTATGGTCCGGAACTGCTTCACGAAGCGGAAGCGCTGGCGGCTGCCATCGTCGCAACTGTCGACCAGATGCAATTGCGCGTGATAATGAAACCGCCTTCCCCTAGTATCAAATAGTAGGTCGACATAGGGAAGCCCGCCAGCGCGCGTTTCGGGGGCGGCCCTAGCTTTTCTCGAAAGTCGGCTTCCAGTCGCGGTTGCGCGCCCTCTGCTGGCCTTCGTAGTCAGGAATGCATGTGAAGAACACCGGCCGACGGTCGCGGCCTGCAACCTTACAATCCGAGCAGCCGAATAGGCCGACTAGATCCCAATGCATGGAACCATGATCCGGGCCGAGCCGATCGATCAGCGCCTGGATGTCGAGCTTGGTCGACTTGCAGCACATGGCATGCCCGCAATTTACATAGATCGTTTCGCCGGCGGCCAACGTGTCAGCGAGGGTCTTCGTCATCCTCTGAAGCGCTCGGTATACCATGTGATCTTGCCGCCGACTTTCATCGGCTTGTGGATCATCAGGCGTTTGGGCAAGTGTTCCGGGTGCACCTCCAGAAGCGTGATCTTGATCTGGGGCTTGCACCGGCCGCAATCAAACTTTAGCGTCTGCGGATCGGCGCCGCCGCCATACACCATCATCAAATCGGCCGATCGGCAGTAGCGAACATTGCCGCAACTGCATTCCGCTTTCACAAGCATATTGTGCCGGGTCGCCTTGCCCAGCGTGTCGATCGGTTCGTGCGCCATTCCCCATAAATGAGGAACATATTCCTAGATAGTCAAGGGGCTCTTGACTCTGGTGTTCTCATTTTGTTCACTGATGGCAGGATAGACACAGGAGGCAGATATGGACCTGCTTTTGACAGTTCCGGGCGCATCGCCCGAAGAGATTGCACGCGGAATTGCAGCGGCCGAGGCGGTGCTGGACCGGGCGGGCATCACAGCTATTGAGGCGGCAGAAGGAATGTTTGCGCTTGAAGGTTGGGACGATGCCAGTTTCTCTGACGAGGGGGAGCCAACAGAGGAAGAGGACGAAGCAGCGAGCGCCTGGATGAAAGCGTCGCGGGCAGCCTTGGACGCATGTTGCGCTGACTGGCCCGCCGAAAAACGTCCGGTTGCCGCCGATCTGCAGTTATTGGTGGACCCGGCAACGCAATTGGCCGACCGGTCAACGGCCTTGGCCATGCTCCGCGCGCTGACCGCCGCGCAAGACGGCAAGGGCGAATTCATGAATTCGCAAATCGGCATACTGGCGGACAGCTTGGCTGTCGATGTGGACAATCCGCGCGATCTAATTGCGGCGGTGACGGTTGCCTTTACCAGGCTGGAGCTTGCGGGATTTACAGACGAACCGATCGAGCCCAAGCGCCAAACCGTGTATGATGCCATCGACGCCCTTGAAGCTGCGACCACATCGCATTGAGGCATTAGGGGGCAAGGCATGTGCGGCCGCTATACCAGATACTTGACCTGGTCCGAAATCCACCGGCTTTATCGCCTGACGGCGCCGGCTGAGACCCGGCGCAACGACGCCCCTCGCTACAACATCGCCCCGACTGAGGAAGTCCCATTCGTCACCGCCGGCGAAGACGGCAATCATAAGCTCCGTGACGGCCGCTGGTGGCTCGTTCCGTTTTGGGCGAAGGACATGCCTAAGGCGGCTATGTTCAACGCCAGGATCGAAGGCGTCGATTCCGCCCCGGCTTTCCGCGACGCGTTCAAGTCGAAGCGCTGTCTGATCCCGGCCGACGGCTTCTATGAGTGGACCATTTCGCCGGCCGACGGCAAGAAAGACCCTTGGCATATCTACCAGCCCGGCCATGCGCCGTTCTCATTCGCCGGCCTGTGGGCCTACAATTCCAATCTCGACATTACCAGTTCCACCATCATCACGGAGCCTGCGGGCGACCCGATGAACAACCTGCACGATCGCCAAACCCGTCATTCTCGACCCCGCGTACTATGATGTGTGGCTAGACCCGACGACGCCAACGGATAGTTTGAAGGACATCCTCAGCCACGACATCGATGGCCAGGTGCAGTTCAACCGTGTCGGCCGGGAGGTCAATTCGACCGTCCTCAACAAGCTGCCCAACGACCATCCCGCCTTGGTCGGGCCGATCAACCCGCTATGAGTGACGAACCGCTGAGGCTCGTGCCGCTCTCCCGAAGGGTTACCTGATGGTTTGTGGGAACCGGCCTCGATATCCCACGTTTCTAGTAATTGCTTCACGATAGGATTGTGCAATGGCGGAGAATTTATCTCGCGATGATGAACGGCGCGGCACCCGAAAAGTCCTCATGTGGGGAGTCGTGATCGCCACCGTGCTTTTTGTCGTGCTGCTGGCGCTATTTTTCCTCGGCGTGCGCGCGTAGGTCTTCGACCGGGTTTGTGAGCATGTCGTTGGCGAGCGCTCTGCAGGTTGTCCCGGCAAATCTGAGCCCAGTTGGATCGCGCCAAATTACCGCTAGCTAAGTTGATCAGTTGAGATCATAGTGCCGGCGCTGATGAATTGGCAGGCTACCGTCCGCCCCCCGCCCACCCATGCCTGCCACTTGCCGGCGACGCCTTCCCCAAGACGACGTCCGCCGGCTTTTCCTTTATCGCAGTCCATCAGTCTGCCAAGCCGCCAGCGCGATGCTGCATGGCATCGAAAATGGCCTCGAGCACGCTGCCGACTTCTTCGTTGATTTCAGCGGCGGGAATCCCTGCCTTGTCGGCTGCCCTCATCGCTTCGTCTGCAAGATCGCTGATGGCCACGGGATCGTCGGTCATGGCATTCGGGAGATGTTCCGCCATCCATTTGTCGAGGAAGTTGATGCCGCGCGTGCTCATCGAAATATGATCCACCAGCTGGCGAAGCTGCCAGTCGCGAGCAACAAGACAGCGGCCAATATCAATACGCCCTTGCGGTTTTGCCATCTGGAGGGAGGGCTTGGCATCAGTCGTTCGGGATTTCGTCCTGCGTCCATGCTGAACCAATTTGGCCGGCGATATTAAGTTCCGCTTTGTGCTGTTTGGCTGCTCCTCTCAGCGCAAACCCTGCATGATGAATTTGTATATCGTGCCGATTTCTTCATCGATCTCTTGGCCGGGAATGCCTTGGCTCTCCGCCGCCTGCTTCGCGTCCACGGCCATGTCGATCACCAGTAGCACTGGGTCGATGATCGGATCGTCCGGTAAATGATCCGATATCCAATGGTAAAGAAAATCGTTGCCGCGCTTGCTCATTCTTCCCGGAAATCCTGCAGTGAAGCGTGCCGCAAATCTTCCTCGCCGCGCAAGTGCTTCACACGGCCGATCAGCCCCGGCTTGACCCATTGCGTCGCCGGCCGCTTCATGCTGCCCTTGGGCGCCGTCCCTGGGTGCTTCTGGACGCGCTGCCATAGCCGCTCGCGCATTTCACGGCTCAAGGTGACGAAAGCGCTGCCGACATAGCGCCCGGTCCCGCGCTCGGCCATCAGAGCGAACGCGGGCTTGCCGGCCTCGCGCTCCACGCCAAGCAGATCGTATTCGTCGATCGTGAAAGCCTTCGTTTTCAGCCAGGCCGTCGAGTTGCCAGAGCGATATTTGCTGTCCTTGCGCTTGGACACCATGCCCTCAAGCCCGGCTTGGTCGACGAGATGGAAGATCGCCTTTGCATCGCCGGGCAGCGCCTGGCTGAATTGGATACGGCCGCCTTCCGGGATCATCTCGGTCAGGATCTCACGACGGTCCTCCAGGGGCATGTCGCGCAGATCGTGGCCGTTCAGATGCAGCAGGTCGAAAGCAACGAAATAGAGGTCTTGCTGACGGCTGGTGATGGCCTTGCGCAAAGCCGCGAAGTCAGACAGACCCGCTTCGTTGAGAACGATAATCTCCCCGTCGATTATGGCGCTCTCGACGCCAAGCTCACGAGCCGCCTTAACGAGGTCACGGTACTTCGATGACCAATCAAGGCCGCGCCTGGTGTGGATGCGCACGCCGGCATCGTCGATGACTATCTGAGAGCGGTATCCGTCGAATTTGACTTCATGAATCCAGTCGGCGCCTTCGGGAGGTTTCTCCACCAAGGTCGGCATTAACGGCTCGATAAACGCCAGCCGCCGGCCGCCTGCCCGCTTAAGCATTCGAGCCCCACACCACGCAACCCGTGATTCAATTAGCATGCGCTAAAATGGTTCCGAAATTTTATCTAAAGTTGGACCCGCAACCAAAAATGCCCCTGTTGCGTTATCGGCGCTTCAATGATCGGGAGGTCAGGCATCATGGGCAACTTTTTACCGCTTTCGATTAAGCTGGTGGACGCGAAATCAATGACGGTTTCTTCTATCTGCGAGGCTGAGGCAGCGCTCCAAGGTCAGTGGCCAAATAAGGGAGCGGCACCCTATAGGGATGCGTGCCGGTTAATCGCGGCTGCCAAAGGTGGAAGCTGCAGTCCGGCCATCGCTTTCGCGGCGTTCAAGGCCGCCGCTATCGACCAGCGCCTACTGCAACCCGCAGAGAAGAGTGATGCACTCAAAATGCTGGATGACGTGAGCAAGGACATACAGATATGAAGCTGTCGGATTTAGGTCCGATCATCCCTCGTAAGCGGCACGGCGCCGAGCCTGCGGACGAGCGCGACAAATTTCATGACCTGTCCCGTATGCGGCCAGCGGCTCGACCTGCGCGACTTCCGCCAGGTCGCTTGGCACGATCAGCCCGAACATGAGCCTTGGAGTTGGAGCTTTATGTCACCAACCGGAACGCGTAGCGGTTGCGGATGTGGTCGTTGAAATAGCGGCCCTTGGCAAAGGCGGAATTGAACGCGGCAAACGCCTCAACCGGTACGTCCAAGAACTCGTAGTGCTTACCGCTCGCTACAAACCAGACCGAGAGAACCTTGGTGTTCGGGTCATAGTCGAACTTGCGTATCGAGGTCGACGGCATGGTAGGGTCCAAAAGAGCCCGCCAGCCGAAGCCGGCGGGAGAGTCTGAAGGTGCCAGAGAGTGTGGGTCTGGCACCTTGCAAACGGTCCGACCCGGCTTTTGTTTCAGGTTTTGCTAAAATGCCCTTGGGATATCGCCAGCGCGCATCAATGCCGGCCGCTGTCCTACAGCGCTGGAGCGTCCGGCGCGTCCTGGCGCCCGCCTGTGGCCAGGCCCATGCATTGCGAAGCCATCGCCCGGGAAAGCCCTTCCTGCTTGTCGAGCCAAGGGCCGAAATGGCCATGTGGCAGCGAGGCTTTGTTGCGCAGAAGCCAGCGGCCGATCTGCTCGAGCGACAGATGCCTGCGGGGAATTAATGCGGGTCTCGGCCGGTTTGGGGTCGGCCAGCGGTGCGAGATGGCCGGCGACATGAGGGCAAGACAGGCCCGGTTGCACCTCGGCTTGCTTTTGCGGCGGCAGCTGGTTGAACTGCCGGACCGTCATCCCGCAGCCGAGCGCCAGAACGGCCGTCACGGAAAGTTCGTTCGCCGCCCTGGTGAAGTTTTCGTGGCGCGCCGCCTCGAAGGCTTTAAGGGCGTTGAGTGATGGCAGCCGGCGGGCCAATTTCACACCATGTCATGCCGCTGACAGGTGGGTTGCTGTGGCGCAAGTACGCAGGATAATCATCATGACCTCGATCTGCTGGTCGATGCTCAAGGCCGTGACGGTCCGGAGTATTGCTGCCTAGAGCTGAGACTCGATCGGAAGGTGGCGCACGAGGACCGCCAAAATACGGCGGTAAATTCCGGCTTCTGGTTCGTGGATATAATGCTGGACCCTGCCTTCGTCACGACCATGCCAGTGCAGCACATTGTTTCTCAATTCGAGCCGATAACTCGTTTCCGGTGAGATCTCTGATTGAAATTGCCGTCGCAATTCGGCGACCAGCTTCTCATCCTCAAAAAGCACACCCATTTCCGAATTCAAAGACACAGACCGTGGATCGAAATTGAAGGAGCCGACGAAACCCATCCTGTCGTCAACGCTGAAAGTCTTGGTATGCAGACTGGCGCCCTTAGAGCCGAACACCGAGATCGCCTGTTGCCGGCTAAAGGGCTGAAGCTCGAAAAGTTTGATGCCGTTTCTGAGCAATCGCTTGCGATAATTCGCATAGGCACCGTGGACCGCGGCGACATCGGTAGCCGCCAAGGAATTGGTCAGCACCGCGACGTCCACCCCGTTGTCAACGAGATCGGACAACATCGCGGCCCCCCTTTTGCCTGGGATAAAATAGGGGGAAACGATTTCCAGGCAAATACGGGCTGACTGAATGTGGAGAAGCAGTTCCTTCATCAGCCAGCTGCGGCGCCTCCAACCGCGGACCTTCTCCGGAGGATCGGAAATCACTCGAACATGCTTTATCCAATGCACGTCGTTACTGGTCGCGATAAACTGCGCGATGGATGCTTGGTCACAGATCCCGTCTAAAAGCTTTGACTCGGGTCCCGCATCGCTTCCTTCAAATAAGTCGGCAAGCATGGTCTCAGCGGATGGGCCAAGTTCGCCAATCGGCTTGGCATCTTTGCAAGCCCAGAACTTCTCAAATATTTGGGCGGTTTGCTGCACGGCAGGACCCAGGAGCAGCACGTCGAGGTCACGGAAGTTAGTTTCTGCGGCATCAAAATAGGCATCGCCTATGTTTCGCCCACCGACGATGGCGACGTTGCCGTCGGCGATCCACGCCTTGTTATGCATCCTGCGGGTCAATGCAAAAAGCCGCAGGAGAACTTCCATACTGCGTACAATGCCTCGTGCCCTGACCCCACTCGGGTTAAAGAGCTTCAGCTCGATGTTTGGATGGCTGCCCAGCGCCAGATAAGAAGAATCGCTCTTACGCGGGTTCACGTCATCAAGAAGCATCCGCACGCGCACGCCCCGCTGAGCGGCTTGGAAAACTTCCTGAAGAAGCGAGCGCCCGGTACGGTCGTCATGCCAGAGGTAGTACATAAGGTCGAGAGTGCGAACCGAGCTTCTTGCCGCGAGAACGCGCATGGTGAAGGCATCACAATTGTCCGAGACGAGCAGCAAGCCGCTCTTGCCCGCTTTGATATTGGCGTCCGTTGTCAGCGCGATGGGAACGTCCATGAATTGGTTGCCTTTGGACGGCAACAGAAGTTGCCCTTGCTCAAAATCATAGCAAGAACCCTCGAAGGGCAATCTAGTTGCATGAGGAGCGTCTAATCCTTCGTGGAACCACGCGCCAGATTCCAAGTCCTATGTATCCGGGCTCGGCAGACTGAGCAGTATCCTGGATCATTCCGGTACGTTCTCGAATGTCGCTTCACTTGCCGGCGGGCATCGCGTCGATATGGGTAAGACCAAGTCTGGCCTCGCTTTATGCAAACGAGGCAGAAATGACATCGAAAACAAGGTCGACCACAATTAGACGCTATGGCGGACCGGTCGGCGGCTGGGGCTCAGCGAAATCTGTGGGCGCGACCATCGCGAGAGAGCACGTCCCTCTATAAGCGCCAAGGCTGCTTTCGATCCAGAATAAGCCAGAAGGGTATATATGCGTCAGTTGTGCCTGCGCAAAACCCGCCCAATCGCATCCGCTCGAATTCTGCGAAAGCGGAGCAAAGGCGACAGCTCGGGAAATCACGTCCCGACGGGCCGACCCCGCGTTCTTCGAAAAACACACGCTAAGCGACTTGGAACGCTGGCCAGATCACGACTTGGAGGAACAGGGCCGGTTGACCCATCCTATGCGCTGGGATGCGATCAGCGACAAGTATCTTCCGGTGGCGTGGGCAGAAGGTGGTGTCGCAATCGAGATCGCTGAAATGCCCGAGCAGCGAATATTTGCATCAGCCTGCGTTGGCATTCCCGTCCGCTCATCTGAGTAAAGCTGCTGCGGTCGGAAGGTTCCGCCGCGCTCACAAATTCGCCTGCGGGGACCGATTGCATGCTTGTTGATGACGCTGGCATTGACAGGCTTCGCGACAAGCTTCTGCCTATGCGGCTCCGCCGGCCCTCGCAAGAAGGGGGTCGAGAACGACTACCGGCTCGATAGTTGGGTTGAGCTTTGAACAACTGTTAGCCGTCGCCAAAGAGTACAGTAACGGACCTGAATACAGCCCAGACATCCGCCTCGTTGCTACTTTCCTCGAATGCGGAGGCTGAGCTAGCAGGAGGGAAGCGATGATAAACGGATGTTAAAAACGAAAACGCCGGCGCTCGTAGAGGCCGCCCTTCGAGGCCCGCAGCGCAAAAACGCGCTTGCTCCTATTCCAGGAAAACAGCCACATTGCCCTTCAGTCCGGCTGGCCCTGAAATCGGCATCGCGCTCTCGCGCTGTCAGCGGACCAGCTGAAAAAACTCGGATACGGCCAAACGGCGAACCGACGTTCCGAAGTTTCCTGGACGAGCCATTTAAATAGTTTTGCAAGGGAACCGCCGGCTTCTATCCGAGTTAGGAAATGCCCCTGACGGTTCATTTCAAGCAAGTCAAACAAGGAGGACGCAGCGATGGCAACCACCAAGAAGGCAAGTGCGAAGACCAAGGGCCTTGAGGATCTGTTCCTCGACGGTCTCAAGGATCTCTATTACGCCGAGAAGAAAATTCTGAAGGCCTTGCCGAAGATGGCCAAGGGCGCGGATGATGGGCAGGTCACCGCAGCCTTCGAAAAGCATCTTGCCGAAACCGAAGGCCAGGTGGAGCGGCTTGAGGAGGTTTTCGAAATCCTCGGCGCGGCTGCGCGCGGAAAAACCTGCCCCGCCATCGACGGCATTATCGAGGAAGGATCCGAAATTCTCGAGGACTATAAGGGTTCGACGTCGCTTGACGCCGGGCTCGTTGGCGCCGCGCAGGCAGTCGAGCACTACGAGATCGCGCGCTACGGCACTCTGATTGCGTGGGCCACTTCCCTTGGCAAGGACGATATCGTTGAACTTCTCAGCGCGACCCTCGAGGAGGAGAAGGCTACCGACAAGGCCCTGACGTCACTGGGCGAAGCCGGCGTGAACGACCGGGCGGCCGAACTCCAAGCGGCTTGAATTGAGACGGTTTTCAATGGTCCCGGCGGGTCTGCCGGGACCATTTCTATTGCTGTATGGATGGAGTCAGAGTCAGTTTACTCCAATACGCGAGCGGCCTTCAACGGCATTGAACGCCCATCCATGCGGAAGGTTGAGCCCGGAACCATTGTGGGATGCCGACGTTTCACAAGGCTACCGCGCGTGGCCGGCAGGGGAATTACGGGTTCATGGAAAGCGCAGTTATCACGGGGGGCGGGTTTGGGCTTCCCCAAATTGATTATCAGGACTTTTTCGAAAACGGCGGCATTGGTCTGCACATCGTTGATGGAGCCGGCCTTATTCTCCATGCCAACAAAGCCGAGTTGAACCTCTTGGGCTACGAAGCCCCTGATTATATCGGTCGCGATATCGCTAGCTTTCATGCTGATGAGCATGCCATCACCGATATTCTCGCCCGCCTCGCGCGAGGTGAAGCCGTCGAACGATATCCGGCCAAACTCCGTGCACGCGATGGTTCCATCAAGCACGTGGAAGTCAGTTCCAGCGGTCGTTTCGAAAATGGTCAACTGGTGCATTCGCGCTGTTTCACCGTCGACGTGACCCGGCTCAAGTCTGCCGAATTGGCAATGAACCAAAATGAGGATCGCTTCCACCAAATCCTGGATGCATTGCCGGTCGCGGTCTACACCACCGACGCACGAGGTATCATCACCTACTGTAACAGGGCTGCGGCCGAACTTGCCGGCCGGGAACCGAAGATTGGCCAGGATCAGTGGTGTGTCACTTTCCGCCTGTTCACGGTCGATGGGGACGAATTGCCCCACGACCAATGCCCCATGGCAATCACGCTCAAGGAAAATCGTCCGGTCCGTAATGTCGAGGCCATAGCGCAGCGTCCCGATGGGAGTTTTTTTCCGTTCTTGCCATTTCCGACTCCACTTAGGGACGAGCACGGCAATTTGGTCGGCGCCGTTAATATGCTGTTGGACCTGACCGACCGCAAAAGAGGCGAGGATGCCGTCCAACACCTTTCAGCAATCGTCGAATCGTCCTTCGATGCGATTGTGAGCAAGGATTTGGACGGGTTCATCAAGAGCTGGAACAAGGGCGCCGAGCGGCTGTTCGGCTATACCCCCGCCGAAGCCGTGGGACGGCATGTCACCATGCTGATCCCGCCTGACCACCATGATGAAGAGCCGCGGATCCTCGAGCGTCTCCGGTGCGGCGAACGGGTCGAGAGCTACGAGACAATCCGCCAACGCAAAAATGGGACACAGGTGCCGGTCTCGCTCACCATTTCGCCGGTCCGCAACGCCACCGGCCGCATCGTCGGTGCTTCAAAGATTGCCCGCGACATAACCGCAACCAAGGAGAACGAACGCCGCATCCGCATGCTGATGCGCGAAGTCAATCACCGCGTGAAGAACCAATACTCGGTGATCCTTTCAATGATTCGCGAGACCAACAAGCGTTCGGAAAGCTCCGACGTGTTCGAAAAACAGGTGCGGGAGCGCATCATGGCGCTGTCGAGGTCGCACGATCTGTTGATATCGGCTGACTGGAAAGGCGCCACAATCTCCGATCTGCTCTTGGCCCAAGCCAAACCCTTTGGTCGCGAAGACGCGATCACCATGGCAGGTCCTCCCGTCACGCTCACTCCCCATGCCGTCCAATATCTCGGAATCGCATTCCATGAACTGTGCACAAACTCCGCCAAATACGGAGTGTTGTCCGGCCACCGCGGCATCATTGCCGTCACGTGGGGCGTTGCTGGTGGGCAAGGCAGTCAGACATTCAAACTGACCTGGGCGGAGCAGAACGGCCCTGGGATCAAGTCGATCGGGAGCAATGGCTTTGGGAGCGTGGTGCTCAATCGCGTTACTGCGCAGGCATTAAGTGGGACCGCAGAGCTGATCTACGGCGCCAACGATGTGCACTGGAGGCTCGAGGCGCCGGCATCTTTCGTCGAGGCTTCGCTGTTCGACGACGAGCGCGGCACTGAACATTATTCGACGGATAATGCGGCTCTTTAGGCTGAAGAGGCTGTCAATCGCGTTTGCGCCAGCCTTCAGCGCCCTCGGCCTTGGAATTTTGTGTCGGCTGGTTCGGCAACACGCGCGGTTTGACGCTCGTCACGCCATCGTTTTTGCGACCGTGGTCGCTACGCACATATTGCCCTTGAGCGTCCTTCTCGACTTTGCGGCCGGTGTCCTTCGCTTTCGCCATTGGCGCATCCTCCTCCTGCCAGTCCGTCCTTTGGTCGGAAATCCATACAAAGCCGAAGATTCAACCGCCGCCCTTTTGAAGAAGCCGGGCCTCGCGCAAGATCGACGCCCTGTCCGTCCCGACCAATGAAACGATCTCACGGATTTGACTCTCGGTCACTCCGCACTCGCGCGCCAGCGCCCGCACGGCTTGCGGGGTTATGACCGGGCGCCTGGTTTCTTCGTCAGGCACGACTCATTCCTTTCAGTTCGAAAGGTACGCTCCAGCTCATCCGGCAGGCCGTGGCCTGCCGGATGAATCTCTCCTATAGCTTGACGCTCGCCTCTCGCGCCCACAGTCGAAGTTTGCGGCACGCCTCTATGTACGTTCCAGCAGCGTCCCCATCCGTCAAAGGAATGACGCCTTCATCGGCGACCGGATCGACGCCTGCCTTGGCCAGAAGAGGAACCGCCCCGGGCGTGAACCCGATAAACTTGCAATGGGCGAAGGCATCCGCCACGAAATCCCGGGCTGCCGCCTCTCCCGTGAACAGTTCCGCACCTTCTTCGGTGAGCAGGAGAGCCACTGCGTCAAACAGCACGGACGAGCCGCCGTCGATCATATGCTTCGCAGTAATCTCGGTGCCGTCATCAGCCTGCACACCGCCCACCTTCAGGGCAATGACTTCCATGGTCGCCCCTTCATCTTCGATCGCCGCCTGCAAGGCTTTGAACAGAGCAGCGTCGGCTCCATTGCTGACCAGTACACCGACCCTGCGGCCCTCGAAACTGTCGGGGCCGTTCTCGATGATGCTTAAGGCCGGCGATGGCTCCAGATCCTTTCTCGGTGCCACCGTTGCGTCCGCCGGCTTCGGCAAATCGGCAATGTTGAGCTTGTCGGCGACTGTCGCGGCCAACCCTTCGTCGATGTTCAACAAGTGCGCGATCATTCGCTTCCGGATAGCCGGGGTTTCCACCTTGCTGAGCTCAAAGGTCAGCGCTTGGACGATGTGGCGCTGCTCGGGAGGCGTCTGGCTGTTGAAGAACTGGCCGGCCTGGCTGTAGTGGTCAGAGAAGCTCTCTGGGCGCAGCCGTACTTTTTGCCCCTCCTCGCCATCAGCGAAGGAGCGAAAACCGTGCTCGGGGGATTCGCGCGGTCCAGCACCGAACGAATTCGGCTGGTAGTTCGTCCGTCCGATCGGGTTGCGCATCGCCATATGGCCATCCTGCTGGAAATGATGGAACGGGCATTTCGGCGCATTGATCGGCAGATGGGTAAAATTGGGACTGCCGAGGCGTTTCAGCTGGGTGTCGAGGTAGGAGAAGTTGCGGCCCTGCAGGAGCGGGTCGTTGCTGAAGTCGATGCCCGGCGGGACATTCTGGGTCATGAACGCGACCTGTTCGGTCTCGGCGAAGAAGTTATCCGGCATGCGGTCGAGGACAAGCCGGCCAACGGGTATCGGCGGCAGGACCTCTTCCGGGATGATTTTGGTAGGGTCGAGGATGTCGAAATCGAAGCTGTCGGCAAATTCCTGGTCGAAAAGTTGCAGACAGAGTTCCCATTCCGGGAATTGGCCGGCTTGAATGGCGTTCCAGAGATCCCTGCGGTGAAAGTCCGGATCGGCGCCATTGATCTTGACCGCCTCATTCCAGACGACCGATTGCATGCCGAGCTTGGGCTTCCAGATGAATTTCACGAACGTGGATTCGTCGGCCGCATTGACCAGGCGGAAGGTGTGGACTCCGAAACCCTGCATGAAACGGAACGACCGCGGAATCGCTCGATCAGACATCACCCACATGATCATGTGCATGGATTCCGGCGTCAGGCTGATGAAATCCCAAAAGGTGTCGTGCGCCGACTGGGCCTGTGGAAAATCCCGATCGGGCTCCGGCTTTACCGAATGGATCACGTCGGGAAACTTGATGGCATCCTGGATGAAGAACACCGGAATATTGTTTCCGACAATGTCCCAGTTGCCCTCCTTCGTATACAGCTTCACCGCGAAACCGCGTACATCGCGGGCGAGGTCGAACGAGCCTTTGCTGCCTGCCACCGTCGAGAAGCGAACAAACGCCGGGGTTTTTTCGCCAGCACGTTGGAAAATGTCGGCACGGGTGTATTTGGTGAGGGAGTCGTAAGTCTCGAAGAAGCCGTGGGCGCCATAACCCCGGGCATGCACGACCCTCTCGGGAATGCGCTCGTGGTCGAAATGGAAGATCTTTTCGCGGAAGTGGAAATCCTCGATGAGAGTTGGACCACGTGCTCCGATCTTGAGCGTATTCTGATCGTCGGCGACCGGGCCTCCCTGGGCCGTCGTCAAAATGTGTGTGTTACCTTCTGCAATTTGGTGCAGCTCTCCACCCTGCCCTCGAACAAGGGCTTGGTCGTGGATCGTCGCGGCATTGGGATTGAGGGGAGCTGCTTTACGCGCCATGCGGTCCTCCTTTGGGCTTGCTCTGCGATGAACTGCTGGAGCAACCTGCGGCAAGGCTCCAGGTTCCACGGAACCGGGCTTCCAAGCCAATTTCTTCGACGATGGTTTTAGGCGCACTGTGCGGACCCGACCGCAGGGCCCAGGTGAGACGAACGGCGGAGTTCTTGGGAGTAAACAAAATCAACGCGAAGGGAATCGTGGGCAGTGTCGTGGACTGGCTCCGACGCCGAGATCGCGCGGAAGCTGGCGGTGTAGATCGTGGGAGATTTCAAAAGACACCCGCCTGATGTCTAAGACGCTAAGCAGCGCATGCTGTCCGTTCTCGCAGCGGCCGGCGTCGAGTTTATTCCCGAGAATGCCGGTGGTGCCGGCGTGACACTGAGCAACCCTCGACGCTAAGCGGGATTTTGCGCTTGAGTTTCCATCTCTCGGCGATAGCACTCCATGCGGATGCGTGTGACTACGTGAGGGCATATTTGACCAGCCGGCAAGGTCAGTGTTCGCTGGTCAGGCCAGCGGCCGTCCGCTGATAGCCCCTAACGCTTCGGCGCCTCGTCAAGAAGAAACCGATGATTTCGGCCCAGCGCCTTTTCGCTGCCGGCGCGACGAGGGCGCGCACGATTTGTGAGTACATTAGCATAAGCGTATATTAGGCCTGCAAGAGCGGCCTGCGACGACGTAAGGATGAGTGCACGCCGATGACAGACAACACCCGGCAATTGCTCACCCTCGCCGTCTTCATTTGCGCATGGTGTTTCGCTGACTGGCCTGGCGATCGGGCTAAATGTCGGTGTCGTCGCGGTGTTCCCCGTCAAGCTATTCGGCTTCGCTTGTGATGTCGGCTACATCGCCGCAGGCAAGGAAGCGAATCTGCTATTGAAGCAATGGTTTCGCATGATGTTCGGGATTGCCGTCCTTGTGACCGCCGGGGCGGCGATACTGATCCTCGGCAATTACGCTGCGTTCATAACCGATTGAGCCTGCGGTTGAGTAGCAACGGGTCATGCCGGAGGTACTCTTCGCTGCGGCTGTGGCTCAGAACGGCCAGTCGGCCCGGTCTAAACCCAATCCGTTGCCGCCATTTTTGTCATTTGGCGCCGGCCCGGGGTACCCGACACGCGATTCGTATCTACCCATTGCCCCTCTTGCGAAGACGTTGGCAGGAGTAAGCGTTTCTCGAAAGCTCTGGAGCCCGGTCGAATTGCGGCTGATAGATCGAGCTCCTTTAAAATTAGTGCTGACCAAGTACGCTTAGCACCCTTCGGTCGTAGTCTTCATCTGGCCAGGGGCAGCTGTTTTGGCGTCAGTGTCCTGCTGTCCGGGAGCCGCTTGTTTCGCGCTGCCGGTCTGTTGACCAGGAGCGCAGTCCTTCGCCGAGTTTGGATTGGTCCCACTCGTTGTGGTAGAGTCTGTTGCCGGATCACTGGTACTTGGCACCGTTGTAGTGGTCGTCGTTGTCGCTGACGATCCGCTGGTTGTGGCGCTCGACTGAGCGAAGGCAAGGCCGGTAGATAACGCCATTATGACTGATGCGAAAAGAAGCCGTTTCATTCTCATCTCCTGTTTCAGGCGACAATGTCCCTTCGGTTTCATAACCGGGAAACTGGCAGAGGGTTCCTCAAATTAGGAATGGCTCGGGGCCAAAGTCGGCGCGGGCAAACTGGGCCCTCGGCAAGTTATCGTTCCAAGAAATCTCTTTCCGAGTTGCGGCCCCATGGCGAATAGGCAAGCAAAAGCGACGTCACCATCATATTCAGCAATGCCTTAGCGCTTATGTCTTCCCCAGCACTTGGAGCTACGGGGGAGAGGTGAACCCGGAAACTGAGGTAGACAGGGGACGGGCCTGCGCGCCTCAATGGCGGCGGCGGCTTCTTATTTTCAAGCCAGCCCATGAACGCCAAAGCGTGCGACCGCCGACATCTTCAATGCTCTGCAGCGCGGGGTTAAACGTCGAGCAAAACCGATCCTTGCGGGCGGCTGCAACATGCCAGGACATAGCCGGCCGACTTCTCTTCAGCGTTCAGTCCGCCTAGGTCGTCCATGACAACTTCGCCGGATAGTTTGGCTATCCGGCACGTCCCGCAAACGCCCTGCTGGCAGGCAGTTGGAATGTAAATGCCACAGTTCCGTGCCGCTTCCAGCAGGGTCTCTCCGGACGTGCAGTGATGCTCCACACCCGAGCGGGAGAAACGGACCGAAGACCGAACCGCCGAACCCAATTCCGGACGCGAACTGCTGCTGCCTCCGAAGCTTTCCTCGTGATACTGTGCCGGTGCCAAGCCAATTGCGTCAAGGCAGGCGCGTGCCGTCTTCATGTACCCTTCGGGCCCACAGGCAAAAACGGTGCGCTTGTGGAGATCGGGAACCAGGTTCAGCAGCATCCGACCATCAATTCGACCGGTTGAGCCCGTCCAAGCGGGACCTCCCTGACTGCAAACCAAAGTCACGTGCACGTTGGCAAAGCGAGCGGCAAGTGCGTCCAGTTCCGATCGGAAGATGATGTCGCCTGGCGTTTTCGCACTGTAAATGAAGTGGATCTGCCTGTCGTCTGCGCGGTCGGTAAGCGCACGTAGCATGGACATGGTCGGCGTCACGCCGCTGCCGCCCGAAAGGAAAACGGGCTTCTGAGACGGCAACTCATCAAGATTGAACGAGCCGAGCGGCCCTTCGATCTCGATCTTACTGCCCGGCCTCAAATTGTCATGGAGCCAGTTAGAAGCAAGCCCACCCGGCGTTCGTTTCACCGTGATCTGAAGATCAAGCGGTCGCGTCGGCGGTGATGATACAGAGTAGGAGCGCGTCATCGCGGTACCGTTAATTCTGAGATGCACGAGGACATATTGGCCGGCGCTGAAGCAGAACATCCGATCCGCGGCAGATGTGAGAACGAATGTTTTCACATCGTGCGTCTCGTCGATTACGTGACGGCAGAGAACAACATTTCGCGTCTTTTCTGCCCATTGCCGCTGACGCAAGGTGGGCACAACATCGGAGGTTTGGACGGAAGCGTGTGCGTTCATTGTTCGGCTCGGCTTTGAGGTCGAGCGAACATGCCAGTTCTTAGCCCGTAAAACAGCAACATTAACCCAACGTTATGATCGGCAATTTCGATTAAACTTCGAGCGACATAACGGCGAGATGGAGAGCTCGGATGCCTTTGCGAATGATCAGTTCGTGTTTGCGACGTGCCAGTATCGCCGTGTGGACTGGCTGATGCAGCGTCGGCGCTCCTTCGACGAGGAACGATGGAAGCTCAGCGGTAAACCGGCGCGCATCGTCGCTTCGCATGTAACAAGTGCCGCCCGTTCGCCGGAGCATGATCTCCGCCAGCGTTTCCGATCCGGTCGAAAGTCGACAGATCGCCAATTGAGCCAGCAGCTCTGCGTGCGTTTTCTCCAGTAGAACGGTGTAGCCTGGGCGGATGTAGGTGTCAGGATCAACGTCCGAGAGCGTTCTGGCCGCAGTCGAAACCATTACATATTCCTCGACCATCAGGTGCTCATAGGCGATCTCAGGCAAGTAGCGAGGGGCATAAAGCACCGCGATATCCAGATTTCCCATACTCAGATCGCTGACCATCTGGTTCGAGTAATCCGACTCGATATGGATTGAGGACTTCGGAAGTGCTTGGCACAGTGTTTCAACCCAACCGGGCAGGACTGAGCGGGTCATGCCCACTTGGGCGGCAACGCGCAAGGTGCCTTCGAAACGGTTGAACGCGCGTACATCGTGGCGAGCTTGCGACCAGGTCGAGAGCAGAGACCTGGCGTAAGCTTCGAACCGGCGTCCTGCGGCTGTCGGCTCTGCCCCGGCGCGTCCACGCTGGAACAGTTCGGACCCGATTGCGCTCTCCAGGTTCTTGATCCGGGTGCTGATCGTCGATTGGGTCAAGCCCAACCGATCCGCGGTCCGATTGAAATTTCTCGACTCGATAATGTCGAGAAAGGTTTCGATGTGATCAAGCTGCATTGAACCTCCGATCGAAAAACTCGATCACATTCGCAGGTTTCATAAGCTTGATCAAACGAAACCCGAGGCGGAAGCTGCACCCCAGTCAGCGGCCGGCAGCATCGCCGGGAAGAGGCTACGGAGCGGAACAAAGTGCTTATAATCGACTGCGATTGTCATAATTACTGGTCAAGCGCCACGGTACTGCAGCCCTATCTTTGCGGCCTGTGGAAAGACATGTTCATCGAGGGCGAGAAAACAGGTCCCGTTGGCGCCTTTCCGCATGGCCATCGCCCCTGGTTTCATCCGCAGGACTTCTCTCGCAAGGACGTCCGTCCAAAAACTGAAGCCGATAACTATCTCATCATGAAAGAGAAGCACCTCGACAAGTACAAGGTCGATGTGGCGATCCTGACTGGCGATGAGCCGATCGAGGCGTCAACTCTCGCCAACCCCTATTATGCCAGCGCCCTGGTCAGCGCCTACAATGACTACCAGATCGATCAGTGGCTGCCGAAGGACGACCGTTTCATGGGCTCGATCATCATCGCGCCACAGGATCCAAAGCTCGCCGCCGCCGAGATACGTCGCCTTGGCAACCACCCGCGCATGGTGCAGGTGCTCGCTTCCCAAGGGTCCGTCAAGCCGTATGGCGACCCGTTCTATCACCCGATCTACGAAGCCTGCGCTGAAGTAGGGTTGCCCTTCGCTATACATCTGGGCGGCCATGGCGGAGTGAATTCAACTGCCATCGCTCCTGCCCCAACGACATTCTTCTGGGAGACCCACGCTATCCTCCACATGTCGGCAATGTCGCACGTGGCAAGCATGATTGCGCATGGCGTCTTCGAGAAATGGCCGGACCTCTATTTCGTGATTATCGAGTGCGGCGTCGCTTGGGTCCCATCGGTCCTGTGGCGCCTGGACGCCGATTACAAAGCGCTGCGCAAGGAAACGCCATGGCTGAAGATGCTGCCGTCGGAATATTGCCGGCGCAATATCCGCTTTTCCACGCAGCCGCTGGAACAGCCCGCTAACATCCAGCATCTGTGGTCCACGCTCGAGGCGATGGACGGCGAAAACACGCTGATGTTTGCGTCGGACTATCCGCACTGGGATTACGACGATGCAAACACACTGCAGATCCCTCCTGCCTGGAAGAGCAAGATCATGGGACTGAATGCGCTGGAGGTCTACAAACGCATCCCGCGCGCGCAAGCGGCGAATGCCGCCTGAGGAACCATCTGATGCCCGAAAAGACCTACATCTGCCGCGTCGACGAAATCGAAACCGGGTCCCCCTTTATCGCCAAGATTCGCAGCCTTTCGGTTGGCGTTTTCCGCATTGGAGAGTCGTTCCACGCACTGCTGAATGTTTGTCCGCACCGCGGCGCTCCACTTTGCGAGGGACCGCAGTGTGGAACGACCGCGCCCGTCGAACAGGCGCAATTCATCTATCATCGCGAAAACGAGATCGTTCGATGCGCCTGGCACGGCTGGGAATTCGACATCAAGTCAGGCGCGGCCTTGGTCGATCCGTCCGTTCGCGCGCGCACATTTCCAGTCACCGTCGAAGCCGGCAGCATCTATGTGACGGCCTGATTGGCGCAAAGCCGATTGGGATTGGAAAAAATTCGAAGGAAAGGTGGCCGCAGCCAACTAGCAGATTTGTTCGCAGGTGCTTGACGAGAAATAACGCGGAGAACTCCGCAATGGGAGAGTCAAATGTCAGAATCTGAATACAAGCTTGGTATCGCTCAAAGTCTGATCGGTCGCGGCAAGATTTCCCGCCGCGACTTTATTCATCTTGGCTGGCCGCAGGCCTGACCGTAGCAGCTGCCGACACGCTCTTCGTCGCCACGGCACGGGCCGAACCGATGCAGGGAGGCTTCGCCAAGCTTGGGATGGCTCATGGCGCGACGACGGATTCGATCGATCCGGCCGGCTACCCTGATACCTTCACACAAACCGCATTCTCGGGCTCGCTGTCCAACAGCCTCACTGAGGTCGACGCAAAAGGCAATGTCCAGCCGGACCTCGCCGAGGGCTTCGAATCCTCGGACGGGGCCAAAACCTGGGTCTTCAAGCTGCGCAAAGGCGCAACGTTCCACAACGGCAAGACAGTGACGGCGGACGACGTCGTGACCTCATTGCGATACCATATGGGCGCTGACACCAAATCGGCGGCGAAGTCGCTTTTGGACTCCGTTGCTGACATAAAGGCGGACGGTCCGGAAACGGTTGTCTTCACTCTCAAGAGCGGCAACGCCGATTTTCCTTACATCATGAGTGACTACCATCTGGTCATCATGCCAGCCAAGGACGGCAAGGCGGATTGGGCCTCAGGCGTTCGCACTGGCGCTTTTGTGCTCGAGAATTTCCAGGCCGGCGTTTCGGCCAAACTCAAGCGCAATCCAAACTACTTCAAGAACGGCAAGCCCTACCTCGACGAGGTGGAGTTCATCGCCATTACAGATCTTGCCGCTCGCATGGCGGCCCTGTCGACGGGCGAGGTGGACTATATCGGCCGTGCCGACTTGAAGACCCTCGGCATGTTGAAACGCAATCCGAAGGTGGAAATCGTCGAGGTCACTGGCTACGGACATTATACCTTGCCGATGAATGTCACGATGGCGCCGTTTGATAACCCGGACGTGCGAATGGCATTGAAATGGGCGATCAATCGCCAAGAAATCGTCGACAAGATCTTTCTCGGCCACGCCACCGTGGCTAATGACAACCCGATCGCGCCGGCGATCAAATTCGCCAAGGATCCGCAACCGCAGCACAGCTTCGATCCGGAAAAAGCCAAGCACTACCTGAAAAAAGCTGGAATGGAGAACCTGAAGGTGGATCTCTCGGTCGCCGATGCCGCTTTTGCAGGCGCGGTGGATGCGGCTTCGCTTATACGCGAGACGGCAGCCCAATGCGGCATCGACGTCAATGTCGTGCGAGAGGCCGAGGACGCTTATTGGGACAATGTCTGGCTCAAGAAACCCTGGTGCGCATCCTATTGGAGCGGTCGGGCCACCGCCGACTGGATGTTCACGCAAGCCTTCGCCGCCGACTCCAGCTGGAATGAGTCTTTCTGGAAAAATCCCCATTTCAACGAATTGCTTGTTAAGGCGCGGGCCGAGACGGACGAGGCCAAGCGAGCGGCGATGTACGCCGAGATGCAGCAGTTAACCCACGATGATGGCGGCAGCATCGTGCTGGTCTTCAACAATTTCGTCAGCGCCCAATCCAAAAAGCTCGCACATGGCGAAGTGGCGCCTAACTGGGAGAACGATGGACTGAAAATGGCCGAACGCTGGTGGATCGCCACGGCATGAGATGGCGGGCCGGAGCCGCGATGGTTGTGAGGCTCCGGTCGGCTTGCTCCGAGTGCAGGGCTGCCGCCCAAAGGGAAACGCCACTCATATGAACCCCGTCGCAAGAACGGTTCTGCAGCGCCTTGGCCTCGGCCTGGTCACTTTGTTCATCGTGTCCATCATCATCTTCTCTGCGATCGCGATGCTTCCGGGCGACTTCGCCAAGGCCACGCTCGGGCAGTCGGCGACGCCCGAAACGGTGGCCGCCTTTCAGCGGGAAATCGGCATCGATCGTCCGCCTGTCGAGCGCTATTTCGTCTGGGTCGCGCAGATGCTTCACGGCGACTTCGGCTCTTCGTTCACGAGCCGCACCGGATACCGGCGTACCGTGGCCGACATCATCGCGCCACGCCTCTACAATACGATGTTTCTTGCAGCGGTGACCGCGCTGATAGCGGTTCCGCTGGCGCTTGGGCTTGGCATTCTCGCCGCGCTGTACCGCAACGGCTGGTTCGACCGGCTGGTGAATGCCGTGACGCTGACAACGATTTCGTTCCCGGAGTTTTTCGTCGCCTATATGCTCGCCTACCTGGTGATCTCGCGCGACACGTTCATTGGATCCGATTTCGCTCAATCCCTGCCCCATTGGCTCACGATCTCACTGAACTGGGCACTCAATGCGGTTCCCAAATTTCCGACATTGTCGAATGTGAACGACCAGACGCCGTTTGGGGAGCATGTCTGGAAAGTGGCGCTGCCGGCAATCACCCTTACACTCGTGATCGTGGCCCACATGATGCGCATGACCCGAGCGGCCATCATCAACATGCTGGCAAGCCCCTACATCGATATGGCGCGCCTCAAGGGAATGTCCCCGATGGTGATCGTGCTGAGGCATGCCCTGCCCAATGCCTGGGCCCCCATCGTCACTGTGGTGGCGTTCAATATGGCATATCTCATCGTCGGAGTGGTCGTGGTCGAGGTCGTGTTCGTCTATCCCGGCATCGGCCAGTTGATGGTTGATGCGGTAAAATCCAGGGATGTTCCGGTTGTCCAGGCCTGTGCCCTGATTTTCGCCGCGACCTACATCCTTCTCAACCTGCTGGCCGACATTATTTCCATCGCCACCAATCCCAGGCTCTTGCACCCACGATGACCAGATCCGAATCTATCGCGGCGGTTCAGAGGCTGAGGCGCTCGCGCGCCACCCGGGCGAAAACAGCGCTGAAGAAGGCACCGTTCAGTGCATGGTTCGGCATCGTCGTGATCCTCGGCTACGTCTTTGTTGCGGTCCTCGCGCACTGGATAGCGCCATACGGCGAGACGCAGGTCTTCAGCGAAGCCTTCGCACCGTGGAGCCAGGAGTTCAGATTGGGAACCGACCAGCTTGGCCGGGACATGCTCACCCGCTTGATCTACGGTGCGCGCAACACCATCGCTATCGCAGTCGCGACCACGTTGCTGTCCTTCGCGGTAGGCGTCTCGCTCGGTCTTCTCGCCGCGTTGTACAGGGGATGGCTCGACCAGGTATTGTCGCGTTCGGTGGACGTGTTGATGTCGATCCCAAGTCTGATCTTCGCGCTGGTGCTCCTTTCGATCTTCGGCTCGTCCATCACCAGCCTGATCGTCATCATCGCGATGCTCGATTCCACCCGCGTGTTTCGGCTCTCGCGGGCCGTCGGACTTAACGTGGCCGTGATGGAATATGTCGAGGTGGCGCGATTGCGCGGCGAAGGCCCCAAATGGATCATCGCCAAAGAAATCCTTCCCAATGTAATGCCGCCGCTGGTCGCTGAGTTCGGCCTGCGATTTTGCTTCGTATTCCTCACCATCGCCGCACTGTCGTTTCTCGGTGTCGGTATTCAGCCGCCGACGGCCGATTGGGGGTCAATGGTGCGCGAGAACGCAACCCTGATCACTTACGGCGATGTCACGCCGCTGCTTCCGGCCGGTGCGATCGCCCTTCTCACGGTCTCAGTGAATTTCGTTGTGGACTGGTTCCTGCACGCAACAAGCGGGTTGCGGGATGAAAAGTAGCGGTCCAGGCTCGCGCGAAAAAGGAAAGGATCTACTGCAGATCCGCAATCTGCATGTGGAGGGATTCTCGGACGAACGGTGGCATCCCATCGTCCGTGGGATTGATCTGACGCTAAAGCGGGGCGAGGTTCTTGGCCTGATCGGCGAGTCAGGCGCCGGCAAGTCCACCATTGGCCTTGCCGCAATGGGTTATGCCAAGCCGGGCTGCCGGATCACACAAGGCTCGATCCTGTTCGACGGGATTGATCTTCTGGCAGTCAGTGAAACAGGGCGCCGCCGCGTCAGAGGCTCCCGCATTGCCTATGTCGCGCAAAGCGCGGCGGCTTCTTTCAATCCGGCCCACCGGCTCCTTGACCAGACGGTCGAAACTGTAGTGGCGCACGGGATTGCCACCCGGGAGAAGGCAAACCGGAATGCGATCGATCTTTACCGACGTCTTCAGCTGCCGGATCCGGAGACCATAGGTTTTCGCTATCCCCATCAGGTCTCCGGCGGACAATTGCAGCGGGCAATGACGGCGATGGCGATGGCCTGCCGTCCCGACCTGATCGTGTTCGACGAGCCGACGACGGCACTTGATGTGACCACCCAGGTCGAAGTTCTTGCCTCCATTCGCAACATTGTGGAGGAATTCAACACGGCTGCAATCTACGTGACGCATGACCTGGCGGTGGTGGCGCAAATGGCGGACCGCATCATGGTTCTGCGTCACGGACTTACCGTGGAGGAGGCTGACACACGCGAGATGCTAGCCTTACCCAGCCAGGAATATACCAAGACGCTCTGGGCCGTGCGCAAGCTCGCCAAGGTCGAAGTTCCTGCCGGTGAATATCTACTGACGATAGACCAGGTCACCGCCTCCTATGCCCGGACCGTCAAGGTGCTCGACGACGTCTCCATCAAAGTTCCACGCGGAAGAACAGTGGCTGTGGTCGGCGAGTCCGGTTCCGGGAAATCGACGCTCGCTCGCGTCGTCACCGGCCTCCTGCCACCGCTCTCGGGGTCAATCTCTTTTGCCGGCCAGCCCCTTTCGAAGAGCCTGAAGATGCGCCCGAAGGAAGTCCTGCGCCGCATACAGATGATTTATCAAATGCCCGACAACGCGCTAAATCCGCGCCAGACGGTGGAAGACATCATAGCGCGACCGCTTGAATTCTACCTCGGCCTCAAGGGCGCGCAGCGGGATCGCCGGATCGGTGAACTTATGCATATGGTCGAGATGAGCGAAGCTTACCTTGACCGTCTGCCGGCCGAACTGTCGGGTGGCCAAAAACAGCGCGTTTGCATTGCTCGTGCGCTGGCGGCCGATCCAGAGATCATCATCTGTGACGAGATCACGTCCGCACTCGACCAGATTGTGCAGGAGGAAATCCTGAAGCTCCTCATGCGCCTGCAGCGTGACCTCGGTATGAGCTACATCTTCATTACTCACGACATTGCCACCGTACGAGCAATAGCCGACGAAATTGTCGTCATGCACCAGGGGAAAGTCGTTGAGCAGGGTTTGAAGAGCGAAGTTCTTACGCCGCCGCATGCCGCGTACACCGAACGGCTCTTGTCGTCCGTACCGGAAATGGATCCGGACTGGCTGACAAGGCTGCTCGCCAGTCGCAAGATCTGACGGAATGATCGAGGCAGGAAGAGACCCCTCCACGCTGGCCGCTGCCATCCGCCTATGCCCTTTTTGAGGGCATGGTCGCACTCTAACTCGATCGGCTGCGGCCCATGTGATCGTGCTGTGAAGGCGACTGCATTACCGCCCGCGCCTTGACACCAGTTCACAGTCTCGCGGGGCGGAAATATTCTGACGACAAAGGAACGCTGGTATTCTCGAGGTGTTCAGCTGGCGACAGATAGGCAGCTTCGAGTCTACCTAAGAGAAGCAACGCGAATGTCGGTTCTTGGAGCGCTGCTGACCAACAAAGGCTGTTTTTTCGAATGTCTGCTATTGGGCGAAGCAATAGTGGATCAAGACGGCCGACATGAAGCGAATTGATGGGGCGGTCGAACACTTCCAGGAAAGTGGACTCCGAAAATAGTCACCTGAGCTGACGCAAAGGTCCACCTCTCGCTGATCGCAGCATCCGCTTATGCCGGGCACTACGATGACGCTGGCATCGGTTGACGGTCGGAAATGGGGTCGCGCCAGGTTCCGCACCCCACTAATTAGACGGTTTCGAGCCGGCTGAACCGAACCGGGATGAGTTTCCGGGTCTTGAGTTGCCCTGTCGCATCCTTGCCGATGACAGTCAGAAACTGTGCTTCTTCAGATCCCAAAGGCAGAACCAGACGTCCCGCTGGCTTGAGTTGCTTCAGTAAAGCCGGGGGTGTCTGCTCAGCCGCCGCCGTGACCAGGATCTTGTCGAATGGGGCGTGCTCGGGCCAGCCGCGAGACCCGTCTCCGACACGAATGCCGACATTGGATAAGCCGAGGCCCTGCAGGAGAGCCTTCGCATGGATTGCGAATTCCTCGATGATTTCGACGCTCCAAACTTGCCCGGCAAGCTCCGCGAGAATTGCGGTTTGATAGCCCAGGCCGGTGCCGATCTCGAGTACCGCCTCGTGCGGTTGGGGAGCAAGGAGATCGGTCATCAGAGCGACAATGAAAGGCTGCGAGACGGTCTTATCGAAGCCGATCGGCAGCGGCATGTCCTGATAGGCATAAGGCGCGACCGGGACTGGCACGAAGAGATGCCGCGGCACCCGCCGCATTGATGCCATCACCCGCTCATCGAGCGTTGCCTTGCCGAGTTCTTCGCTTACAAGGTCGGCATGGATCGCAATCATCTCGACCATGTGCCTGCGTAAAATCGCAAGGTGCTCTTCGGTCATCGGTTTCATGACGGTGGGGCTTCCTCAAACAGTCTGCTGCCACATAGCTTTATATCCTGTTCGTCTTGTCACCGAAACGCCCGCCACCGTTTCCAACGAGAGACCCGAGGCAAGCGCGGGTGACTTGGGGCCGCCGCAATATTGGCAGGCTATCGGCCGCGATCCTGGAGATTTGGCGCCAAGTCGCCATGATCCACGGAAAGGTCGTAGTAGGTGGAAAGACGACCCACCTCTATCGCCGTCACCGGTTCCTGGCGCAAAGCGGTCCTTGCCCAGCAATGTATGCTGCTGTGCGCACCAGCACCGGCTCGAGCTGTTCAGCGGTGGTCAGCGTTGCTGGTTGGTGTCCATCAAGGACCATCTCGACGAGTGGCACCGGCGACGGATTTATTTATGGCCCTGTCGCCCGCATGGAAGAAGGACTGAATTTCCTCCATGTCGACGCTGTCATCGCCGTTCTCGTGACAGCGTTGAAAATCCGTCCAACGAAATCCTGAACTTCGACCTGCGAAAGCGCCCTATGGCGAACATAATCCGCATCCCTGCACCATGCATCATGCCGGCTCCCATACCGCGGCCTCCGATCATTGGCCGCCCTTCAGGTGCCAGCGCCCGCCACCGTGCCGCTCTGCTTGGGGACCGCGATTTTCCTGCATTCTTTCCTGCATCATCTCACCCATCATCTGGCGCATTATTTCGCGCATGGAGTCTTGGGGTCGTCCGGTCCATTCGGGCAACTGTTCGGGGCCATGATCCTGTGCAGGCACGGGTGTCCCGCTCGACCGGCCAGCGCGGGCGAGGCCAACATGATCAACACAGCCGCAACTTGGCCTATTCGCCTCTCCGTGGAGTATCGTCCCGCCTCGGGATTGATCCCATTCACCAAAAACGCCCCCACCGCATTCCGACGCCCAAGTGGCGCAGACCTCAGCTTCGATCCGCGAGTTGGGCTGGACGAACAGCGCAGCGCCGAAAAATCCTCGATGGCGCTTGCCAAGACTTTTGCGAGGCCGCCCGTCTCGGCCGGCCTTGTCTGGTCCGAAGGCTAGGCGGCATTCCAAGGCTATCCCAGTTTCGATATACGAAGCGCTGCGCATGATCAGATCCTCCATCAACGGGTCGCCGATCGACAACAGCGTGCTTGAGGAACTGATCTTCGAAAGCGCCGCGACCAGACACTTGGCCATTCTACTGGACAGCCGATAGAGCTTTATCGCGGCTTTCCCACGGCGAGACGGCCGACGCGGTGCCGGTGAGACAGTGCGCGTCGGCCACTACGGCATTTACTTCAGGGGGTAAATGCCGCCGGCCAACCTTAGCATCTGCTAAAATGTCAGGCAACGAAGCTGCTACCTCGCCGTAGAGGGTTATTTGCTGGAAACTCTTTAGACCCGTCGCCAAGCTCCGGGCTGCTTCTTCGATTGCTGCACGATCGTTGCCTAGCCGATCGATTGGCCAGAGGTGATCTTTTGCCCGGTGGTGCTCTGGATTGCGAAATTGGGTGACTGCTGCGGCAAGCGTACCAACGCCCAGCAAGAGGAGCACCAAGAGCGGTCGCGGCAATCGCCGTGACAGCATTCTCCTGCCGGCGCGCTTTCGCCACCGGTTGGTGACCTGTTGCCCTCATGAAGCAACTCTGTTGTTTGATCCCTTATCATTCTGCGATGCCAAAGCCGCTGCGTGAGCGAATGCGGGCCGCGCTAGTAAGGCGGAACAATTCGATTGCCGGCGAGTTTCCGAGATGAAGGGCGATCTGTTTCGGAGGAAACGGGATGAAACGCGTCCTTGTCCAAAATGCACTACGAGTGATGCTGGGCGGCGTAACCGCCTGTCTGCTCACAGTCGTCGAGATCCCCAATCCGATTACGCCATTGCCGCTCGTGTCCGAGGCAAGGGCCGCCACCGAAGTTTCGATCAGCACATTTTACGAAGACCTGTCTTCCTATGGCGATTGGGTCACGTATCACGGCGCGACCGTTTTCGTGCCGGTTGATGTACCTGACGATTGGCGTCCGTATACGATCGGCCACTGGGTCTATACCGAGCAGTATGGCTGGCTGTGGGTATCTGAAGAGCCGTTCGGTTGGGCGACGTACCATTATGGCCGATGGGGCTATGCCGACGATATCGGCTGGTACTGGGTTCCGGGCACTCGCTGGGCGCCAGCATGGGTGAGTTGGCGTCGTGACAGGGAGCACATCATTTGGGCTCCGCTGCCGCCGCGCCGTGATCCGGATTTGATTTCAATCGAGGTGACCTTCGACACGACGCCGGACTATTACTGGGTTGTGGTCCCCACCCGCGAATTCCTTGTCGCGGACATTTCTGTGGTCGTTATTCGTGATGAGCCCGAGTTTGTGCGCATTGTCGAGGCGGCCGAGCCGGCCGGCGAGGTGACGATCCAGAACAACGTGGTGATCAACAAAGTCATTGATGTTGATGTGATCGAAAAGGAGACGAACCAGAAGGTGACTGCCGTCAAGGTCAGCAAGACCGACGCGCCCGAGCAGTCCGGCAAATTGGAAAACGATACGGTCGCGGTCTTTGAAGGTGAGGTGAAAGCCGACCCCAAGGCCAAACCAGCCAAGCTCAAAGACATCGAGGAGGTGAAGCAGGTTCAGGCTAGCCGGAAATCGAAGCCGACCGAAGGCGCAGCAAAGACCGAACAGGCCCAGCCGGAACAGGCGGCCAAGCCTGAGAAGCCGAAGGGCAAGAAGCAGCCCGCCGCCGAGCAGCCGCAGGCCGAGCCAGAGCAAGCGGCCAAGCCTGAGAAGCCGAAGGACAAGAAGCAGCCCGCCGCCGAGCAGCCGCAGGCCGAGCCGGAGCAAGCGGCCAAGCCTGAGAAGCCGAAGGACAAGAAGCAGCCCGCCGCCGAGCAGCAGCAGGCCGAACCGGAACAGGCGGCCAAGCCTGAGAAGCCGAAGGGCAAGAAGCAGCCCGCCGCCGAGCAGCAGCAGGCCGAGCCCGAGCAGGCGGCCAAACCTCAGAAGCCGAAGGCCAAGGAGCAGCCCGCTGCCGAGCAGCAGCAAGCCGAGCCCGAGCAGGCGGCCAAGCCCAAGCCACAGAAGCAAAAAAACAAGGCGTGCGATCCGCAGACTGACGCGAACTGCTAGCTGTGAGCGGCACCGCGAATATTCCATCGCGGTGCCGCTGAACGGCAATGCGCGAAAAGCTGCGAACCCTCGCCACTTTCCTTCGCTGCCGCCTGCTATCCTCTAACGCCCGTCAACGAACACAGGGTACGCATGCCACCCGAAGACGGTGAGACGTCACCTCGCGCCCGAGGCTATTTCGAAAGGCCTGACAGTGTCTGTTACCCATCCAAGGTTTGTCTCGGCAGAGGTCGTTATCCAGAAACCGCCATGATCACCCGCGGTGCCGACTTTCTATACAAATGGATTTCCGAACATATGCCGGAAGGGCCAGCCGACGACCCGGGCCGGCTTGTGACCGATATGGCAGACCAGGCCCTGCGGGCGGCCGCCGTCGAAGGCATCCCAATTCAGGAGATCGATGAAGAGATCGGTAGCGTTTATGAAGCGATCATTCATGCCGTTGAACATCGCGACGGCGGTCTCGCGGGTTAAAGATTTTGTGGTTGCCTCAGGCGGTTCGCGGTCGCGACGAGGCTGCAGATATGGACTATTGAGTTTTGAGCAGGTGCCAGCAGCGCGCCTGTCTTTCCCCCCGACTCGCCATATCTAAAATTTTCTAAATTAGCTACGACTTATGGAACTTTGGCGCGGGCGTTTCATTTTCATCCGCATGCGAGCCTCTGTGATCCAAAGCGTCGGGACGGGAGTGAACGCGTCGCCGCGCTACTCGCTGGTCCTGCCGATATATAATGAAGAACAAGTGCTGCCGCGACTGATCGAACGGATCAGGTCACTGATCAGTCGGCTGGACGGAGAGACCGAGGCGATTTTTGTCGATGACGGTAGCCATGACGGCAGCGTCAAATATCTTCGGCGGGTGGTCACCGCCGACCCTCGCTTCCGGCTTATCGAGCTTTCCCGCAATTTCGGACACCAGATTGCGATCACGGCTGGCATGGATGCTGCTGCGGGGGATGCCGTCATCGTCATGGATGCCGACCTGCAAGATCCACCGGAGGTCGTTCTTGATCTCGTGGCAAAGTGGAAGGAAGGTTTCGAGATTGTCTACGCCCGCCGTGTCAAGCGCGAGGGCGAATCCTGGTTCAAGCGGCTTAGCGCCGATCTTTTCTACCGTTTCCTGGAGAAGATGACGCCGGTCAACATCCCGCGCAACGTCGGGGACTTCCGCCTGGTCGGCCGCCATGCGCTGGATGTCTTCAGACACATGCCTGAACACGATCGCTTCGTCAGGGGCATGTTCGGCTGGATGGGATTCAAGCAAGCGGGGGTGCCATTCGAACGCCCCCCGAGGACCATCGGCCAGACCAAATACCCTTTCTGGAAGATGATGCACCTTGCCGTCCACGCCGTTGTCAGCTTCTCGGAAAAGCCGCTCCACTTTGCGCTTTGGGGCGGATCGGCCATTTCCGCACTTGCGCTGACCTTTGGCGCTTATGCCGTGTTCGCCTGGATTTTTGAAACCGGCGTCATTGCCGGCTGGACGTCCACCGTGGTGATCGTATCGTTCCTGTGTGGCATCAATCTTTTCATGACCGGCGTGGTCGGCCTCTATGTCGGTAGCATCCACGCCGAGGTGAAACGCCGCCCTCTTTACGTGATCAATCGGCTTACCGGCTTCGACGAGCCGATGCGTGCCATCGCTGGTGGGCGCCGGAGATCGTTTCGCAAGCCCAAGAACGGAGTCGCTCCCAGTGTCCGAACTCTTCGACAGCTATAGATCCAGTTATGGAGAGACGATCGATGGGTCGATCCGCTTTTCCGGACTCAAGCACGATTTCTTTTTGGTCGCAAAGGCCGACCTGCTGCGGCGCCTAGTCGCCGAGCGAGGACTTCGTCGCCGGGGAGCCATGGTGCGGGCCCTTGATGTGGGCTGCGGTGTCGGTTCGCTCCATCCTTATCTAGACGGCGCTTTCGAGCGCCTGGATGGCTGCGACGTCTCGCAAGGGTCGATCCAGCGCGCCAGCGAGGACAATCCGGGCGTCGTCTATAGGACATGCACCACGACGGGCCTGCCTTATGACGACTGCGTGTTCGACTTGGCTTTTGCCAGTTGTGTTGTTCATCATATTTCGCCCGCATCCTGGCTCGATTTTTTTCGCGAGATGCGACGCGTCGTGCGGCAAGGCGGCGTCGCCTGCATCATCGAGCACAATCCCTATAATCCGCTGACGCGTCTGGCGGTGCTCCGGTGTCCGTTCGACCAAGACGCGGTCCTGCTCAACACGGTCAAAGCAGCGGCCCTCCTTCGACAAGCAGGCTTTATGGAGGTTCGATCCGAGCACTTCCTGCTGCTCCCGTCGGCCGGCGGGTTCGCCAGAAAGGTTGAGCGTGCCCTGGCGCTGCTGCCGCTTGGAGCCCAGTATGCGTGCAGTGGGCGTGTCTGAGCATCGGTCTGCCGGCGCCGCCGCCCTAAAGCTTCTGGCGCGCTTCGGCCTGGTCGGCATCGCCGCCACAATCCTGTATGCCGCCTTGGCGGCCGCCTTTGTCAAATCGGAACGGTTCGGCTTCAGCCCCGTCGAGGCGTCCCTTGCGGCTTACGCGGCCGCCGGCCTGTTTTCCTATCTCGCACATAGGTCCATAACCTTCATGTCGAGCGGACCGCATAGATCGGAAGCTCCGCGTTTTCTTTTGTTGGCGGCAATTGGCTTAGTCATCGCCTATGGTGCGCCGGCGCTGTTGACGGCGAAGCTGGGCCTGCCGCTCATCATTCCCATTATGATTACCTGCTTGCTTGTGCCAGCGATCAATTTCGTCGTGCTCGACCGATGGGTTTTTGCAGAACGCATTCCCGATCAGTCCGACGATGGCTGACGCCTAATTAGCCAGAGAGATTGACTTTCTAACCGGCGTCCAGCCGGAACGATACCAACTTGATGGAGCGTTTGTAGATGTTGCTTGCGGCCGGGCTGGGCGGAATCCCATCGCGATAGTCGAAGGTCATTTCAAGTATCTTTGCGCTGGCGAACGCTGCATGCGGGATCGTGAACGAGATTGTCTTCGGTTCTTTGCCCGACAGTGTTACGTCGTGCACCCGAGCGCCGTTTACCGAGATCATTACCCTTTGTGTGATCTGTGGTGGACGAATTACGGCGGACATTTGTAGCGTTGCCGTAAGCCCGTTGCGAAGCAACGGTATTTCCAGTCGGAGCCGAGAGGTCTCGCCCAGCGAATGGGTTCCGTCGGCTACCGCGCCCGACCAACCACAGACCGTCATTCCGGCTGCTTGTTTCGCGCCGTCGGACCGGAACGACACCGTCTGGCCAAGAGTGTAGGTGCCAACGGCATCGCGGTTGAGGCACGTCGTTGTCCGATCGATGTAGTAAGCTCGATAATCGGCGTCGACATTTGGATTGAGGGCGAGCGCGAGGATGATAATTTCGGACACGGCCAGAACCGCCGCGATAGCATAGCCGCCAATCGAGACAGCACGCCCATAGGATTCCGGTGCGTCAGACCAGGGCAAGGTGGCCTCCGATCCACGCCACAGTCATGAAATAACAAGCGCTCAGGAAGAGAGCCAAAGCCAAGACATAAGTCAGCTTCGACGCCGACAACAGCACGGCGATCAATATTATCAGAGGCGCAAGCGCAATGACATATCTGACCATGGAAGCCAAATTCGTAGTCAATGGCAGGATGATGCTAGCCGCGCAGAAGAGCGCGGCGCCATATTGCCTGCGAGCCGCCAGAACGACCGACAATGTCAGTCCGGTGACCGCCGCAAGGGCGCTCCATTGCGGCGCTGTGGGCAGCCACCCTATCGTCGGTACGGAAGAGAGCCCGTCCCATAGGAAAAGGAGCGGATTGCCGGCCACTCGCCCAAACGCGCGCTGGACGTGCAAGAAAGCAAAGCCGTCCCCGACAGTGACATGCAAAAAGAGGATGTAAGCAAACAAACCGGCTGGCGAGATGAAGATTGCCACAAGCATATCCGGACGACCAAGCAGCCATCGTGGGAAAGACACCACCGATCCGCCCTGCTGGCGGTGCTGCCTGAACATTTGAATCACGGTTGCAAACACAGCAAGGACCCCGACCAGCCTCGTTGCCGACAGCAAAGCGGATGAAACGCCAGCGGCCAGATAGTTGGAGCGCTTGAGTGCCAGAAAGACGCACGAAGTTAAGAGCACGAAAAGAGGTTCGGTAAGGAAAGTGGTGAAATGAAAGGAGAAAGGGCCGCTAAGCAGGAAAGCGCAATACAACACATAGGCGCGCATGTTCTTCTCCAGCAGTGGCCATGCCACAAGGCATGCGACGTAGCTGCATGCAATCGAGGCGATCATCGCGACCAGGATCGTCGGAAAGGGGAAAACAAACCGAAGCGCCGTCACGAGCATGGGATACAATGGAAAGAAGCCCCAGCGTCCAACATTGCTTTGGTTTGGAATGGGAAAACGCTCATAGCCGTATTGGGAAATATCCACATACCACTGGCAATCCCACCTGCAGAGCACATGCGCATAAGCTTCGAAGCCTGGCTCTACTGATACTGAAGCGAATGCAGCATACCGAATGACAAGCCCGCCGATCATGAACAGGAGCGGCACCGCAATAACCCAGAGGCGACCGCGAAGCTCCAATTGTGCCTCCACCGGTGATAGGCGCCACACTCTGCAATGGCGATTGCCTGCTCCGGCTTGACGGGCGCTGCGCGAGCCACATCCCGTTCATCCCATCAAACGATGATGCGAAACTTCGGTTCCTTCGGCAGACCCTGTCGAGGTGATGTCGAGCACCTAAAACATGGCGCGACTGGCAGATCGTCAGGGAGGCCGCCGGCGGCGTGCGCATCTTCCGCGCTCTCGACTGCACGTCCAAATAGACTCGCGAAAGCGGTCGGCGAGCTCGGGGTGGAGAGCGCGATCGTTGACGGCGAGATCAGCGCCTCCAGTTCAGCCAGGCGCTTCGCCGACGATGCAAAGGCAATCTTCCACTCGTGGACCAGACGGGATTTGAAGGCCTGGTCGCGAAGCGCCGGGAGAGCAAATATCGTAGCGGCCTATCGATGGCGTTGCTCAACGCGGCACCGGCTGCTATGTCGGCTCGGCATTCATCAACCTTTGAATCAGAAGAAGCGCGAACCGCTCTGGAAGCGCGTCCGTCGCCAGGATTCGCCGCGGCAGTGCCACTCGTGTGCCTGCTGCGCCTCTTGGCTCAGGTGCTCTTGAGCGTGCCGTTCATCCCTTCCGGATAGAAGCCGCCCTTGCTCACTCCGTCTTTGTCGGTGAGATAGACAATCCGCAGCACCTCTTGCGGCGTTCTTGTGAACGCGATCGCATCAGGCGTCGACGGAACGATATTGGCTTTTCCGTCAACCTGGATGCCTTGGTCCTTATCCTCCGATCCATCGATCTTGTCTCGGGCGTCTGAGACTGCGTTGGCGGCCTTCCAAGCTTTCTCCCCCTTCCGATACAGAGTGGAACGCGCCATTCCCATATGGTAGGCCTCGACCGCCAATATGCCAGCGGCGGCGGCCAGGAAGTCCTTGTTCTTCAGAATCGTCGCAGCGCCGGCATAGGCGGTGACGCCGACATCCTCGAACAGCATGCCGCCGAGAACGAAGTTCGTTTCGTTGCCGAAGGGGTCGAAGTCCGGCCCGAGGCCAGCTGCCTCCGCAACCGCCTTGAACCCCGCATCGAAATCGATGGCCGGCCTGTCGACGGCGTTCGTTCCAAGCGTCTTGCGGTAGAATCGAACGTGCGCGAGTTCGTTTTCAGCAACTTCCTGCATGAATTCGCCGATGGCGGGTGTTTCGAAGGACACTTTCTTTCCCCCAACGACGTCGCCGGGCTTCGAACCGGCATCGGCGGCGGCGATGCCTTTTCCGGTGGTGCCGCGGAGATAGTATTCGGCCTCCATGTATTCCAGGTTCAGCGCAAAGCGGAAAATGTCCTCGTCTTGCACTTCCTTCTGGGCATGGGCGCGAGAAACTAGCGCCAAGCCCGTCGTGGCGACGAGGCTAGCTCCCAGCCCAAATTGCAATGCGCGGCGACGGGAAAGGTGGAGCGGAGAGACGGCACAAATCATGGCTTCCTCCAAAAGCCCGCTGCATCACCTGTTGGCACCTAGCGGGCCAACCTCACTAACGCCGTGAATCGATAAATGTTCCTTAGGTTGTCGGGTATTTGCGCCGATGTTCTGGTTCGAATCCAAGGGCTGTCGATTCCGGCTGCGGACGCCATTAGTGTCGCCAAGCCGGTGACGTTTGACGCCGTCATGGATACACTGCGCCTAGATGACAATCGCGTCGACGTGGAGTGACTTCAGGTAACGACTGGATCGAGAACGCCCGCAAAGGCTTGATGCTTGAACCTGCCGGAGAAGGAACGGGCGTCGACCAGGGCACCTTAACGATTCAACAGACAGCGCTCGGTTTCCCTCGGGCCAAATCCGCCACATCTTCTTCGTCGGGCTCTATCAGGTCGATTAGCGCTGCGATCCGTGTTCCCGGCAGCGGTCGGCCTTGGTTCATCAACGCCTCATCACCAAAGGCCCAGGCCCATGCCTCTCTCAACTCCTCAAGCGAGGCACCGGACATGATGATTTCAGCAATCGTCCCGTCGTCCACGGGTCCGAGGACCGACACAACGTCTTGGCGTGTTATGGTCATCTTTTTCTCCGTTCGGAATACCAGCGAAGCAGGTGAGTACTCGGTGGAGCGCTTGCCATTGGCCCATTGGTAGGACGGCCGTGAACTGCCTGATCAGTGTCCCCCTTGACGCAGCGGAAATCAATTCTCAACTTATTTTTGTCGGTCGCTTTGGGCCCGATGTGTCAGGGAGCGCCAGCTTCTTGGCGTTCTCTCGTACCGATGTTGCTCCAAGGAGGAGCTATGAGAGCGACCTGGATTTTTCCCCCTTCTACCGGTCGAGCATCGGCTTTGACCGTATTTTCAATCTGCTCGAAAACGCCAGACCGCTACAGAATGCGGTGACTTGCGATATGAACTCGGCGACGACAGCTACCGCGTTGTCGTTGCGGTCGCCGGTTTCGATGAAAACGAGCTTACGATCATGCATGAGCCAAATATGCTTATGAGGGCGCCAGGGCGGACAACGAGGAGGTGCAGTACCTTCATCATGGCTTGGCGCTGAGGCTATTCCTGCGCCGTTTCGAACTCGCCGATCATATGAGCGTTGTCGGGGCAAAGCTCCTGGTCATTGAACTAAGAAGGAAATTCCCGAGGAGATGAAGCCGCGCCGCGTCGCCATCAACGCCGATCCGAGAAGCTGGCCACGAAGCGGATTGAAGGCGATGTAGCGGCCTAATCTTCGATGACTGGCCTGCGCGAACGCTGGAGTGGGTAGTGGAGACGACCCGTCATGGGCCGGGGTGCCGTCGTAGTCTGTCGCCGAAATACATCCTGCGACCTGAGTGAGCCGCCGACCACCTGCAAGATCTCGCCGGTGATATAGCTTGACTGCCGGCGTGTCAGCGCCGGATCTAGACACGTCGCCGGCTTGAGGGGGCCGACTGTTACGGGGGCTGATGAAACTCCTTTTCGGCGACGCACTTGTCAGGACATCCCGTCGCGATAGTTCCTAAAAAAAGGGGGGAATACTGCGTCCAACAGGAGCCAAACCATGAAACACCAGACCCTCCACGAACTGCAGACAATCGCAGATGTTAAACCCACGGCGGAAAGCGCCGTCGTAACCAGAACACAAAGGATCGAACGTTGGGCGGAGCTTCTCGAGCGGAACCCCTCGCGATCCCTTGGAGCACTTGTTGGCACCGAACATCTGCATCCCAAAGTCCGTGAGGAAGCACGCACGGCTGGATCGGCTATTGCCGTTGCATTCGAGGATCCGCTGCTGCGTGCATCGGGTCTCCAGGATGACAGCTATGGGGAGGCAAAACGCTTCTCCCAGCTGGGCGACTGGCAACTGCACGAAATCGTCTGCAGTTGTCACGTCGGGACGACGATGCAAGCCAGTTGGGCCGCCGTCAGGGTGCGCAGGACCATTCGCGGAAGCAGGTTCACGGCTTGGCTGAGAACTGTTCTGCTACACTGAACCGGATATGCGGTGTTTTCGCGGACGTTCGGCGACCTGACAAGGGAAGGATAGTTCCCTGCACGTTGAGACGCCGGATGCCCTGCACGGACCCCGAGCGACGGAACGGAACGCGGTAGAACCACCCGCTGGCTGACAATGAACCTGGCTCTCCAGGCTGCTTTCGTCGAGACCGTCATCCTGATACAGGTGCCGAGGGCCGGACAGCCTGCTGGTTATAGCGCTCGGAATGGCACACGGGCGCCCTGCAGCGCTTTTTAGCTGCTGGGCATGGCTGTGGGACCGGCCTCCTCCAATGGCCTGCTTCGGACGTCGTCGCTCGCCGCGTGGCGGAGGTTGGTCTGGGCGCCATAGGGGACCTACGCCTGCCGGCGCCCGAAACTCTTCACGGTAGCGGACCGCCCGCAATTAGGATGAACTTATCAGGAACCGGCCATTCCGCTGACCTAGGGTCCGGACTCATCATCCGAGTGTCAGGCGGCGGCGAAGGGCGAAGCTTCGACCCGGCTATGCCTTAGGTTTTTCCCATCATCGTGACGATCTGTGCTAACTTCAAAACGGTTTGCACTGGACATGCCGAAGAATGCCGAAGATCGGCCTTGAGCACCGGTTGGCGACACGTGCCGATATGCCGGCGCTGGCTATACTGATGAATGCAGCCATCGGCGAGCTTCAGAAGCCGTTTCTCACAGAGGAACAGATCGCTTCGAGCCGATCAATCATGGGGCTCGATACTCAACTCGTCGATGATGGAACATATTTCATTGTGGAGCAAAATGGCGTCTTGGCCGGTTGCGGCGGATGGAGTCGGCGCGCAACCCTCTACGGCGGCGACCGTTCACCCGGGCGCGATGCAGCGCTGCTTGACCCGACGAAAGACGCTGCGCGCGTGCGTGCCATGTATACGCATCCCAGCTTCATTCGCCGGGGCGTGGGTCGTCTCATCCTCACGCTGTGCGAGGATGCCGCCCGCGGCGAGGGCTTCACAAGTGTCGAGCTTATGGCAACGATGGCTGGCGAACCGCTCTATCGGGCCTGCGGCTTTGAGGCGGTTGAAGAAGTCGTCGACAACAGAGGCGGAGCGGGCGTGCCACTGTTGAGGATGAGGAAGGCGTTGTGACTGATCGGCGGGCTCGACCTCATAGCAGCAGCTGACGGTAGCTGCGAGGCAGACTGCGGCATCGACGCACATCAATGCAATGGCGGGCAAGCGCGCCTCGGCCGCGATGGCTGATCCGGGTCAGGGCTTGCGGTAGAAGTCCTCTTTGAATGAAGAGCAGAAAAGGATCGATTAGGCCAGTGGCTGAAAGTCAGCTAATGAGTCGCGCTGCGAATGACCGGTAGTGACGTGACCGAGGCGGGCCGGGATGTCGGCTCGGATTATTCCGCGACGGAGCGTTCAACTTCTCATTCAGTTGGAAAGAGGATGGCACTTATCTCGCGTCCGATGCTCCGAAGACCCTTCGGACGACATTCAGCATCCGTATCAAAGCAGCGGCCGTGGCTGAGCACGATCCGCCGCGGTCGCCATGATTGGATTTTTCCGATCGCCGCGTTCGCCTTACGTCGCTGGACGAGTAGCGGCAGGCGCATTGAAGCCCCTGTGCAGAGGTCTCAATTTCGGCAACGCCAGCGGGGTGCAACCTCCGAGACCGCGCTCAGGATGATGCCAATCCGACGATATTCGAAATTGCCAGCCGACCATCGTGTCGAGGCCGATCCATTCAAGTGCAGACGGCCCTTGGGCGGGTTCAGATTTCAGCGCGCCTTGCGGTGGGGCTTTGAGGGATATCCTCAGCATCCTGCGAGGCTTTTCCCGAAGAACAAATATGAGCTGATCGTCGTGCCGAAATCGGCGACTTCAGGTGAGCCCTGGACGATTGTCCGATACAATGCTTCGCTCCACGTTGCCAGGCGCGGGGCCTGGCGATTTGGACTTTGCGCACGCTGGCGCGGGAATCGCCACGCGAAGGACTATTTTCGCACGCTGTTGTTCACGCCGCGCGCACTTCGCGGAACAATCGACCATGCTATCGGTTCTTCTCCAGAAGGAGTTCAGCCATGAGTAAGAAGTTGCCGCCGGTCCCCGCCGAAAATCGGAGTCCCAAGGGCGTCGGCGAACGCAAGTCGGTTCGGCTTGACGAGGCGGGCAAGCGCCAGGCTTCCAACCCCGAGAAGCAGGGTCAGCAAGGCAATATCAACGTCAACGCAACCCATCAGATCAATCAGCAAGATCGCTGAGGTGAGAGAGATGTCCACGTCCAAGAAAACGCCGGCGAGCATCCGGCAGGGTGGCCCCGGTGCTTCGCACGAGAACGCCAAGGCTCCGTTCGAGATCAGCAAGCCGCCCGCGGATTCGGACCAGCGCAAACGCAGCAAGGTATCAGGAGGCGGCGGCGAGCGTGACAGCCACCATACACATGACGCAGAAAAGAAAGGTGGTGGCAGCAGACCTGCCCACCAAGGTTGAGAAGAATTGAAGGGTGGCGGTCGGAAGGCTCTGAGTGCGTCTCCGTCTGGGATCGCTAACTCACCGCGCTACCAACTCATGAAATTGCTCGCGTACGCCGGGCCTGTCATCAGCCACTACAAGTGCCAGTCCGCGGGCGTCAAAAATCTCGAACCACTCCTCCCATTCAACCTGTTCCGGTCCGCCCATGGTCGGGGGTCGATCCGCTCCTTGGTCTTGGTCCTGATAGGCGTGTTGGCCGAATAAGATGACAAGCGAGGGCTCTTTGTCCGCAATCGAAGGTTCAGCCGGAACGAGCGCGGGGAAGCCAGCGCGTGCTGCTGCCCAATTACGAATAGCCTCGTGATCGACAAGAGTAACCATCCTCGGCGACACTGGCTCCGGCGCGTTCGGCGCCTGCGACACCCGATCCGACCGTCCGCTCTTGCGCACAGATTCCGTCTGCCTTGCGTTCAGTCCACGGTCGCGGATATGTCCATGTTCATTGCCACTTTTTGCCATAAGTCACTCCCGATATACTCCTGGCAAACAAACTGAACCGATTGGGAAATGTTCCAACTACGCAGCAAGAGATCCGCGTTGGTAATGAAGCCACATCAATGTTACCGGCGTTTCGGATCCATTGGGCGCGACGGTGGTCTCGCCCGACGGTTCACTTTCTTTCGGATTTGAATTAAAATGCGACGGCTCCGATGCCAACACGACCACCGGGCTTCCGGTTCCGATTTTGAAGTTCGACCACGGCTTTTCTGGTCGGTGCATCATCCATCTTGGTGCGACTTCGGCAAGAAGACTTTGTAAGATCACGTTCATTGCGACGCGTCTGGCCATTTAACCAGCCATCGACGTTATTCGGGCAGGCTCCCGCATGAAGTTTGTCGGGATGCGCGTTCACCATAGGCTGTGCCTGGAGCCATCGTCCACTTGCCATCAGGGCCGAGGAACCAACCCGCCAGATGATCCTGTCCAGCAATTGTCTCGCCAGTCGCCGACAAGCGCTTCGGCTTCGCTGGAGGGGTTCCAAGGCGGAAGAACCGGACGGGCCAGTGGCCGATGTCGCTGAGGTTTTAGGCTTTCTTGGCCAAGGAAGGGAACGTAAATCAGGTGACCGTGTTTAAGTCGGTAATATCGGAGGTAGGAAAATGCCAGCCAAATCGAAGGCTCAGCAGATGGCGGCGGGTGCAGCCCTTTCGGCCAAACGCGGCGAAAAGAAGAAAAGCGAGTTGAAAGGGGCATCGAAATCTATGGTCAAATCCATGAGCGAGAAAGAACTTCACGACATGGCATCGACCGAGCGCAAGGGCAAAGCCGGGCATGCCTCCAAATCGTGAGAGGGCGGTTAGATGGCAGCAAGACTGCACCGTACGCCAATGACCCCATCCTGTCGGTGAGATCGGCGACGTAGTGCTAAACGGCGATAAGAAAGTCGACGTTGTCATCATTGATGTCGGCGAGGTTCTTGGGCATTGGTGAGAAGGCCGTCAAGTTGTTCGTGACGGACAAGAACGGAAAGCGCTCACCTAGCAGCAACTGGAAGCGCCAGCGGCCTGCGATAATCACCTACGTACAATAACGCGACGAACAGCGGATGATCATCCGTTCGCTAAACTATGTGTTGCCTCTTGGTTTCTCGTAGGAGGACCTCCTCGGGTTCTCCGGTCCCTACCAAGATCGCTGAAGCTTCGACATCTCAGCTTTCGTGTCAAGGCCGGAGGGGCAGCTACAACCGTCCCCCAACTGGCGAGGAGCCAGTTGGTAGGTCCGGCGGGAAAAGCGCGACCGGAACGAGCCGGCATCCGCTGTCCGACGCTGATGGGGAACACTCCTCGCCTCCAAGGGTTGAGGTTGATGACAGAGGCAGATTCACGGACCGGACTTATGCCAGCGGATATGGATTTGGTGCTTCAACACCTGCCGCTCAGGATCGGTGCCTATGTGCCTGATGATCTCTTGGAGAATTGGTTCGCGCCGCACACCGGGATGAATCCGCCCTCCGGCGAGGCGCTCGCGGCCGCCGCATCTTATGGGCGTCGCTTCGAATGCGAGTTCAAGCATTATCCCGATCGAAAAGAAGGAGTTTTCTGGAAATGGGTGCCAGCGTTATAAAAGGGCAACCCCTCGAGGCGAAGGCTATCGCCGGGGTGATAGAGGAACTCGAAAGACAGGCGGCCGAAAACCCGTCGAAACTCAGGGTTCGACGGCACGACGAGACAATAGTCGTCGATGGCGAGATTGACGTCGACGCGCTTGTTATGGTGGTCGTGGGCTCGATGGCCGGAGGTCCGTGACGCCCAGCATGAGCCGACGATAGTCCCGTGCCGGTCAGCCGGCCAGTGATCACGGCTTCATCTGGAGGCGCCAAATTCGATCAGCAATTCCATCGACCCGCAGGGAATATCTATTCTGACCGCAGGACAGGCACCTCAATGTCGTTATCGTTGGCGCGGGTTGTCGGCCCTCACCGTGGCGCCATTTCTATGAAGCCGGTCAGCCGGGTCGTCGACAAATCCAGAGCCCTGCTTATTGCCAGCGATGGCGGAAACACGATTTGGCGGGAGGCCTCCGCCGGCAACTGAGCATGCCGGCGGATGCGCTGACCGGAACCCGCCGCTGCTGGCCATGCCGCAATGAGGCCATTGAGACTTTTGCTGGCGACAACCGCGACGATCACTCCGGCACGCCCAGCGCCTCGACGTAGCGCTCGTCGAACACCTTGTCCGGCCACGGGTTGATCTGTCTCTGCAGGGTGAGCGTGTAGGTCGGGAACGCCTCCATCAGCCGCCGCGCCGCCGACCGCGCCTCGTCCAACGGCATCTCGTGCAGCGGGCGTTCTCCCCATGCCAGCGCTTTCGAATTGGCGTACGTCCTGAGGTTCGCAGTTTCGACCTTACGGTCCTTGGCTTCGGCATAGCCGAGCTGATCGCGAGGATAGCAATAGCTACGAGAGCCGTCTTGCGCGCCATGCTTCAAAGGAGCACCGGCCCATGTTGAATTTCATCCATCGATGGGACGACGCGGGCTCATCTATATTAGCTAACGCGTGACGAACGGCCGAAGTCGCTCCGCAGCTATACAGGCCAAGCCCGCGCCTCTGTGGGAGAGCGCGGGCCGATCGGGTGGTGCGTATTCCGATCTTCGGCAGAGATGGGGTGAGCATCCCCTGCCGCAAGCGAGAAACTTTTAGAGATAGCTAATGTTCCATACCCCTGCGATGGAGGGCCCGCCGCCCCATTTGCGAAGCGACGGTCCCTGCCCAGCCCCTGGGAACTAGCTCTGGTCGGCAGCCGCGAGAAGATGCCGTCGGGTCGAGCCCAATCGCTAGAATCCAGGGGCTAGACTACTAGAACCGAAGCACGATCCCGGCCCGCCTGCGGTAGCACCGGACGCGCCGGCGACCATGTCGCCAGTAACTACGGCAGACCCTTCTCCAGCCCCGCCGGCGGTGGTGGCGGCGGCGGTAATAGTGGCCGTAATCTGGGTCGTAATCTGGCTCGTAATAGGGGTCGTGGTAGCGCCGATGGTTGACCGGCTCCACTTCCGCCTGAGTACCTTCGTCATCGAAGGTTGGTGAGTCTGGCGCGTCGAGTTCATCGAGAATGCCGCTTTTAGCCCCTGGAACACCGGCCACTGCGTCGATAGGCCGAACCGCGCTTGCAAAGGCCGCTGCCCCTGCAACGCCAAACATTGCTGTCAAGAAGGATCGCCGATCCATAGAAAGCCTCCCAATGTTACACAACTCTAATGTTACCAACTCTTAACGCGCGCGGCCGGAAAAGGCAGGCCTCGCGCCCGTTACAAATTGAGGATTCGCCAACCTCGGTGCGGCCCGTGAACCCTATCAGCACAGGAAGGGACGTAGCTGCGCCGATCTGCAAATATGTCAGCTAAGCGCGAATCCTATCACCAGAAAGGTGACGGGTCGCGAACAGCGGTGCGAGCAACCAGCGAGCCTGGCTAACACTTCTATCCATCTGATTTCTCCGAACTTTCCGGAGAAACAATAACCTTGGAAGCAAGCTGTTCCACGCCACATCATCGGTAAGACCATTGCGTTTTACGCTCAGACTTAAGTCCTACCCCCCGCCCGACCGAAGCCTCAACCCGGAACGTTTGACGTTGCCCCAAGTTCGGTTTGGAGGTCGGCTTGGACGATGTCGTGGTGCGCCGGCCGCAAGAGGAGAAAACCATGAGAATGCATCTTACGGGCGCCGCTGCGGCGTTGTTGCTCTTCGCCGGTGTCGGCGCGGTCGCTGCTCAGGACGTGATCATCACGCCCGAACAGGATACGGTCATCCATGAGTATGTGAAGAAGCAGCCGTTGGCATCGGTGAAGGTTCCCGGCGTGGAACTCAATATCGGCACAGCGCTGCCCGACACGGTCGAGCTGCATGAAGTGCCCGACGTCAAATACCGCTATGTCGTGATCGACAACCGGACGGTTCTGGTGGATCCAGGCACTCGCAAGATCATCAAGGTTTACGACTGACCAATCTTTCGGCTGAAGCCCGCCGCCACATGGGCGGCGGCTCGTCGCATCGCCGGCCGCGCCCTTGGCGCCGTCCCTGGGTTTCTTGGACGCATTTCCACAGCCGGTCGGGCATTTGCCGGTTCAAGGCGATGAAGGCGCTGCCAACATAGCGCCGGTCCACTATGGTATTTGCTGTCGCGGCGCTTCGACACGATGCCTTCGAGGCCGGCCTATTCGAAAAGTGATAAATCGACTTGGGCGCCCGGCAGCGCCTCGCTGGATACGCCCGGGGTCGATCATGCTGGCCAGGATCTCGCGCCGCTCCTCCAGCGCCACGTCGCGCAGATCGTGGCCAATCAGGTGGAGCAGATCGAAGGCGACGAAATAGAGTCATGCTGCCGCGCCTTGCGCAGTTCGCCGAAGTCCGACAGTCCCGCCTCGTTCAGCACGATGATCTCGCCGGTCGACGATAGCGCTTTCGGCGCCAAGGCACTCTTGGCCTCCGTCCCCAAGTGGCGATATTTCGCCGACCAGTCGTGGCCCGTGCGTGTGTAAATCGGGTGCCCTCTTCATCGATAATGAGCTGCGAACGGTACCCGTCAAACTTCACCTCGTGAATCCAACCCTCGCCCTCGGGAGGCTTCTCCACCAAGATCGGCATCAAAGGGCGCTTCGAACTTCTAACGCATGCACCAATCGCCGCGATCGAGAGACTGCAGCTGCAGACGACGTTGAAGCCGCCCGCTCCGAATATTAAAGCGTAGCTCAGGATCTAATTTCAATCGACGTCGTAGGACACTGCGATGAGCGCAAGAGAAAGGCCTCAAAATTGACAACTTCCAGGAATCATCCCGCGAACGCGAAACCGACCAGTCAGAGCAAGCTTTTGACCACGTGTTGAAGAAGGTGATTGAAGCCCGCCCAAGAGAGGTGCCTCTCCGATACCGACCAAGAAGGCGGTAAAGGCGCCACGCCAAAAGATGAGAAGGCTAGGCCGACCAAGTGACCGCCACTGCGCCATGGGGGGGTTTGCTTACGGCGATTTCGTTCAAGCCCTCCCAGGGGAGCCGGCTTGCATTTTCCGCCTTCAAACCTTGCAAGTGCGCCGCAGTTCGGCGGCTTCAGCCACAAGATTCCGAAGGTGGTTCTCGATCAGGATCAAGGTTGCCAAGGTTCCGGAGACGGCAGCCGCCATCAGAAACCCCATAAGCAGACCGACTACAATCCCGACGAATCCGGCGCTCGCCCCTTGTTCGTGAAGCTTCTTCCAGCCGGCCGCACCGCCGCCAAGCGTTATGATTACCGCCATCCCCCGCGTTGAGTGTGGCAAGCATATCGATAGTGCGCGTGTCATGTTAAATCCCTTATGTCTGCAGGGTCCGTTTATCGCGCCACATGGAAGCCCGCCAGCGAGCCCGGAACTTGGCGAATGGTTGCGGCTGTCAAGCAGGCCCCTCCAGGGAGCCAGCTTGCATCCTCATATCTGCTTGACATGCCACAGGTTCCCCAAAAGGGATTGAACGATCCCAATTTCTGGCTCCACGTCGCGATCGATAGGTGGGAGTGGGACTATCGGCTCGGAGCTGCTCTTAAGCTCGGACGCCGAGAAGCAAATCCGGATCCAGTGAGCGAGACCCCGTCGCGATTGCTTGCCGTTATGGAACAACCCGGCCCGTCCACCGTTCGGGCCATTGGTAGCGAGGTGTCCACGCCTGTGCGTTCGAACGGCTGGAAGCGAAGCGCCGTTCGCTGCAAGAGCCGGCCAAGCTAAGCACATCAACACGAGAGGAGGTTACGATGCCCAACACTGCCGATATACTTGTCGACACGCTGATCGCATGGGATGTGCGCGTGATCTTCGGTCTTCCAGGAGACGGCATCAACGGGATCATGGAGGCGCTGCGCACCAGACAGGACAAAATCCGTTTTGTTCAGGTGCGGCACGAGGAGTCGGCGGCGTTCATGGCGACGGCCTATGCAAAATGGACCGGCAAGCTCGGTGTCTGTCTCGCCACGTCCGGACCGGGCGGCACCCATCTGCTGACCGGCCTCTACGACGCCAAGCTCGATCAGGTGCCGGTCCTCGCCGTAACCGGAATGCAGTTCCATGACCTGATCGAGACCTTCACGCAGCAGGATGTCGATCTGACCCGCGTCTTCAACGACGTCAGCGTCTTCAACGCTCATGTCGCCGATGCGGCGCACATGGAAAACGTTGCCGGCCTGGCCTGCCGCTCCGCGCTTGCTGGGCGCGGCGTTTCTCATCTCTCGATAGCGAGCGACGTGCAGGAACAGACATCGGCGAAGCGCTCACCGCGCAACCTTCCAAGGCACACGCCTAACCGATGGTTCGAAGGCAGCAAGCAACCGGACGAAGCCCAACTCGATCTCGCGGCGAACATTCTCAATGCAGCCTCGAAGGTAGCGATCCTTGCCGGGCGTGGCGCGCTCAATGCCAAGGCGGAACTCGAGAAAACCGCGAAGCTGCTCGCTGCACCGGTTGCCAAGGCCCTGCTTGGCAAAGCCGTGCTGCCGGACGACCATCCGAACGTCGTCGGCGGCATAGGAATATTGGGAACGCTGGCCTCCCAGGAAATAATGGAGCAGTGCGAGGCGCTGCTGATCGTCGGTTCGACCTTCCCCTACATCGAATATTACCCCAAGCCAGGCAAGGCGCGCGGGGTTCAGGTCGACCGAAATGCGCAGCGCATAGGTCTGCGCCAGCCCGTCGAGGCTGGCCTCGTCGGGGATGCAGCCGTCTCGCTGCAATTGCTCAATGAAAGGTTGACGCAGAAAACGGACAGGTCATTTCTCGAACAGGCGCAGCAAAGTGTACGGCGCTGGCGCGGCATGATGGCCGAAGCAGAAAGCAAGGACGACGTACCGCTCAAGCCGCAACGCGTGGTGAAGGCCTTCGGCGACCGCATGCCAGCAAACGCCATCCTTGCCACCGACTCGGGCCAGAATACCGAACTTGCCGCCCGCCACATCGATATCAAGGCGGGTCAGGACTTCGCCGTCTCCGGCTCGCTGGCATCCATGGCCTGCGGATTGCCATATGCGATCGCGGCCGGCATTGCCTTTCCGGACCGACCGGTTTTCGCCGTGGTTGGCGATGGCGGCCTCGCCATGCAGCTTGGTGAATTTTCGACGGCGGTGCGCTACAAGATTCCGCTCAAGCTTCTGGTGATCAAGAATAATATGCTCAACCAGATCGCGTGGGAACAGATGATGTTTCTCGGCAACCCGCAATTTGCCTGCGAACTGCAGCCAATCGATTTCGCCATGGCCGCACAGGCGATGGGTGGGATCGGCTACAGCGTTACCCGGCCCGAGGATGTTGAGGGAGTTCTGGACGCAGCTTTCGCAGCCGAAGGTCCGGTGATCATTGAGGCGGTCGTTGACGCCTATGAGCCCATGCTGCCGCCGCGCATGCCAGAGGAGTACCGCAAGAACATGCGCACCGCGCTGAAAGAAACACCGGGTCGACAGGAGATAGAAACAAACCTCGCCCAGGAGCCTCTGAAGACGATGATGGGCTGACCGAATGGACGCACGTCACCGCTCATTTCCGACGTGGGCGCATAGACGGCCGCCGCTAACAGCCTGACGTCTTTTGGACGCTCGGCGACCGGTGGGCGCGAACCATAACCCTTCCAGCGCGTTTTCCTCCGTGTCTGCTAACGGCGTTCAAAAGGTTCTGGTTCTCGATGAAAACGTCCGGTCAACAACCTAACGCACCTTTGCCGCGCAAAGGCATGCCAAGTCCCAAGCTAGAAGAAGAAGAATTCAAAACACGATATCTGGGCCAGTTTGAAGATCCGGCATTTCGCGGCCTCGACCCCGAATTGTCTAAGATTGCCGAAGTCGCGTGGCAGGCTTATGCCGAGTCCCGTAAGAGCCCAATCACCAGGAAAGCCGGAGAGGGATTTACCGATCCTGACTACGAGCTTTCGGTAGACTGGTTAGCGGCGCGCGATGCCATTCAAGCCGCGCAGGCAAGTCATGACGCCCCTTCCAAAAAGCCTCTGATATTGCTGATCAATGCGTCCTCGCGCAGCGAGCATACCTGTCCTGGGGAAATGTCGAAGAGCTACCGGCTGGTCGAACTGTCCCGGGACGCGATCCTGAGCGAAGGCGATTTCGAAATTGAGATATTGGACCTATCCCGCCTCGCTTCGGAATACGGGCGCAAGATCCATCCCTGTAAGGCATGTTTCTCGACTGCGGCTCCGCTGTGCCATTGGCCGTGTTCTTGCTATCCAAACCACTCACTCGGTCAAACGCAGGACTGGATGGCTGAAATCTATCCGATGTGGGTTGCGGCGCATGGGATCATGATCGTCACTCCGGTCAATTGGTATCAAGTAACCTCCCCCCTGAAGCTGATGATGGATCGCCTGGTCTGCGCGGACGGGGGAAACCCGGACCCGACAGCCACCCACGGCAAACACGCAGATGAAGCGAAGGCGATCGAAATGGCCGGGTGGAACTATCCGCGCCACCTGCAAGGCCGATTCTTCTCTGTGGTCGTTCATGGTGACGTCGATGGTGTGGAGAATGTCCGACATTCGATATCGGATTGGTTGCGATTCATGAAACTGGCGCCGGCGGGTCCACTGGCAGAGGTGGACCGCTATATTGGCTATTGGAAGCCCTACGCTACGAGCCATCTTGAGCTGGACGCGGACAAAGACATTCAAGACGAGGTCCGAAATGCTGCAAGAACGCTGGCTCAGGCCGTTAACGCCCAGCGCCAAGGCAGTCTTTTCATAGCTGGCAGCGATTTCGCGGAGCCGAGAGAAAAATAGTTGGCCAATCCGGTAGCTTTTGCAGGGGTGGCTCAAAGCAAATGAATTGCTTGAAATGAATTAGCGCCTTGTTGAAGATCCCGATTTGGCGCGGCGCGCCTTGTAGGGAATCAGTCTCCACCCGTTGGCGTGAAGGCCGCGAACAAATTCCTCCAGGTAAGGGAGCAACTCGAACAAAAGAACGAGGATCATAATCGTCGCAATATAACTCACGGGCAGTGGCTCGGGTTTCCAGGCAAACTCGAACCGAGCAGGTTCTTCTCCGAAACCGAACAACGCCCGAAATTGCCCCCAGTGAAGCGAGACCACGCTGACAATTCCAATCAGCGGAATCATCTCCAGAAAGCTGTGCACGTGCTGCTCGACGGGCGAAACGGTTCGGGCCGTGGTCGCATAACTGACGTCCCACATGGCCGTTGCCTCATGCGCAACGAAAGCCGCCAGCATCGTTGCGATAATCAACGCATTGACTTCCAGAAACATCGCCGCCAGCAACGGTATACCGACTTCGACAAACATCAGCAGATGAATGAGCGATTCCTTGGCACCGGTGGTCGATTCGATGTGCGAGGCGCGGTGGCACAGCCAATCGGCAAACCCTGCGATGAGCCATAGCGGCAGCACGAAATACATCAGAATCAGCACGGTCGGATCAGACAGCATCCTTGAATCTCCGGAACAGCCGAGTTCACCCCGTTGTGAGCCAACTCAAAGGGGAGTGACGACCATGACAGGCGGGCTTCTCTTGCGCCGGCGAACTAACGCCAGCGAGGATAACCTGTTCCGTCTTGTTGCGTGTCCTCTCGGCGCTTCTCAATTTCGTATGTCAGCCAACGGCAGAACATCCCAACAATGGATGACGCGCCGCCGCCGAGCAAACAGGCAGTAAGCACAGGACTGTTTGAAGCGCTCGACCAACTTACGATGGCTAGCAGAATCACGCTCACCGTTGAGATCAAATAGCCCACGCCTTTCAGTACGTGCAGGGCAGCCTTTGTCATGCCTAACCTCCTCAACAGCCTCAAGTCCTCGGAACATTCTTCGCGTTCTGAAGTTCCATCGCGTGCCAAGTCGGCGACACAAGGCGTTGGTTGCTTCCCCTCGAGCGTTGCAATCGAACCGAAAGAGAGAGGCTCTTGATGCCTAATTATCTAAAGCTACCAACAACCACGAAGGGCCTCATCAGAGTGGTAATCGAAAGTCCGCGTGGCGCGACGGCGAAATTGGCTTTCGAGCCGGAAGGGCAGGTTTTCGGCTACGTCCGTCCTCTGCCGGTTGGAATGATCTACCCCTACGACTGGGGCTTCATCCCCTCAACGTTAGGTGAAGATGGAGATCCTCTCGATGGGCTTGTCATTCATCAGGCCGCTACTGCCCCTGGCGTGGTCATCAAATGCAATTTGCTTGGCGCATTGCGCGTCAAGCAGAAGGACGTGGGCGGCGAGGTGTTGCGCAACGATCGCTATATCTTCTGTCCCCACAGGGCGGATGCTACTGACGAAGCGGTCGCGGCGGATCATGTTCCCGACAAACTGCGGCGCGAAATCGAATGGTTCTTCCTGTCGTCGGCGCTTGGGACGGGCAAGACTGTCAAGTTCGAGGGATGGCAGAATGCCGACGAAGCTCGCAGGGCGATCAAGAAAGGTATGAAGGCCTTTGCCGCTCGAGATTGAGAAGGACAGCTATCATTCACGAAATTGACGGGGCCTGATTTTGGACGGACCGCTCATGCTTTTGTCGCCGAGCTGGTCCGCCGCAGCGGCGCCCTATGAACGTGACAAGCCCGGCCTCGTTGAGTGGGCCACCGTCAAAAACGGACCTGATGCTCGCCCATCGGAACATCGGAAGTTTTCGAGCATTGCTAAGTGGACGCCATCGCAACTCACAGCCTTCAAATGCCATCCACGATAGCAGATGCCTGGAATTTGGCCCGAGAATGCATAGTTGGCTTTGTCAACGACAATGCCCTTAGTCATGGCGCTGCAATGGCTTTTTACGCCACCACGTCGCTGGCTCCAATCCTGCTGATTGTGATCGCTATCGCAGGTCTCGCTTTCGGCCATGAGGCTGCACAACTAGCTTTGTCTGCGCAGATCTCGGGGCTGATGGGTCCAGAAAGCGCAGGTCTCCTTCAGACCGCGCTCGAGAGCGCATCTGGCAAGCCATCCGGGGCTTGGGCGGCGGTCATTGGCATGGTCACGTTGTTCGTGACCGCTTCCGGTGTATTTGGCGAAATGCAGCAGTCTTTGAACATAATATGGAGGGTCGAGCCGCAGGGCATGTCGTTGTCGCGTCTGGTACGGGCACGTGCGGCAAGTCTAGGTTTGGTCGCCGCACTTGGTTTTATGTTGCTCGTATCTCTTGTAGCGAGCGCAGCGATCTCGGCGCTGGGTAACATCATAAACGCTCAGCTGCCGTTCGGCACAATCGTCCTCGGGGTGATCAACGCCGTCGTTTCGTTCGTCCTGATCTCAGTGATGTTCGCTGCTATCTACAAAGTTTTGCCCGATCGAACCCTGGAATGGCGCGATGTCGGGATTGGTGCTGTAGTGACCGCCGCCTTGTTCACGCTCGGAAAGTCGCTGATTGGCTGGTATATCGGCACGAGCGCGATCGCGTCTTCGTACGGAGCCGCTGGTGGACTCCTCGTCATACTACTCTGGGTTTACTACTCGTCGCAAATTTTTCTGCTCGGTGCGGAGTTCACTCGCGCCTATTCTGTTCGTCACGGCAGTAGGTCCGATCTGGATCCGGTGGCTCATAACGCTTTGCCCGCAAAAAACGTCGTGCCATTGCAGGCAGACCAAGAGGTCAACGCTTCTGGCGTTGTCGCTCTGATAGCCATGGCGTGCGTGAGTGCATTGATGACCATTCTTATGCTGGGTCGCCGCCGCCAGTAAGATATGGAGCCGGTGCAGGCGCGAGAGCCGACGTCGGGGCAGGTTCTGCAGGCGCCGGAGCTTTTACGGCTGAAGGGGTTCTGCCGGCGCAGGGCGACAACAGCCAGAATGATCGCGAGGGATCCGGCTGTCAAATGCGGCGCGATGCGAGGCAGGAGGCAGGCGCGGAGTAAACTTGCGCACGTCATCGGAGGGACAAGTTACGACAACGCGCGGCTTGCCGCCAGTCGAGTAAGTTCCGTGCCTGGACAGTCTCGCGTCGTGGCCCCTCAGAAGAGCTGCCGTATCATAACAGCGGTAGCTCTGGAACGAAAGCCTTCATGGAGAATTGTTACTTCGTCTCAGCACCTTAAAGGAGGTCGATATGGGCCGAGGTATTTTGCTATGGTTGCTCGGGGTTCCGATCCCAATCATCATTCTGATTATGCTTTTTGCGCGGTAGGGGGCGAAGATGGCAACCGTGCTTTCATCGACAGACATCACGCCGGTCTCTGAATCATCCTCATCGGCTGTCAGCTGGGGGCCGATCGTCGCGGGCGCCTTCGCGGCCTCGACGCTGACGGTTATTCTGATGCTGGTCGGCTCCGGTCTAGGACTGACCATGGTTTCGCCTTGGACTGGATCGAGCGCTTCGACCACAACCTTCGCGGTTTCGGCGGCTGCCTGGCTTGTCATCGTTCAATGGCTATCAGCTGGCGTAGGCGGCTATCTCACCGGTCGGCTGCGCACCAAGTGGGTAAATGTCCACACCGACGAAGTCTATTTTCGTGACACCGCACACGGTTTCCTTGCGTGGGCGCTGGCAACGTTGCTTGTTGCCGGCGTGCTCGGCTCGGCTCTTGCAGCGGCGCTGGGCACGGGTGTGCAGGCTGCATCCTCAGTGGCGTCAGGCGCCGCGATGGGGGCAACGACGGCAGCTGCCAGTGCGGCCGCGACAGATGCCCCATCTTCTGGCACCTGGACCGGCTATTTTGTAGATTCTCTATTCCGGTCGGCGAACCCCGCCGCAGCGCCGGCCCATGAACAGAACAGCCCCACCGCTACGGAACAAGCAACGCGCATCCTGTTAGCGGGGGCGGCAAATGGCGAAGTATCGCCTGAGGACAAGGGCTATCTGGCGCAACTCGTCGCCGCCCGCACAGGCCTGTCGGACGCCGATGCGAAGACCCGAGTGGATGCGGTGATCGCCAAAGTCGACGACGCCAAGGTCAAGGCCAAGCAGGCGGCCGATACAGCAAGGAAAGCCACTGCATCCTTCGCGCTTATAGGCGCATTGTCGATGGTTATCGGCGCCTTCATAGCGAGCGTTGCAGCAGCGTTCGGTGGCAAGCAGCGCGACGACGAGGAGGCTCTCGTTCTGACCCGTTGAAGTTTGGATCGCATCGGCCGGCGGCAGGCTTGGCCTCACGGGTCAATTCACCGCCGGTCGAGCCAATGAGATGATCCCAAGGAGCAATGAGGCGTCCTCACTGACGATGATCTTTGTCGAATTGACGGGCAATCGCGACCAGCTGCTGGGGCGTATCCCGGAGCGATATGGGACCGCCAAGCAAGAAAGCAGAGTGGCAAGTTGATCACTGGTGCAGAGGAATCTGAATCGTGAACGCGAGTCTCGGTCACTGCACAATCAGAGAATCTTGCTGGTGAGTTCCAAGACAATGAGCGAACCGTCGGGGGACTCACCTTCAGGTAAGTGCAACACCCGCGAAACGCGCAGATTGGCAGAGGCTCCGTGGAGCGACATCGAAATGCTCTCGCCGATACGTGGCACCACCTGAAATGTAATATTGTCGATGAATTGGCTATCGTCGACCGAAACGCGACACTGGACGGACATCAGAAGAACCTCCCAAAATGCACAGGGCCAACCGGGCGCGCGCGATCTGATTTCATAACTGGGGCAACCTGCCCTTGGCCTGTTGGTCTCGCGCTATCGCGTGCCAAGCGCCTTTGCCTCGCGCTCAAGTGTTTCACGGTCGTTCCCATGCTTGGCAACAAGTTCGCGGACCTGCGGGATGGTGAGGCCGAATTTGCTGGCGACATAACCAACCTCATACTCCTCGTCGCCCGCCAGCCTGTCTCTGTCGCGAAAATCCCGCTTGCTCTTATCGTCGGCCATCTCGGCGTCTCCCTTGAAGGTTCTGTCCCCTCGATAAAGTTCCCGAACTCAACGCGCCGCCAGACCCTTAGTTGCTTCGCGGACTTGGTCGGCCGCTGGTAACTTCTGATACGACAAAGCCCGCATCGTTGCGGATGCGAGCTTTGACGGGTTAGCGCAAGATCATGCGCTGTTCGTCGCGTTTTTGCACATAGGTGCCTTTATCATAGGCCGCTTGAGCCTCGAGCTGCTCCTTGGTGAACGTCGTGTACAGGTAACGCCTGCCGTTCTTGTCGGTCATGAACTTGAGATTGTCCATGCCGACCGCTACCTCTTTCTCGCCGACACCGAGAAAACCACCGACGTCGATGATGACCGCATCGACCGCCTTGTCCCCATTCAGCACGACATCGCCGATCTCGCCCACATTGACGTCGTTGGCGCCGTAGACGGTCGTTCCAACGAAATCTTCGACCCGAATCTCTCCTATCGGCGATTCGGTCAACGTCGATTTGTCGATAGACCCGGTTGTGGTCTGGTCGGCGGGCGCCGGCGCTTTCTGGGCGGAGTCGCTGGGCGGCGCTGCCGGCACAGTAGCGGTGGGGGCCGGCGCAACTTCATTGGATGCGGTGGTCGCCGGCGGTGGATCATAGGCTTTGCGGTCGAAACCTGGCTGTGCCTCCAGCTCTTCCTTCGTGGTCTGTGCGACCACAAAGTGCGAGCCGTTCTTTTCAGCCCACTGCGCCTTCTCGAAATCGTAGGCGACGTCCTTTTCGCCAATCCCGAGGAAGCCACCGACTCCGAGAATGAGCGACTTCGCCTTGCCGTCCTTGGCTAGAACAATATCGTTCACATCGCCGATGTTCTGGGCGTCGTTGCTGGTGCCATTGTAGACGGTTTTCCCTGTGATGGCGGTTGCAAGAACTGGCATAGCCACCGGCACGCTCTGCGTCGTATCGGTCGACGTCGAAGGCGGAGTTTTATTCGCCGCAGCAGGCTCCAAAGCCACACGGTCGAAGTCTGGCTGGCCCTTCAGCTCATCCTTGGTGGTCTGGGCGACGAGCCAACGATCGCCGTTCTTCTCGGCCCATTGAAGCTTGCCATAATCGAAAGCAACTTCCTTGGTGCCAAGCCCAAGGAAGCCGCCGACGCCAATAACGACGGATTTCGCCCGACCATTGGTGTCAAAGACAACATCGCTAACCTTGCCGATGTTTTCGGCATCATCGCCGGTTCCATTATAGACTGTTTCACCGATGATGTTGGTCACCAAACTGCCGTCAGCGCGCGTTACCTGCGAAGACGGCGCCTCCGTAGCGGGTGCCTGCGCGGGTTTCGGCGTCGTAGCCTGCTGCGCATAAACGCCCGTGGCGGTCAGCATCGCAAGCGCTGTCGTGGCTAAGAGATTGCGAAACATGTAAGTCTCTCCTTTTGCCTCACTAATGCACGCCGCTCGTCTCCGACGACATCAACGCGGCGTATGCTGCCTTCAAAACGTTGTCACCCGGGCTCTAGTTCCTGTGTCGCTGTGCGGTGACATGCAAAAGCGCGAGGTCTGCAGTACTCCGCGGGTGCAAGATCACGGAATGTGCACCCGCGGCAGGGGCCGCTGGCCCGGAACGACCTTCGATGCGGCACCTCTACAGCGTCGCTCGTGCGCGTCTCAACGTAGCGCACTTCGTCCTCATTTTTTCCATACTGACAGCAGCGGGCCTTTGCTTCCATAGACCGGATCCTTCCGTGGACGGCCAACCCTGGGAATCGTTCGCAATGCCCGCTCATGTTCCTGGGCTGTCGTGCATTCGTCATAAGTGCCCGATGCCGGATAGGCACCGACCACCAGGAAGTCATCACTCTCGTAGAGGCATTGGTGTCCGGTGCCCGCCGGAAGAACGGCCACGTCGCCAGTCTTCAAGGATAATATCCGGCCCCTTTTGCCTCCGAACCGAACCCTGCCGGTTCCGCGCGCAACCCCAAGCACCTCGTGTATGCGGGAATGGTAATGAAGGTAGTGATAAATGCCGTCACGCCAGCTGTCACGCCAGCCATTCGCCTCGAATAGCTCTTCCAGCACAGCCGCGACGTCGAATTGCTCCAGCGGCTTAACGGCGCCACGATAGACGACAAATGGCCAGAACGGATGGTTCGGCACGAGGCCATCGTCCTTGAACCGAAATTCGAGTGGTTTTTTCAACCTCACCAGTTCGGCGAGTTCTTGCGTTCTCGGTCGGCCAATACCCGTTGCCAGCTCGGCCGCCTTCTTCACGCTTTCAAGAATACCCACGGCTATCCTCGCGCTGGATTGTAGGGGCCAGACAGAGCAGTGAGGACTGCCTCCGCTCTGGTCTCGACAAATCTCAACCAGCGGCACCGCACTTTGTTCCTTTTGCCGGATGGCCTTGGTCCAAGTCGCGATGTCAGAAAAATGCTTCACTTTTCGGGAGCGACGATCATCCCGCCTCACGGTTAACATGTCCCGCAATCGAATTTCGTTCCACGAGGTGGCCGCCAGCATACGGTGCTGAAGGTTCGTGGTTTGCGCCAAGCGCCTTGAGGTTGCCAGCTGGCAAGGCGCGGTCGGGTGCCCGCCTGCATTGTGCGTGGCTAGTTCATTGGTGGGAAATCCAACGGCTACACAAACCGCCAACATGCAATTTTGCCAAAATACCCGGAACCTATTGCTGCTCCGCGCCTTGAATCGCCGTTCGGAGGGTGCATGAGTAAGACTGCGGACGGGCTCTCTTTCGTTGAGTTTCAATCGCCGACGCTTGCCGCGAACGCGCCCGAAGGCAGCCAATGGCTTCACGAAATCAAGTATGACGGCTAGCGCACCGAGCTGATCATTGAGAACCGCACAGCGCGAGCCTTCACGCGGCGCGGCTACGACTGGTCGCGTCGATACAGACGAATTGTTCAAGCGGCGGCGGGTTTGCCGGTGAAGGCGGCGATCATCGACGGCGAGGCTGTCGTTCTCGGCGACACCGGCCTGCCGGATTACCAAGCCCTGGAACGGGAGCTGGGCAATCCCAATTCGCCCAGGCTCATCTTCTACGCGTTCGACCTGCTGCACCTCAACGGGCGCGATCTCCGACAGCAGCCACTGGTGAAGCGCAAGGCGGCCCTGGAGAAGCTGCTGGAGAACGCTGCGCCGACACTGACCTACGCCGAGCATCTGGAGGTGAGCGGCACGGACGTGTTTGAACATGCTTGCCGGATGGGGCTGGAGGGGATTGTCTCCAAGCGCACCGATGCTGCCTACCGCTCAGGCGTCCAGACCAGCTGGCTCAAAGTGAAGTGCACCAAGAGCGACACCTTCCCCATCATCGCTTTCGTCGAAAAGCTGGGCGCTCACCCGCGCCGGATCGCATCGCTCTACATAGGCCGTCGCGAGGGCGACCGACTGCTCTATGCCGGGAAGGCCCGGAGCGGCTACACGCTCAGCGCGGCAAAACGTGTTCGCGAGCGGCTTGATCCGCTGATCATCAGCAAGTCGCCTCTGTCAGAGCCCATCGTGAAGCCCAAGGCGACGTGGGTCAGACCCGACCTTCTGGCTGAAGTTGAATTCAGCGGCATCACCGATCGCGGCTTGCTGCGCGAGGCAGTGTTCAAGGGGCTGCGCGAAGACCTCGTGCCGATCCCAGCCAAGCCTCCAGCCCCATCAAAGCGACGCGGGCCAGCCCGAGAACATGGTCTTTCCAGCGAGAACATCCTGCAACTTCTGCCCGATGCGGTCTCGCCCTCCAAGGAAGAGCTTGCGCGCTATTGGAAGAGGGTTGGTGATCACGCCCTCGTCCATCTCGGGTGTCGACCGCTGAAGTTGGTCCGCCATGCTCATGGCGCAACCTTTTACCACAAGGGTGGGCTGCCGGAGGTCCCAGCAGCCGTGCATCAGTTGTGCATTCAAAAGCGCGGCGGTGGCGAAGGTGTGCGCGTGTGGGTGGACGACCTTGCCGGCTTGCTGGGGCTGGTGGAGATGGATGCTGTAGAACTGCACCCCTGGAACGCCACTGTTGACGATATCGAACATGCCGATCGCATTGTTCTGGACCTGGATCCCGGCGAGGGCGTCGAGTGGGGTGACGTGATCGAGACCGCCCTGGCGCTTCGCGATTTCCTGGAAGCGGCAGGGCTGGAGAGCTGGCCAAAGCTGACCGGCGGCAAGGGCATTCACCTGATGGCCCCACTCGAGACGAAGATCACACACGACGACGCCCGGTTCCTTGCCCGGTCCTTCGCCAAGCGGCTTGCTGAAGCGCATCCTGATCGTTATCTGCTGTCTGCCGCGCCGGCAGCCCGAAGGGGCCGCATCTTCATTGACTATCTTCGCAATGGGCGCGGCAATACTGCGGTCGGCGCCTTCTCCCCACGGGCGCGACCCGGTTTCCCAATCGCGCATCCGGTGACCTGGAGCCAGGTTGAGGCTGCCATCCGTCCAGATGCCTTCACCGTCGACCGTCCGTTCAGGGCAGCCGCCAGAAAAGCAGCATGAGCATGAAGGGTATGAGACGAGGTTCCCTCAGGGAATTTATTCGCGCTTTGGCGAAGACGCCTGGCGATCCCCGCTGAACAACAGGTCATGTCAACGACCGGCCGGAGAGGTCGAGCTCGATCCAGGCTGGCGCATGATCACTCGGCTTTTCCCAACCTCGCAAGTCAGCGTCGACGCCGGCATTCCGTAGCCTGGTCGAAAGTGATGGGCTGACGAGGAGATGGTCCATCCGCAGGCCGGAACTCCGATCAAAACCTCCCTGGTAGGAGAAGTTCCAATAGGTGTAGATGCCTTTCTCGGGATGGATACGGCGAATGGCATCGATCCAGCCGTTACCAACCATTTCGGCGTAGGCTTGACGGCTCTCCGGAAAGTAGACTGCGTCGCCTAGCCAACGTCTTGGTACCACGGCATCAATCGCCGTTGGCACGACATTGTAGTCGCCGCAAAGAACGCTTGTGACACCTTCCCTGAGCAGTAGCTGGCCGTAGCTGATCAGACGGTCGAACCAACGGAGCTTATAGTCGAATTTCGGGCCAGGCGCAGGATTGCCATTGGGCAGATAGAGGCAGCCAATCACAAGCCCATCCACCTCGGCCTCGATATACCGGCTGTGGGTGTCGTCGGGATCGCCTGGCAGGCCGCGTCGACGTTCCACCGGCTCCCTCCCCCGGGCGAGTATTGCCACACCATTGTAGGACTTTTGCCCGTGCCAGATGGCGCCGTAGCCGGCGTTCCTGATGGCTTCGACGGGAAATTTCTCGTCCGAGGTCTTCAATTCCTGAAGGCACACGATGTCATAGTCGGTCTCACCCAGCCACTTGATGAGCACGGGCAGGCGACCGTTCACGCCATTCAAGTTGAAGGTTGCGATGCGGATCATCCGAGTTCTCAATAAACTCTTGGTGAGCAGGAAAGACTTAGCTGTTGATCCTCAGTGGTCTTTGTAGGACTTGGCGGCCTCGTCAATCTTTCGCCAGTCATTTCCGTAGCGACGCACCAACTCCCGCGCCTGCGCTGGTGACAGATCATGTTTCTCGATGACATGTCTCACCTCTGCGTCCTCCCCTTTTATGGGACGCGAACGAGCCTTTTTCGGCCGCTCGGCTTTAGCCGCACTCTCGTCTGATTTCGACATCGTTGATCCTCTCGGACCCTGCTTAACTGCCGAGCGTGGGGAAAGTTTCACACACGTCTTGAGCATTGGCATCATTCAGGCGCCGTATTCCTGCGGACTTGCCAGGCTGATGAACCTTTGGCCCGGCGCCGCGTTCCATGCAGCGAACTCGGTTGATTTTACAATGACGGACCCCAACGCTCGTCCTGCGCCACACAAACAGGATGCAATTGGTGCCGAAGCCGGCTTTTCGTACGATCGAATGGCGGTCGAGCGGTTTCAGCAAGCTTTTCCGCGTGCCAGATGGAGCGACGAGCGTAAGAGTTGGTTCGTGCCCGGCAAGACCGCGGCCCGGCGGATCGACCGCTGGCTGGAGCAAGAGGCGGCGTTGCGGGCTCCCCATGACGATAGCAAGGGACGAGATGCCTTCACCTTCGACCCAATATCGAGCCGGTATCTGGAAATCGCGGACGACCTGCGCATTCGCACGCCCTATTCCAGGACGGTGCTTGAAGAACTGCGTGCCGTCCCATGGGCGAGTTGGGACGATGCGTTGCGGGCCTGGAGAGTTCCATTGATCGTGTCCCGCTGCGTGGTGTAGCTGACGGCTTGGTCGCCGCGCTCTCCGGCATGGGGCCGGGCTGATCAGCGTGCCACGGCT